>JBGTLY010000122.1:0-10348 GCA_041743865.1 Woeseiaceae bacterium
TAAGCACAGCGAGGCGAAGCCGAGCGAGCCATTCGCGAGAACAGGCCTCTCGCCCGGCTGCCGTGCGACAGACCCGACGGGAGGGCGGCAAGCCTTGCTTAGGGACGCCGCCCGAAGCGGGCTTTTACGCTGCGAGGGTGCCGACCAGTTCGCGGACGGACGTGAACCGGTGCTCGAGCAGGTACGCGGCGATACCGGCGTTGATTTTCCGGCAGACCAGGGGATCGTAGAACAACGCCGTGCCAACGCCGACCGCCGATGCACCGGCGATGATGAACTCGATCGCGTCATCGGCGTCACGGATACCGCCCTGTCCGATGATCGGGACGCCGTGTGCCTTCGCCACCTCGTAGACCTGCGCAACCTTGAGCAGCGCGATCGGTTTGATCGCGGGACCGGAAAGGCCGCCCTGGCGATTGCCGATCACCGGCGTGCGTGTGCGGATGTCTATCGCCATGCCCGTCACCGTGTTGATCACGGCGAACCCGTCGGTGCCTGCCTCGATGCAGCGTCTCGCATTCTCCCGGATATCCGTCTGGTTCGGCGACAGCTTGGTGAAGATCGGCTTGGACGTCACGGCCCGGCAGGCAGCAACCACGCGCGCGGACATCTCCGGGTCATTGCCGAACTGCACACCGCCTTCCTTGACGTTCGGGCAGGAAATATTGATCTCGATGGCGTCGATGGGCGAATCGTCAAAACGCCGCGTCACCCGCTCATACTCCTCGATGGTCGACCCGGAGACATTCGCAAAAAAACGTGTCTCTCGAAAATCTAGGCCGGGCAGTATCCTGTCGATGACTGCGTCCACACCGGGATTCTGCAGACCGATGGCATTCAGCATACCCATCGGTGTCTCATAGACCCGGTGCGGCGGGTTGCCGAGCCGCGCATCGCCCGTCGTGCCCTTGAGAACAACGGCACCGACGTCGTTATTGGAATAACCCTCGACGCGGGTGTACTCCTCGCCGAATCCCACGCAGCCCGACAGCAGGACGATCGGTGACGCCATTGATACGCCGCAAAGTTCTGTTTGCAGCAGCTCGTTCGGGAGGGAGGGATCGGGCGCCGTCATGGGTCCGCGATTCTAACCGGGTGATTGCGAATAGAATAGACGCACCATGTTCGCACTGATCCTCTTCGAACCCGAAATTCCGCCAAATACTGGCAATATCATTCGCCTCTGTGCCAACACCGGCGCGGCGCTGCATCTCATAGAACCGCTCGGCTTCGAACTCGATGATGCCAGGCTGAAGAGGGCCGGGCTGGACTACCGGGAATATGCGGCGCTCAAGACGTATCCCTCGCTGGAGGACTGCCTGGCGGAACTCGGCCGGCCGCGAGTCTTCGCACTCAGTACGCGGGGACAGATTCGCTATGACGTCCCGCGGTACCGGCCCGGTGACGCATTCCTGTTCGGGCCGGAGACGCGGGGACTGCCGCAGGAGGTTTTGGATGCGCGGCCACCCGAACACAGGCTGCGGTTGCCGATGAGACCGGGCAACCGCAGCCTCAACCTGTCGAATGCCGCCGCCGTGCTCCTCTACGAAGCCTGGCGCCAGCAGGCTTTCGAGGGCGGACGCTAGCCCGCAAATCTAGGCCGGCGGTATGTTGCTGTTCATCCGGAACAGGTTGCCCGGATCGTACTGCGACTTGATCGACTGGAGCCGCTTGAAGTTCGGGCCGTAATTCCTCGACACCGAGTCCGCGCCCTCGAACTCGATATTGTCGTAGTAGCCGCCCGTGTGCGGTTCCAGTTCGGAGAACCATTCGCGTGCCGAGGCTATTGCCGACTCGTCGTCCTCCGGATCCATCCAGCCCCCGGCGACGATGATCATCGTCTCGGCATTCCGGTGGGGAAACGCCGTGTCGAGCTCGCCTGTATCTTTCACGACACCGCCTGCCGTGTGTGTGAAAAACGCGAGACGCGGATCCGGCCGGAACGAGTCGAGCAACTGGTTCACGAGCTCCGGCGAGATAGCCTTCACCATGCCATTCTTGGCGTAAGAGCGAATCCCGTGCGCGAACGTGGCATCTTCCTGCGTCTGCATGACCATGTAGTCCTGCATCCTGATGCCGTCATCCATGGGCTTGCCGATCGTGCGCAAGGGCGCCATCTCTTTTTCACCCAGAGCGGGATCACCCGCATACACCACTTCCATTGCGATGACACTGGTGCCATCGGGCATGGTCATCATGGCGGGCCCCACGTAGAGATCATTCGATATGCTCTCGGACCACTCCCCATAAAACTCGAGGACGTCGCGCGCCTGCGCGACGGGCCAGACGATCATT
Source organism: Woeseiaceae bacterium (assembly GCA_041743865.1). Lineage (GTDB taxonomy): Bacteria > Pseudomonadota > Gammaproteobacteria > Steroidobacterales > Woeseiaceae > UBA1847. Next base: position 2,296 of record JBGTLY010000122.1, read on the forward strand.
CCCGACAGGACATTGCGGTCGAAGGGATGCAGCCGGTAGTCGAAGCCGGTGACCACCCCGAAATTGCCGCCACCGCCCCGGAGCGCCCAGAACAACTCGGGCTCCTCCTCTGCACTGACGTAACGCACCTGTCCGTCGGCGGTGACGATCTCCGCGCCGAGCAGGTTGTCGATCGTGAGGCCGAACTTGCGGTTCAGCCGGCCAAACCCGCCACCCAGCGTGTAGCCGCCGACGCCGGTATGCGAGACGACACCGGCCGTCGTAACCAGGCCTTTCTCCAGAGCCGCCGTATCGAGGTTATTCAGCAGCGCGCCGCCGCCCGCACGCGCCTTCATTGCCTCGCGGTCGACGTCGACCGCGTTCATCTTGCCGAGATCGATCATGAGCCCGCCGTCGACCGTGGACTTGCCTGGCCAGCTGTGGCCGCCGCCCTTGACTGCAAGCAGCAGGTTGTTGTCGCGAGCGAATTCCACCGCTTTGACGACATCCCCGGTGCCCGTCGGCTGGACGATCACGGCGGGGTACTTGTCGTGCATGCCGTTCCAGATCTTGCGGGCCGACTCGTAGCCGGCGTGATCCGCGAGCATCACGTCGCCGGAGACGGCCTCGATGAGCTCATTGACCGCAGCCTTTTCGATTTCGATGGCGTTTCCATCGAGTGATACCGCGGGAATGCCCGCCTCCGCTTTCTTCGCGCAAGCGCCGAGCATCGGAAAAGAGGCCGCCATGACGCCGGCTGCCAGCGAGGTCCTGCAAAAATGCCGCCTGTTCATACTGTGTCTCCCCGTGTAGAAACATTATTTTTTTAGCTCACGACAGGCCAATACGCAATACGACTGTCGCTCAGCAGTGCTCCGGTCCTATTTGCCGGCGCATGAGCATGCCGACGGCCTCGATCGGTGCGACACCCTCATAAAGTATCCGGTACACCTGGTGGCAGATGGGCATCTCGATGCCGAGTTTCTGCGCAACGTCGTGCACCGCCTTGGCGGCCTTCACGCCTTCGACGACCTGCTTGATTTCGGCCGTCGCCTCGGCCACGGACTTGCCGCTCGCAAGGGCGAGACCCATGCGACGATTCCGTGACTGGTCGTCAGTGCACGTAAGCACGAGGTCGCCCATACCGGCCAGCCCCATGAATGTTTCCTTTTTAGCGCCGAGCGAGACACCCAGGCGCGTCATCTCGACGAGGCCGCGCGTGACGAGGGCGACGCGCGAATTTGCGCCGAAGTCGAGACCGTCCGATATGCCGGCGCCGATCGCGAGGACGTTTTTTACGGCACCGCCGACCTCGACGCCGACGATGTCGCCCGAGGTGTAGGCGCGGAAGTTGTCACCGGAGAGATTGGCCGCCAGCTCATCAGCAAAGGCCGGCTCGTTCGCAGCGATCGTCATAGCGGTCGGAAGTCCCGCACCGACCTCCTTCGCAAACGTCGGACCCGACAGTACGGCCATCGGGCGGTCGTCGCCCAACACGTCTCGCGCCACCTGGTGCGGTAGTTTCCCGGTTTCGAGCTCGAATCCCTTGCTCGCCCAGCAGACACGGGCGTCGTCCGCCAGGAAGGCTTTGATTGCCGTGAGCGTCTCGCGCAGGGCGTGACTCGGAACGGAGACGAGCACGTCCCGCACGCTGTCGAGGCAGGCGCCCAGGTCGGACAGGGCAAGCACGTTGTCGGGGAAACCGGCACCGGGGAGGTAGCGCGTGTTCATTCGCGCCCTGGCCATGGTTTCGACCTGGGCGGAGTCGCGGCCCCAAAGACGAACCTCCCGGCCACTGCGCGCGAATTGAAGCGCAAGCGCGGTGCCCCAGGAGCCGGCCCCGATCACGGCGAGCGGAGCTGGCAGGGACTGCGCTTCCGCCGCCCCGCCGTCCCCGCTTCCCGGAGCGCTCGTGATCAGTGACTCTCCGCGACCGCGCCGCCGGCCTGCGCTTTTTGCGCCTGCAGCTGCTGAAGGTAAAGTGCATCAAAGTTGATCGGTTGCAGGACGAACTCGGGAAAGCCGCCTCTCTGAATGATGCTCGCGACGGACTCGCGCGCGTAGGGAAACAGGATATTCGGGCATAAGCTGCCGATCAGCGCGCCCATTTCTTCCCTTGCATAGCCGACGATCTCAAACAGGCCGCCCTGGTGCAGCTCCGTCAGGAACAGCGTCTTGTCCGAGTCCTTTTCCTTCGCCTCGAGGGTCACGGTCAGCACGACCTCGTGCAGGTTGCCCTCCAGCGCGCTATGAGAACTGCGGAGGTTAAGGTTGATGTTCGGCTTCCAGTCCTCGGTGCGAAATACGCCCGGCGCCAAGGGGGACTCGAACGAAAAATCCTTGAGATAAATCTTCAGTATCGCCATACGCCTGTCGGCACCGGCTTTTTTTTCTTCCGCCATTAGGTTTCTTCCTGACTCCAAAAAAAACAAAAAAAGATTCGCCCGGGCGTCAGCCCTGGGAAATAACTCGATCCAGTTCACCGCTCTTGTCGAGGGCGAGGAGCTCGTCATAGCCTCCGATCGAGCGTTCGCCGACAAAAATTTGCGGCACGGTGCGTTTTCCGCTGAGTCGTTCCATCTCCGCGCGGCTTGCCGGGTCGCTGACGAGGATATCCTCGAAATCGAGCCCCTTCCGCTTCAGCAGCATGCGCGCCGCCATGCACCATCCGCATGTGGTCGTGCCGTAGATCCTGATGCCGGCCACTGGTGTCAGCCCTTGTTCTTTCGCGCCTTTGTCGCTGTCTTCTTGCCGGTCACGACAGGCATGCCGTCCTGGGACCAGCCGGTCATACCGCCCTTGAGACCGTACGCGTGCTCGATGCCGGCCTGCCTGAGCTTTTGTGCCGCCTTGGCTGAATTCATACCCGCGTCGCAGACTGTCACGACGGTCCGACCGCTAAGGTCACCGAGCTTCGGCAGCCTGGCATCGAGTTCGTCGAAAGGCAGGTTGCGCGCATTGACGATATGACCTCGGTTGTAGGCATCCACCGACCGCAGGTCGAGCACCATGGCGTCCTTGTTTATCAGGGCAACGGCGTCAGCCGGGCCGATCGACAACACGCCACTCGCCTTGCGCCTGACTTCGACAAACAGCACGAGCAGGAAGCTGGCCACGAGGGCAAGCACCAGCAACAGGTGATTGCCGGTAAATTCGACGATTTTGTCCATCGTTCGGTATCTGTCGCGCGGGCGCGCGCCTGTGGAAAAGCCGGCATTATAGCAATACTCTCCGCCCATGAATCCCGCCCGCCTCCTGCTCATCGCATCTCTGTCGGCCCTGCCCGCCATGGCACTGGCCGACGAGGAGCAACTCACGCGCATCAAGGAGCAGGAACTCGAGGATGTGCGCGAGAAGATCAGCAATCTCAAGGAGAGCATGGACGAAGCGGCCCGCGACCGGGATCGACTGACAGGCGAGCTGCAGGCGGCTGAAGTGGCGATTGCCGAACAGCGCCAGGCGCTCGACGCCCTGGAGCGCGAACAGGCGTTCACCGAGAAGCGTCGGGCTGCGCTCGATCTGGACATCGCCCGCGGCGAGGCGGAACTCGAAGCCGAAACGGGAGAGCTCGCCGCGCAATTGCGGGCTGCGTATATGAGCGGCGACCAGGAACGCCTGAAATTGCTGTTGAACCAGCGCGACCCAGCGACGCTCGGACGCCTGATGGCCTACTACGCCTACCTCAATGACTACCGCAGCGACAACATCAGGTCGGTCAGCGGGCGCATCCAGGAACTTGCATCGCTGCGCGCCGAGGTCGCGGCGGAAGAGGCACGGCTCCGCCGTATCGCCTCCGAACGCGAAGTAGAGCTCGAACGCCTGGGCGAGTCGCAGGCGGCGCGGCAGCAATTGCTCGCAACACTGCGGCAGCGGCTCAGCGACGAGGGCCAGGAACTCGATCGGCTTGCGGCCGAGGAAAAAGACCTCGGCCGCCTCATCGCCGAGCTAACCAGCATCCTCTCGGATTACCCGATCAGCTCCGAGGACCCGTTTGCCGAGCACAAGGGCCGCCTGACCTGGCCGGTCGCAGGCAGCCTGTTGCACGACTTCGGTCAGCCCCGGGTCGATGGCAAAATGAAATGGAACGGCGTCGTCCTCGTCGCGCCGCGCGGGCGCGAAGTGCGTGCCGTGTATCATGGCCGCGTCGTCTTTGCCGACTGGCTCGCAGGCATGGGCCTGCTCGTGATCGTCGACCACGGCGACGGCTACCTGAGTCTCTACGGCTACAATGAAAGCATCCTGAAGGATGCGGGTGACTGGGTTGCGCCGGGCGATGCGATTGCTACCGTCGGCGACAGCGGCGGGCAGAAGCAGGCATCGCTGTACTTCGAGATCCGCAAGGGCAAGTCACCGCAAAACCCGCGCCAGTGGGTGACCCGGCAGCCCGGGACCGGGCCCGGCTAATCGCTTGTCATAACGGCACTTTTCCTGGGGATTCGCGGTCAAAATCCGGCGGTCGGTCGGTAGGCGCTCACCGGGTGCTGTGCTATCGTCGGACGGGTCCGGAGAGAGGCATGACACTGAAAACAAGGGCGGTACTGGTCATCATCATCGGCGTCGTCCTGGGGCTCAGCCTGAGTTTTGGCGGTGGCCTCATGGCGGAGCGCGAGGTCCCTCAGGGCGAGCCCGATCTCGCCTGGGAACAGGCGCGCCTGTTCGCTGAAGTCATGGAACGCGTGAAGCGCGATTACGTGGAGCCGATCGACGATGCGGCCCTGCTCGAGAGCGCGATCCGCGGCATGGTCAGGGACCTGGATGCCCATTCTGAATATCTCGATGCCGAGGAATACCGGGACATTCGCATCAGCACGACCGGCAGCTACACGGGTGTCGGTATCGAAGTCGGCGACGTCGACGGCGAGGTGCTCGTCATTACGCCGATCGCGGGCTCACCGGCTGCCCGGTCCGGGATCCAGAGCGGCGACCGTATCGTGGCCGTCGACGGGCTCGCCGTCATGCAGGACAACCTGCAGGAAACCATACACCGCATGCGGGGCCTGCCAGGCTCCCGGGTCACCGTGACCGTGTTGCGTGACGACGAATCCATCGAACACGTCATGCGCCGCGAACTCGTACGCGTCGCCAGCGTGCACGCGGAGCTTATGCAGCCCGCTTACGGGTATATTCGCCTCAACCAGTTCAGTGAAACGACCGCCCGGGAACTCGGCCGGGCCGTAGACCGGCTCGCTGACGAAAACCGGGGCATGCTGGCCGGACTCGTACTCGATCTCCGAAACAATCCCGGCGGGGTGCTCGACGCCGCCGTCGATGTGGCAGACCTGTTTCTCGACACGGGGGTCATCGTGTCGGCGGACGGCCGCTCGACCGAATCCCGGTTCGAACGGGCGGCCCATCGCGGCGATATCCTCGACGGGGCCGACATCATGGTTCTCGTCAACCGCGGTTCAGCCTCTGCGTCCGAGATCGTCGCCGGCGCGCTGCAGGATCACGGTCGCGCGCTCATCGTCGGCACGGGCACCTTCGGCAAGGGGCTCGTGCAGACCGTTATGCCCTTGTCGAAGGGCCGCGCCATCAAGCTCACGACCTCACGCTACTACACGCCGTCCGGCGACTCGATTCACGACACCGGCATTACGCCCGACATATTTGTCGACGATACCCCCGGCTACCCGAACCTGAGTCTTTCGGGTACTGTCGATCGCGAGTCCGACCTGCAGCTCATCGAGGCGTTGACCCGTCTGAAGCAGCGCGGAGTAATGCATAGCGCGGCGAAGTGAGTCCCGGGTTCCCACGCATGCTCAACGCAGATAGGCTCCGTTTCGCGGCACTTGCCACGCTATTGGCGTGTGTTTGCGCATACTCGGCCGGCGACGACGTTCGCGGGACGTCGGGGCGCCCCACGATCCTGGCCCAGGCCGGGGAAAACGCGTGCCAGGAAGAGTACGCACCCGTCTGCGGCGATGACGGCCAGACCTACAGCAACGCATGCGTGGCGGGCAGTGCCGGCGTTGAGGTTCAGCACGCGGGCATGTGTCCCACCGGCGAGGGCAAGGATATCTGCGCGGAGGCGTTCGATCCCGTCTGCGGCGTAGACGGCAACACTTACATCAACGAATGCTATGCGCAGAAGTCCGGCGTCCCGATCGCCGGGCTTGGGGCGTGTACCGCCATGGGCTGCCCCGCTATCGAGGAACCGGTGTGCGGCATGAACGGACGAACCTACGTGAACCGGTGCGAGGCCGATGCCCGCCGCGTCCCGGTACAGCGCGCAAGTGCCTGTGACCTCGAAAACTGCCCAAGGGTGTTTGCACCGGTCTGCGGCAGTGACGGCGAGACCTATGACAATGCCTGCACCGCAGAGGCCGCCGGTATCGCGAGTTTCACACCCGGCATTTGCAATGTGCGGCCGTGCCCCTCGATGTTCGTACCGGTGTGTGCGGACGGGATGACCTACGGCAACGCCTGCCAGGCTGAGCGGCGCGGCAAACGAATCGAGTACGCAGGGGTGTGCGAAGATCTCGGCCGCAACTGCCCCCGGGAATATGCACCCGTCTGCGGCACGGACGGCGTGACCTACGACAACGACTGCCAGCTCGACAATGCCGGTGTGCAAAAAGCCTATGCCGGCGCCTGCCTCGGTTCGTAGGAGCGGCCCATGGCCGCGAACCGATCGCGCGTCGCACAATTCATCGCGCGCATGGCGCGCTCCCACGGTGCTCATTCGCGCGCGTGGCGCGCTCCTACGGTTCGCGGCCATGGGCCGCTCCTACGGTTCTGACGCCGGCCCGGTTGAATCGCGTACGATAAGCGTCGCGGCGATCGTCTCGTCGCCATCAAGATCTTGCCGCCGCCGCGAGTGGCCGATAAGCGCAGTCACGGCGCACTCCGCCATCTCTGCGAACGGCTGGCGAATCGTCGTCAGCGCGGGATAGACCTGTTGCGCCAGTGCGATGTCATCACAGCCGGCGACTGACAGTTCGTCGGGGACGCGAACGCCGAGACGATCGGCGACACGGATGACCCCCGCGGCCATATCGTCGTTTGCAGCGAAGATCGCGGTCGGCCGGTGCTCTCTATCCAGGAGCTGCATGCCGCAAGTCTCGCCCGAGCCGAAGGAATTGTCGCCGGTGACAACGAGTTCGTCGGCGAGTTCGAGACCGCTTTCGATAAGGCCCTCCTGGTAGCCTTGCCAGCGTCCGGCGACGGCCTTGTGATTGCGATGACCCTTGATGAAGGCAATTCGCGTGTGGCCCAGAGAGGCAAGATAGCGGGTCATCTCGGCACTCGCTTCGCGATCGGTCGTCGCCACCGAATAGTGCTCGCCGCCTTTGCCGCCGGGCGACAGGCGAACCAGCGGAGTGCCTGTCTCTGCCACCGCGCTGACGATCTTCGGCATGTTCGACAGGGGTGCCGCAATGACGATGCCCGCGGGACGAAATTGCTCGATGAGGGTTCGAAGCTCGTCGCAAACGGAGCGACTGCGGTAGTTGCAGGGATGAATCAGGAGCTCATAGCTCGACGCCTTGCAGGCGCGCAGTGCGCCCTGTTGCATGCGAATGACGTAACCGGCAGAGGGAATCTGGTAGGCGCTGGGGTCGTCGTAGATGAGCCCGATGAGGCGGGCACGCACACTGGCCAGGTTCCGCGCTGACGGATTCGGCCGGTAGTTGAGCTTTGCTATCGCCCGTTGAACCTTCGCGCGCGTTGATGCATGCACGTTCGGCTCGCCGTTGACAACGCGAGACACGGTCTTTATCGAGACGGCCGCGAGTTCGGCGACATCGTTGATGGTGGCTCTGGCCATCAGCCGGAACACGCTCTATCTGTTTGATTGAACGGCAAATTGCCGACGGCTATTACAATCATTTCTGGCTCCCCTGTTTAGCTTCCCCGGCCGCCTGCGCACAGTTGACAGCGCTGTCAGCATGGACTATAAATCGGTCTGACAGCGCTGTCAGCTTTTTCCGCGCTGCAGGACAACGGGTCGATCGTCGCCGCAGACGGCGAATGCCGCGTGCTGCGGCAACACTCAATACCGTGGGCTGGGGGGCTCGAGAATGCGAAATCCAACGTTTACGAAAACACCGCTGGCCGCGGGCATTGCCGTGGCGCT
>JBGTLY010000123.1:0-2114 GCA_041743865.1 Woeseiaceae bacterium
GCGCCATCGCCACCGGCGCTGTTGACTGGCGCGACCGCACCAGCTTCCGGCTGCCGCACGTGCGCAACAGGGTCGCACGGCTTTACCTGAAACCGGGCGAAGGCGGGCTCAACATCGGGATGGGCCGCAAGCAGATCCTGCGCATGGCGCATTGTTACGGCACCTCAGCCGGGCGGCTGTTCGTCGAACGATTTGCCGACCAGCTCGGCGGCCGCCCGTCGCGCGCATGGAGCGAGCATCGCTGGGTGCGTCTGCAACTGCTGATCAGCGGCCTGCGCGAGCGCCTCGAGGACCTGGCCGCGAGCGCGGCTGCGGGAGTGCACAGCGTGCCGATGAGCGAAGCGATCCAGGGCGCTGTTGGTGTCGGCCCGATCCGCGGCACGATCGATGGCAAGCCGATCCCGCAGGCGGAAGCCGATTCTCTCGACACCCTGCTCTCCGAATTGCAGAGGCTTGAAATAGTGCTGCGCGACGCCGAGCCGCAAAGTTTCAAATCGGCGCCCGAACCGGAACTTCGCCTGCGCCCCCCGCTGTGATGTCGAGGAAGCCGGAAACTAGAAACACCATCGCGAACATTGTCCGCGACTGACCGGACACGCTGTCGATCAGGGGTCAGCCCTTCCTCTTGGTTCAGGGCCCGCGGCCGGCTGTCTCAGATCTTCTTCGGTTACCTCGTGAAGGATCTTGCCGGCATGGCAATTCATACAGTGTCTGAGAGGCTCGACTAGATATTTTCCGTAGCCGACAGGGTCATCTTGAACGGGACTGTAGGGTGCCAGTGGAAAAGGCGCGGAAAGAAGCGAGTCCGATACTGCGGGGACGCCACGGTTTCGATTCATCAGAGAGGACTGCGGACTATGTCCACCCTTCTCCGCTGCGCACTGCCTGGAGATGGGCATATCGGTTGCGGCCCGATCAACTTGCAGATCGCCGGTGCAAGATCAGCGCTGGGGATCTCGTTCGTCTGCTGACGTTTCCGGTGCGTGAACGCACTTTCAGCGGCGGAATCTCTCCGTAGAGTGTGAACCGTCGTACCTGATCAACCACCTGCCGGGAGAATCTTCATGAAATCGAATCGCTCCATCATCGCCGCCGCCGTCGTCGCACTCTTTGCCGCGGGCGCCTACGCTTCCTATCCGACGAGCCTGAAGCCGGCGAGCGAAGCCGCTGTGTCGGCGATGAAAGCCGACGAAGGGGTGCCCCATAACCTCGTAACGGCGATGAAGTCGGACGAGGGAGTTCCCCAGAACCTCATCACACAGTACGAGCACAAGTCGGATGAGGGTATTCCCCAGAATCTGATCATTGCGATGAAGGCCGATGAGGGAGTGCCGCATAACCTGGTGACCTCGGCGTAGGTTGCCGCTGGCTGATGGCGACACCCTGCAGGCAGGACGCGTGCCGAAGCGCGCGTCTATCCAACTCCGGCACCGGGCTTAACGGGGATGTCCAAAACAACCGGATTTCGGCTGCGAGGAGCGCGGAACGCCGATTCGAGCACCTCGACCCCCGCCGAAGTACCTGGTCGCTTCCAGGAGTTGCAAGGATCTGGAATTCGCGCAGCCGGTCGCCGTCTGATGACGGTGGAGTCGCGCGGTTGTCCTGGAGAAAGGCAGTCCGTGTGTCGAGTCAGGGCGATAGGAAGTGCCTACTAACCCGGTGCGTATCTGCCCCTTGATTTGCCGGCAGCACGCGCCGATCATTCTCCGACCCGCACCGACACTACATCGGAAGCGGATTGATGTGCTTCACGAATCCGAAGGACTGCGTTAAAGAACTCCAATGCGTTCGCCAAAACCGGACCACGAAGTTACCTCGCGCGATGTCCGCGCATACTGGTATCCAGCGCTTCCAGCCGTCTTTCAATGAGGCCCACGATCGACACACTGATGAGCATGCAGGCAACCGTCGAGCGGCCACCGGACACCGCCGCCCGGGCGGACGACGACGGGGCGCACCCTCATCGTGGCCGACTGTTTCGAAAGTACCTGTTGTTCATTCTTTTACTGGTTTCGCTCGCCCTCCTCCTGTCGGGAGCAATCACGATCTACTTCTCATACCAGGAGCACCGCTCGGCGCTCTCTGAGGTCCAGCACGAGAAGGCGGTTGCCGCC
>JBGTLY010000124.1:0-22258 GCA_041743865.1 Woeseiaceae bacterium
GCCGCGGCAGCCGCGGAGTCAGGCACGAGCATGGCGATCGTCGTCGCGGGGTTCACTGCAGAACGCGCGGCCCGCGTGGCCGGCAACGCGTTGGCTGCCGCACTGGCTGCCGGATTTGCAATGCCGGCGTACAAGAGTACAAACCGGGCAACCCAAGCGAGGACCGTGAGATTGCTGGGGCTCGCGGAACGTCTCGACACGACCCGCGTCGAAGCGGAAGCCCGGGGCAACAACCTGGCCCGCTGGTTGACGAGCATGCCGCCGAACAAGCTCGATGCGCCGGCGTATGCCGACATCGTGCGCGCACTGGCGAAAGAACACGGCTGGCAGTTCAAACGCTATTCGACGGCGGAACTCGCGGAACGGGGCGCGGGTGCGTTTCTCGCCGTAGCGCAGGGCAATGGCGACGACAGCGCCTGCATTCTGCGGCTCCGTTATCGCCCGGGCTCGAAAACTGCCAACGCGGACCTGAGCCTGGTCGGTAAAGGTATCATCTTCGACACGGGCGGCATCAACCTGAAGCCGTTCCAATCCATGCTCGACATGCACGGCGACATGCAGGGCAGCGCCGTTGCGTTGGGGACGTTGCTCGCAATCACGGAGCTCCAGTTGCCCGTCGCAGTCGACTGCTGGCTCGCCGTGACCGAAAACCGGATCGGCCCAGAAGCCTATAAATCACGTGATGTCGTCATCGCCGCAAACGGCAAGACCATCCAGGCGATTCACACCGACGCCGAGGGTCGGATGGCGCTCGCGGATACGCTGGTGCTCGCCAGCCGCGACCGGCCGGGTTTGCTGATCGACTACGCGACCCTCACGGGCGCCTGTATCAACGCAATCACGAAGCGCTACTGCGGCATTTTTACGAATCGCCCGGACTGGCACCCGCGCCTGAAGCGGAATGGACAGGCTTCAGGCGAGCGTGTCTGGCCCTTCCCGATGGGTCAGGAGTTTCTTGAGGAGCTGAAAAGCGACGTGGCAGACTTGAAACAATGTGCCGTGCAGGCTACCGCCGATCACATCCTTGCGGCCAGCTTCCTGGCCGAGTTCGTCGACCCCGACATTCCGTGGATCCATATCGACCTCAGTGCCGGCGACAACGATGCCGGCCTCGGGCACATACCGACGAAAGCGACCGGCTTCGGCGTACGCTATACACTCGCTCTGCTGCTCGACGAACACTTGCTCGGCCCGGCAACGTAGTGGATTGCCTGGACCGGGAAATCTGCATGGCGGAGCGGTTTCGCGGCTTCCTGCCTGTCGTCATCGACGTCGAAACCGGCGGTTTCAACTGCAAGACGGACGCATTGCTCGAGATCGGCGCCGTTATCGTCGGGTTCGACGACTCCGGCGAGCTGGTCCGGCGTGAAACGATACGCCACCACGTACGGCCGTTCGCGGGCGCAAACCTCGAGCAAGCCTCTCTCGCGGTAAACGGCATCGATCCGGATCACCCACTTCGCCCTGCGCTGGATGAGCGCGATGCCCTGGGCCGGCTGTTTCGCGAGGTCCGGCGCGCGATTCGGGACAACAATTGCAGCAGAGCGGTGCTCGTCGGGCACAACGCCCATTTTGACCTCGGCTTCTTGAACGAAGCGATTCACCGCGCCGGTATCAAGCGCAACCCGTTTCACCCGTTCAGCTGCTTTGACACGGCCACGCTCTGCGGTGTCGCGTTCGGGCAGACCGTGCTCTCCCGCGCAGCGAAGGCTGCGGGAATTCCCTTCGACGAGGCGGCCGCGCACTCCGCCGCGTACGACGCCGAGGTGACGGCCGAGGTATTTTGCCTGATCGTAAACCGATTCCGGCCGGTATTCGAAGCCAGCCTGCCCGCATAAAAGCGGCTAGTCGATGCCGGCCTTGTCACCGACGGCGTCATCGATGAGCTTCTTCAGCTCACCCGAGTGATACATCTCCAGCACGATATCACAGCCGCCGATAAGTTCACCGTTGACATAGAGCTGCGGGAACGTCGGCCAGTTGGAATAGGCCTTCAGCCCCTCCCGGATCTCCGGATCCTCGAAGATATTTACGAAGGCGTACGGTTTGCCGACGGCGTTGAGTGCGGCGACGGTCTGGCCCGAAAAGCCGCACTGAGGGAAGTCCGGTGTGCCTTTCATGTACAGCAACACGTCGCTGGACTTCAGTTGTTCATCAATTCTCGAGTTTACGTCCACGTTGTGTTTCCGTTCAGTCATTGTGCTCGTATGGGGTTGGTGGCTGACATTTTCAAGTACTCAGCGGGCTTTGCATAGCCCTGCATCGCGCTGCTCCGCCGTGCAGTCGGCCGGCGGCTTGTAGCCTCCATCGCCGCCCATCATCAGTGCGGCGCAGCCGCTTTGCAGTAAGGCGGTACAAAGGACCAGCAGCAGAGCTCGCGGCATCAAGGGCGTGCCTTCCGCTCGTGAAGGCGCCCGACGACCGCCCATTGCCCGGCCGGCGTCATCCGGCTCCAGCAGGCAATTTCATCGAGCGTTCGACCGCAACCGGTGCAAACCTCCGCCGCATCCAGCGCGCAAATGCCGATACAGGGCGATTCCGGGCGGATCCCGTCGCCCGTATTGCGTTCCGGGTCATCCCGGCGTTGAATCTGTGCGCGTTGCATATCGTATATACTAGCGCGGGCGCCCAGGTGCCCGATACCAATAAAGTCGAAAATCGACGACAGCAGTGACAACCAGGGGAATGCAAACATGAATCCGTTGAAGACCGTCGGCGGTACGATTATCGCCGGTTTCATACTCGCGGCGATCATCATACTCGTCACCGGCGACAACACGGTGGCCGACGCGGCGTCCGTGATTATCTGGCTGCACGTCCTGGCCGGCATCACCTGGATCGGCCTCCTTTATTATTTCAACTTCGTCCAGGTGCCAGCATTGGGCGCGGCGGCGGCCGACGAAGGCGGTCCCGGCGGCGCCGGCATCACGAAATACGTCGCACCCCGGGCCTTGTGGTGGTTTCGGTGGGGAGCCCTGGTCACCTGGCTGACCGGCGCTGCGTGGCTCGGGCACAACGGGCAGTTCGTCAATGCGTTCCTGCTCGGCATGAACAGCGACCCGGTGAATACCTATGCCCTGACAATCGGCATCGGCGCATGGCTCGGCACGATCATGCTTTTCAACGTCTGGGGCCTCATCTGGCCGAACCAGAAGAAGATTCTCGGTCTCGTGAAGGCCTCGCCCGAGGAAATCGCGAAGGCCAAAACCACGGCATTGCTTGCCTCGCGCACGAACACGATGCTCTCGATCCCAATGGTGATGAGCATGGTCGGCGCGCATCACGGCTTTATTTTCTAGAACTGGTGAAATGCCGGCCCCGCAGCGGGCGCGGGCCGGCGCGTCCCTTATGAAACGTGACGACGCGCTGCGAGCCGCAATCCGTCAGAACGTCCGTGACGCGCTGGCAGAGGATGTCGGGGCCGGCGACCTCACGGCCGATCTCATCGACGCCGGGCGGCTCGCAGGAGCCACGATCATCGCTCGCGGCGCGTTGGTCGTTGCGGGCAGCGCCTGGGTCGACGAGGTTTTCCGCCAACTCGACCCCGAGGTGCTCATCGACTGGTATATCGATGACGGCCGGAATGCGGAGCAGCACGACGTCATCTGCAAGCTCATCGGTAATGCCCGCGTACTCCTGACCGGCGAACGCACGGCGCTCAATTTCCTGCAGACCCTCTCCGCCACCGCGACCGCCACCGCGGCCTATGTCGAGGCTGTGGCCGGCACCGGCACACGCATCCTCGATACGCGGAAGACCCTGCCGGGGCTTCGGCTGGCGCAGAAGTACGCCGTACGGGTCGGAGGCGGCATCAATCATCGCATCGGCCTGTATGACGCCATCCTCATCAAGGAAAACCACATCCGGAGCGCCGGGGGGATCGCGGCGGCGCTCGAGGCCGTGACGAAGCTTGACCTCGCACCGGGCACGCTTGTCGAGATCGAAGTGGAATCGCTAGCCGAACTCGAGGCGGCGCTCGATGCGGGTGCCCGGCGTATCCTTCTCGACAACTTCGCACTGGCGGAGCTCCGCGCGGCAGTGGAGCTAAACAGGCACTACGGCGACAGGGCGGCAGAGCTGGAAGCGTCCGGGAACGTCACGCTGCAGACCGTGCGCGATATCGCCGAGACCGGTGTCGACTATATTTCCTGCGGCGCGATCACCAAGAACATCGCCGCCGCCGATCTCTCCCTGCTTTTCCGCATCGACCATGGATGATCCTGCGGACGTTCTGGTGGTTTACGACAAGGAGTGCCCGGCCTGTGATTATTACTGCAACCTGGTGCAAATCAGGGACACCGTCGGGCGGCTCGAGCTGGTTGATGCCCGTGACGGGGGGCCGCTCATGGACGAGATTACGGCGCGCGGCCTGGACATCGACCAGGGGATGGTCGTGAAAGTCGGGAGCGAACTCTATTACGGCCCCGATGCGATTCATGTGCTGGCGCGGATGGGCACGAACAGCGGTTTTTTCAATCGGCTGTCCTTCTGGGCATTCCGGTCAAAGGCCGTAAGCCGGGTGCTGTATCCGGTTCTGAAGACCTTCCGCAACTTGCTGCTCAAACTTCTCGGCAAGTCGAAAATCAATAACCTGAATGTCGCCAGCAATGATCGTTTCTAGTTTGGGATGCTTCGTATGCGTTATCACCTGGTCACCCTCGCATTCCTGCTCGCGGCAGGCGCGTGCTACGCCGCAGGTTTCGCCGGCGGAATGTTCGCGCTCCTCGCCGTGGGCCTGGTGTTGGAATGTGTCTTCTGGATTCGCCTCATCCGGCGTCGCCAGGACACCGGGTGAGGCCGGCCCGGCACGCCACAAGCCATCGTGATCTATTGACGCGTTCCGGCCGCCGAGTGACGATGCCGGGGTCGTCATCGAGGACCGTATGAACGCGCCATCCACAGCTTTTGCTGCCATCCTGGGCGGCTTCCTGTTTGCCGGGCTTGCCGCGCTCGGCCTGATCCTCGGCAACGCCGCACTGGACGTCAAAGCGCATGAGCGGACCGTGCAGGTCAAGGGGCTTGCGGAACGGGAGGTGCCCGCGGACATCGTCATCTGGCCGCTGACATACCAGCTCGCCGCGAATGATCTGACGGAACTGTACGAATCGATAGCGGAAAAGAATGCCATCATTCTTCGATTCCTGACCGAAAACGGGCTCGACCGGGCTGACGTTTCGACGGCCGCGCCGAGTGTGATTGACCGGCATGCGCAGGCCTGGGGCGACACGGCCACGATCGAATACCGTTATATAGCCACCGCGACCGTGACGCTGTACTCGAAGGATGTCGAAACGGTGCGCCGCGCCATGCAAAACGCGATAGAGCTCGGGAAGAACGGCATCGCACTGGGTGGCGAGCAGTTCGGTAACCAGGTGCAATTCATCTATAGCGGGCTGAACGACATCAAACCGGGAATGATCGAGGAGTCGACGATCAATGCCCGCGCCGTTGCGGAAAAGTTCGCCGAAGACTCCGACAGCACACTCGGCAAGATAAAATCCGCGGCACAGGGACAGTTCTCGATCGCCGACCGGGACAGCACCACGCCCCACGTCAAGAACGTGCGTGTGGTCTCGACCGTGGAGTACTACCTGTCGGATTGAGCCACGGTTTGGATCCTGGACGCGAAGCGCACCCGGTTCCCGCGCACATCCGGCGGGCGCTCGCCGTCATATTCGACGAGCCGGTTGACGACGTCGACATCAGGGTGCAGCCGCTGTATGTGCGCCTGCACGGTCGACGAGTGCGCGCCACCACGCGACCGAATAGGATTTGCCTGGGCTGCGACATCGAGGCTTTCCTGGACGATCCCGAACTGATACTGCACGAGTACTACCACGTGCTGCGCCAATGGAATCCGGGGATCATGAATCGCTTTCGCTATCTGCGGGAATGCCAGAGGAACGGCTACTTCCTTAACCGGTACGAAGTGGAAGCACGGGAATTCGCACGAGAGAACCTGCAGCGCTTCAGATCTTTGCTGCGGGCGACGCAGCCGATGCAACGCGATGCCAGCCGAGATGCAAGCGTGTAGTAGGAGCGCGCCATGCGCGCGATCGCGCCGAGCACGCCGTTCGGCTGGTAGTAGGAGCGCGCCATGCGCGCGATCGCGCCCATGGGGCGCTCCTACAACAACGCACCCGCACAACATTCCGCTGTTGGCCGAAGCCCGCCCCTCGCCGGCCGGCGATTCGAGATGTCCGCGAGTTGTTAGGGGCTCCGTTACGGGTGTAACCCGCCCTTCACCCGGGAAATACAACGCTAGCCATCCGGTCTCGCGCTTGCCTCGGCGAGGAACGACGGGGTTTTCCGCTCCGGTAAAGTACCCCTCGCGGAGGGGTTTGAAACGGAGCGAATCAGCGCGGCGAGCGGCAGGCCGGCTGGTGGGTCGCGCTCGTCACTTGCGAGGTATCCGCACTCCGGTACCGCAATCCCGTCCGGGCGAAAGAACCGCCATTGATCCTGGAAGTCCCTGCGGATCGAAAAGCCCCCTTCATGCACCGCCCGGTGATGCCGTGTGCACAGGAGCAGGAGATTCTCGAGGCTGGTCTCGCCGCCCTGCACCCAGTGTTTGACGTGGTGCGCATCGACAAAGAGGGTGCGGTGACAGCCGGGGAAGGTACAACCCTTGTCTCTCGCCCACAGCGCCTGGTGGAGCCGCTTCGGTACCGTGCGGGTCGTGCGGCCCACGGATAAGGGCTGTTCATTCTCGTCCTCGACGATCGTTACCGTCTCGGCATCGCAGGCAATCCGCCGGACCGATTCGATCGGCAGCCCGGAGCGGCCTCGCCCGTCGACGAGCGCCGAGCGGTCGACGTGCACCGTCACCTGGTAGTTCGGTCGCCTGTGTTCCGCCGACGGTCCCCCCTCGAGATAAGCCCGTGCCATCGCGACCAGTGCATCGGCCTGCTGGGCGCTCCAGGACTCGCCGGCCAGTTCCCCGTCTTCCCTGGCCATATTGTCTCGCGCCACCTCCAACGCCTTCTCGATGAGCTCGCCCTCCTCGAGGGACACTTCCAGTGTGATCGACACCGTGCCGCGTTCCGCATGGCGACGCAGTGAAAGGTAGCGCCTTGCATGGACACTATTCGCCGCCCCGGTCGAAGCGACCGTGCCGCACTTCAGTTCCCGGCAGCGTTCCTCGACCTGCATCGCCGTGTGTTTAAGTGCGAAACGCAACAGCTCGCCCTCGTCCCGCAGCTGCGATACCCGCATCTGTGCCCGGACCTTGGTGTACGACAGCCTGCCCTCCGCGAAAGCCTGGGAGATGTTCGGCAATCCCAGCAAGGCATGCGCCACCCGGACTCTCTCTCGTGCGGCACTGAGGGAAATATCGCAACGCCAGGCCAGCCAGTCGCTGCAGCTCGGTGACGACCAGGCGAGCCAGCCGGCCCGCTCATCGAATTCGCGGATCAGTACCAGTTGTTCGTAACAGGCCGTATCCCTGCGCGTCGAGAGGCGACAAATTGCCTGTTCCAGCGCGTCGATCGAACGCCGGCGGGCTTCCGATTCGGGTTTCATGACACGCTCCTTGTGTGATTCCGGAGCTATTACCGATTAAAACCAATAATATATCAGCGGGTTACCGCAAGAAAAATAGTGCCGAAAGGGGAAAAGCACGTCCCGTCAAAGAACACCCTCTGCGCCCAACGAGATCCGGGAGGGACATATCACCGATCCAAAAGCTCTCAGCGACAACTGTTCGTCGTCGGCTGGCTCGTCACCCGACTACACCGCCGAGTGCGGTCGGCGTCGTTGTTATTGTTCCGGATTAAGCAACCGCGCGTGTCACCCGCTTCGGTTCGGAAACGCCATACCCCTGTGCATAGTCGATGCCCATCCCCCGGAGCATCGTGATGATCTCTTCGTTTTCCGCAAACTCGGCAATCGTCTGTTTGCCCGTAAGGTGACCGATTTCATTAATCGAACGTACCATCTCGCGG
The DNA here is from genome assembly GCA_041743865.1 of Woeseiaceae bacterium. Classification (GTDB taxonomy): domain Bacteria; phylum Pseudomonadota; class Gammaproteobacteria; order Steroidobacterales; family Woeseiaceae; genus UBA1847. The sequence goes on from JBGTLY010000124.1 coordinate 7,944, forward strand.
TCGATCGGATCATGCAGTATCTCCTTGACGAAGCTGCCATCGATTTTGAGGTAGTCCACCGGGAAGTGCTTGAGGTAACCGAATGAGGAGAGCCCCGTGCCGAAGTCGTCCAGCGCGAACTTGCACCCGAGTTCTTTCAGCGCGTTGATGAAGCGGTTGGCCTGTGAATAGGAAGCGATCGCGGCGGTCTCGGTGATCTCAAAACATATCTTGGTCGCATCGAGACCGCTCATCTGGAACTGGTCAATGACGAACGGAAGGAATTTCTCGTCGCCGAGACTTTGTCCCGAGAGGTTAATTGAACAAAGCTTCAGGCGCTCGCGCTCATCCGCTTCAGAGACCAGCCAGCGGAACGCGCTGCGAATCACCCATCGGTCGATATTGGGCGTGATGCCGTAGCGTTCCGCTGCCTCGATGAAGAGCCCGGGCGAAATAATACCGCCGCTCTCGTCGCGCATCCGCAGCAGTATTTCGTAGTGTGCACCCTCTTCGTTCTTTTGCAGCGGCTGGATCGTTTGCCGGAACAGTTCGAAGCGGTTCTCTTCGAGGGCGTTGTTGATGCGAGCCGCCCACTGCATCTCACGGCGCCGGCGCATCAGGTCAATGTCGTTTTCCTGGAAGCTGTGAATCCGGTTTCGGCCCGCCTCCTTTGCCGCCGCGCAGGCACTGTCCGCGGCGCTCAGCAGCGCGGCCACGTCCTCGTTATCCGCGGTGATCGGGACTACGCCGACGCTGACCCCGAGGCGGAAGGCCCGCTCGTCCCACATGAACTTGAAGTCGCAGATCGTGATCCGGAGTGTCTCGGCCGTCTGCATAGCCTCGTCGAGGCTGCAGCTTTCGAGCAGAACGCCGAACTCGTCGCCGCCGAGGCGCGCCAGCGTATCCCGCCAGCGGATCTTCGACTTCAGCAGCGCACCGAGCTGCCCGAGCAGTGCATCGCCAGCGCTGTGGCCGCAGGAATCGTTCACGATCTTGAACTGGTCGAGGTCGAGGTACAGGAGTGCGTAAGACGTCTCGCGCGCCCGGGCGCTCTTCAGTGCGCGCGCCAGCCGCTCCTCGAACTCACGACGGTTCACGAGGCCGGTCAGGAGGTCGTGGCTCGCATGGTAGCTGAGCCGCCGGTTAAGCTCGCGCGACTCGCTGACGTCATGGAACACCAGCACGCCACCGGTCACGTTGCCCTTGCCGTCGCGGATCGGGGATGCCGTGCTCTCGATGTACAACTCGTTGCCGTCGCGCCGGATGAGCAATGTCGGGCGCACCGATTTAATCGCGCGGTCACGGCGGATCGAAACGGCAAGGGGGTTCTCCAGCGGTTCGCAGGTCTCCTCGTGGAAAGCCCTGAAGATCTCGTCGATGGGCCGGCCGCTGGCGTCGTCGACTTTCCAGCCCGTCAGGTCCTCGGCCACGGGATTGACGTACTCGACGTTGCACGCGGAATCCGTCGTGATCACGCCGTCGCCGATCGACTGCAGCGTAATCTGGGCGCTTTCCTTCTCACGGAACAAGGCGTCCTCGTAAACCTTGCGCTCGGTGATGTCGACTTCGACACCGAGCAGCCTGAGCAGCCGCCCGTTCGGGTCCTGCACCGATTTCGCGCGGCTCTGCATCCAGCGCCATTCGCCGCCCTGGTGTTTCATTCGATGCACCGACTCGAAATACGGCGTCTTGCCTTCGAGGTGCTCGCGCATGCGTGCTTGCACGCGGGCCATGTCGTCCGGATGCACGAGGTGATACCAGTCGAGCATCAGGTCTTCTTCGTTCACGTCATAGCCGAGCATCCGGCGCCAGCGCGGCGACAGCGTGAGGCGCTTCGTGAGACCGTCAAAATCCCAGATCCCGTCGTTGGCCGTCTGGGAAATGAGCTCATGGCGCTCGGTGAGATCTCGCAACAGGGTCGTTTCCCGCAGTCGCTCCAGTCCGGACGTTAGCGAAGCACCGAACAAATGAATAAGGAGGTGCAGGTTCGCGTCCCAGGCGTCGACCGCCTGCTCGTTCGCAAAGGCAAGGTAGCCGGCGACCGTCGCCTCTATCGGGATGCCGAGCACGAGCAGCGAACCCATGTGCAGCTCCGCCAGCCGCGCGAATTCCGGCCGCGCCCGCTCCGGTACAGCGAGCGTGTCCGTAACTTCGATCACGCGACCGTCCACGAAACGCTGCATGAGCCACGGCCAGTCGCCGAGGTTCTCGCCTTTCAGGACCTCAGGTCTGCAGGGTGCGAAGCCCTGGCAACTGGCCAGCACCGTAGCAATGCCAGTCCCGTCGTCATTGAACAGGCACAGGAAGGCGGCATCGACGCCGGCCGCCTCCGGCATTTCGGCGACGATCTCGCCGAGCTGTGCATCGCGCCGCGCGCCATCGAGTTGCTGCAGGTTGACAGCGATCCGGGTCTGAAGTGAATCCACACTGCCACGCGTGCGCGTACCAGCGCGGGGTCTTGGGGTCCGGATGCCGCGGTTCGCGCTGCTGTCGGGCGACGATGTCATTAGCTCCGCATTCTGACACGTAACCGCAGGAATACAAGATAAGCTACTGTAATTTGTGCGTTAAAGGAATGCGGCTGCGTCCGCTGATTTTTGCTAGGATGTGCCGCGCGACCCGGAGGCTTGTAGTCGAAGGATAATAAATGGCCCACCCGTCCGAGCAAATCAACGAACTCAGGATAGACCGCAACGCAACGCCGTCATCGAAGTCTCACTGGCTCTTGCCGGTATTGGCGGTACTGGTCGTGCTGATGGGGTTTGCCTGGTGGCTGTTTGCAGGCCCCACGGCCGGCGCAGTGACGGTGGAAACGGACATTGCGCGCAGGCCACCGAGTGCGGCCGCTGCAAACAGTGTACTCGACGCATCCGGCTACGTCGTCGCGCGCCGGCAGGCGACCGTTTCGTCAAAGATCACCGGCAAAGTCGAGGAGGTGCTGGTCGAGGAAGGGATGCGTGTGGAGGAAGGCCAGGTCGTCGCGACGCTGGACGACTCAACGGAGCAGGCGCAACTCGACCTCGCGCTGTCCCGCGTAGAGGCGGCCCGCGCGTTGCTGGCGGAGAGTCACGCACAGATCCGGAATGCGAAACTCGAACGCGACCGCGCGCGGGACCTCGCCAGTCGCAACCTCGCTAGCCAGGCGAGTGTCGATGCCGCGGAGGCCACATTCGACGAACTCGAAGCACGACTCGACACCGGCGAAGAGAACGTCAAGGTCGCGGAACGCAACGTGGAACTCGCGCGCGACGCGCTCGCCAATATGACCATACGCGCCCCATTTGCCGGCATGGTCGTCACGAAGAACGCGCAACCCGGCGAAATGATCTCGCCCGTGTCGGCGGGCGGGGGTTTCACCCGAACCGGCATTTGCACAATCATCGATACCGATTCACTCGAGATCGAAGTCGACGTCAACGAGGCGTATATTCAGCGCGTCGAGGCTGGTCAACCCGTGTCTGCTGTACTGGATGCCTACCCGGACTGGCGCATTCCGGCCGAGGTGGTGGCGATCATCCCCACCGCGGACCGGCAGAAAGCAACAGTGCGGGTGCGCGTGGGCCTGCTGGAGCGCGACCCGCGCATTCTGCGGGATATGGGTGTCAAGGTGTCGTTCCTTGGCGCAATGCCCGCGGACGAGAAACCGGAAACGCAAGGCGTACTGGTTGCGGGCGCTGCCTTGCACGCGGACGATGCCGGCGACTATGTCTGGATTGTCAGGAATGGCGCAGCGGAGCGCCGGAGCGTTGAGATCGGCGGGCCGCGCGACCGCACGCAGGTCCTGGTCGTGTCCGGACTTGCGCCGGGCGAGACCATCGTCCGAACTGCGGAATCACCGCTGGCCAATGGCCAGGCGATCAGCACCGGAAGATAAGACTGGCTGCATACAGGGGAGAGGAATGACGGACATACTTGCGAAGCTCGAGGGTGTTAGCAGGACGTACCAGAAAGGGAAGGAGAAGGTCGAGGTCCTGCACCAGCTCGACCTCGAGATACCTGCCGGCGATTTTATGGCCGTCATGGGCCCGTCCGGGTCCGGCAAGACGACGCTCCTGAACCTCCTGGGCGGGCTCGACCGTCCGACCTCCGGCACCGTGCGGGTCGGCGACGCGGTGCTTTCTTCGATGTCAAACAGCCAGTTGTCCCGTTGGCGCTCGACCAACGTCGGCTTCATCTTTCAGTTCTACAACCTGCTGCCGGTCCTGACGGCGCAGAAAAATGTCGAACTGCCGTTGCTGCTCACGAGTTTCAACGGCGCCGAACGTGCCCGTCGGGCAAAAATCGCGCTCGAGATCGTGGGGCTCGCGGATCGTGCGCGCCACTATCCACGTGAACTTTCCGGCGGGCAGGAGCAGCGTGTGGCCATCGCCCGCGCCATAGTATCGGATCCGGCATTGCTCCTTTGCGATGAGCCCACGGGTGACCTCGATCGCGAGACTGCGGACGAGATCCTGAAGCTCCTGCAGATCCTGAATCGTGCGCATAGCAAGACGATCGTGATGGTGACACACGACGCGCAGGCGGCGGGCTATGCAAAACGCACCCTGCACTGCGACAAAGGCACACTGATACAACGAGCCGCCGCATGAAATACCTTGGCCTCGTCTGGAAGAATGTCTGGCGGAAAAAGATCCGCACGTCCCTGACGATCCTGTCGGTACTCGTGGCGTTTCTGCTGTTCGCCCTGCTCTCCGCGATTGCGTATGCATTCAAGGCCGGTGCGGACGTCGCTGCAGCGGATCGGCTGGTCGTGATCGATAAGATATCCCTGATCAACCCGCTGCCCGTCGCCTATGAGAACCGGATTGCCGCAACGGAGGGGGTTGCCGCCGTCACGCATGCCTCCTGGTTTGGCGGTTACTACCAGGAACCGCGCAACCAGTTCCCGCAGTTCCCGACCGAGCCCTACGAGTACTTCGCCATGTATCCGGAACTCGAAATCCCGCCGGAACAACTCGAAGCCTTCGCGAAAAACCGCACCGGAGCGGTGATCGGCCGCGAGATCGCCGAGCAACACGGTATCAAGGTCGGCGACCGCATTCCGCTGATCTCGACGATCTGGCCCAATTCGGAGGGGGGCCAGAACTGGGAGTTCGACATCGAGGGCATTTTCTCGAGCTCCGACCCACGCGGTTCGAGTGCGTTCATGCTGATGCACTATGATTATTTCGACGAAACTCGGCAGTTCGGCACCGGAACGATCGGCTGGTACATACTGCGCATCGACCCGGGAGCGGACCCGGTCACCGTGGCGAATGTCATCGACACGCAGTTCGCGAACTCGCCCAGCGAAACCGAAACCAGCACGGAAGCCGCATTCGCTCAATCCTTCGCCAAACAGTTCGGCAATATCCAGCTTATCGTGACACTCATTCTCGGCGCGGTATTCTTTACGCTGCTCCTGGTCGCGGGAAACACAATGTCGCAGTCGGTGCGCGAGCGCATCTCCGAACTGGCGGTAATGAAGACGCTCGGTTTCAGCGATCGATCCGTCCTTGGCGTAGTACTGACTGAATCTGTTCTGATCATGCTGATCGGTGGCTTGCTCGGGCTTGGCCTGGGCTGGGTGTTCGTGAAAGGCATGGCGGCGGCGATGGGCGCCATGCTGCCGGGTGTCTACCTTCCGCCCCAATCGGTGCTGATTGCGCTCGCCATCATGATCGGTGCCGGCTTCCTGGCCGGCATTTTCCCGGCAGTCAAAGCCATGCGGCTGTCGATCATCGATGCGCTGGCACGCGCCTGAGGAAAAGCATGAAGACCATCCAGCAGATTATTGCCATAACGTTTCTCAACCTGCGCAACCTGCCACGGCGGCTGGGATCCTCGATGGTCGCGATCATCGGAGTCGCTGCGGTCGTTCTGGTATTCGCTGCCGTGCTGTCGATGGCCAGGGGCTTCGAACGAACGATGATGTCTGCCGGTACGGAAAACACGGCGATTGTTCTGCGTAGCGGCGCCACGTCGGAGATGAACAGCGGCTTTTCGAATGAGCAGGTAGTCATCATTGAGAATGCGCCGGGTGTGCAGCGCGACGGCGACCAGCCGATCGTGTCGCCGGAGCTGTATGTCATCGCGGACGTCCGCATGCAGAGGACCGACTCGGATGCAAACGTGCCGTTTCGAGGTGTGCTGGCAAGCGCACTGGAAGTCCGGCCCGATGTCCGGATCACCGAGGGCCGCATGTTCGAACCGGGCAAGCGCGAAATTGTCGCCGGCCGTTCCGCACACGAGGAGTTTGTAGGTCTCAACGTGGGACAGGCGATTCGTTTCGGCCAGACCGAATGGGATGTGGTCGGCATCTTCGATGCCGGCGGCAGCGTGTCCGAATCCGAGATCTGGACTGACGTGCGCGTATTGCAGGCAGCGTACAACCGCGGCAACTCGTTCCAGTCGGTGCGCGTCAGGCTCCAATCGCCGGACAGCATCGATGCCCTCAGGACAAACCTGGAAGAGGACCCGCGCATCGATCCCGACGTCATGACGGAACGCGAGTACTACTCGACGCAATCTTCCGGCATGACCCAGTTCATCAAGCTCGTTGGCTATCCGCTTACGATTCTCATGGCAATTGGCGCTATTTTTGGTGCGCTCAATTCCATGTACTCTTCGGTGTCGGTGCGTGGGAAGGAGATCGCCACATTGCGGGCGCTGGGCTTCGGGCCCTTCGCCGTCATGGTATCGACGATCATCGAGTCGACCCTGCTGGCGCTCACGGGCGGTGTGATCGGCGCCGTTTTCGCCTATCTCGTTTTCAACGGTTTTCAGGTATCGACACTGAACGGCCAGAGTTTCAGTCAGGTGGTATTCGATTTCGCGGTAACGCCGGACCTGCTCGTCCAGGGCCTGAATGTCGCGCTGGTCATCGGTATCGTCGGCGGCTTTTTCCCCGCCATCCGGGCAGCCCGACTGCCGGTCGCGCAGGCCTTACGCGAACTCTGAGCCGTCAGTCCGAGGGCACGCGGGCGAACCAGGCCGAAAGTTCTTCGCGATGCGTCGCGCTCTCAGCCGCGTAGCGCGCCAGCGCCGAGGCGAGCCGCGGGTCGGTCGCAAAGCCGGCCATGTGCCTCCGAGCGAGCCAGGCTTCCCAGTCGGGGAAATCAGCTGCCGGAAGGGAAAAGATTTCGGCCGAGGCTATCGCGACGGCCGTGTCGGTGTCGCCGGAGAGCAGGCTCAGGTCAACGAATGCGCGTGGCGCATTGCTCTCGTCAAACCCGAGGGTCCGCAGGTTCTCTGCCCATTGGGATAGTTTCTCCAATGCCTGATCATCGGGCAGGGCCGCGAACCAGAGCGGGAACAGCACCGATTGCGCGGACAGATACTTGAGCCCCACATCGCTGCGCTCCGGGTGATTTACCTCGGACGCGTTGTTCTCGAGGAACAAATACGCCGATTCGGCATCCCCGGCTGCGACGCTGAGGTCGGCGAAAACCGTTACGGCCACCGTATAGGCCCCGTGCCGGTCCGGCACGTCCTCCGCGATTATTGCCTTTGCCTCGACCGCGGCCTGCTCCCGATCGCCGGCGGCGAAACGGCGCTGCAACCGGCTTGCCCGGGTCATCGGGTGCAGAGGCGCGATCGCCTCCGCACGCCGAAGGTAGCTATCACCCTCCTCGATGAGACCGTAGCGAAACAGGTAATCGGCTACCCTCGACAGCAGCTCGCTGTTCTCCGGATCGAGCTCGATCGCGCGACGGTAATTCTCGACATAGCCGGTGGCGTTACCCGACTTTTTTTCCAGTTCACCGAGAGACGCCCAGAGATCGGGATTGTCAGGCGCCAGTTCCGCCGAGCGAAGAAGCACCTTGCGTGCATCCTCGTAGCGCTCGCTGTCGAGCAACGAGTCGCCCAGGCGCGGGTACAGCTGCGGATTCAGCGCGTCAAGACCTGCACGGTTCAGCAGGGTTTCGGTGAGGCCGTCGGAGAAATACTCACTGCCGGGATTGGCCGACATATTGGTGGACGGGAGCACGGCCCCCGATGCATCGTCCGTTGTACTAACGACCGGGGAAAACGATGCAGGCGGTGTCGGTGGCGCGGCCAGACGGAACAAGCCGAGGCAACCCATGCCAATGAGCACGGCGGCCGCCACCCGGAAAACCTTACGTCGTTTCAATTTATTGAAGACAGACATTCGACAAACCCGGCTTCTGCGTCGGCACATAGCCTACACAACAATGGCGGCGCCACCCGTGATCCGCGGCCGCCACTTGCGCCGGCGAGGCGGCTACGGCAGGGTACAGCCATGACCCCCGACACCTCACCACGCCCGCGCCATCACTACCCTCCCGGCGAGGAATGGGTGAACATCATTTCACACGCGGTCGGGCTCCTGCTCGGCATTGCCGCACTGGCATTGCTGGTACAGCGCGCGGCCAGTCACGGGGATGCCTGGCACGTAGCGAGCTTCGCGGTGTTCGGCGGCAGCCTGGTAGTCCTTTACGCTGCGTCGACGTTCTATCACAGCAGCCGGGACGCGATCCGGCGCGCACGACTGCGCTCGTTCGACCATGCAGCAATTTATGTCCTGATTGCCGGCACCTATACTCCGTTCACGCTCATTACCCTTGAGGGGCCGGTCGGCTGGACACTGTTCGGCATCACCTGGGGTATGGCGGCGGTAGGCATCACGCTGAAGCTGTACTTTACGGGCCGCTACGATCTCGTCTCGACGCTGATGTACCTGTTCATGGGCTGGGTCATCATGTTTGCGGTTCGGCCGCTGGTCGATGCGTTTTCAGCCGACGGCATGGTATGGCTCATCGCTGGCGGCATCGCCTACACGCTGGGCGCCGTCTTCTACAGTATTCCGCGCCTGCCGTTCGGGCACGCGATTTTTCACCTGTTCGTGCTCGGCGGCAGCGCTTGCCATTTCGTGGCCGTTTATTTTTTCGTCCTGCCCGCCCCGGCGAACGCCTGAGGGCTCAGGGGGATTCGTCGCGTTTCTTCGGGATGCGCGTGGCCTGCCACGCAATCACCCGCCACTCCCCCTCGCGCCTGAGCAGGGTGCCGGTGTTGAAATACTCATCGCGCGCAGCGCCCGCCTCACTGGCGTCGGCCACCAGCCGGAACGCAACGATCGCGGCATCACCGTGGATGCGAATGTCGATGTCGAGAGCGGCGTAGGCCGGGCTGGCCGACTCGCTGCTGGCTTCGCGCATGCCCTCGATAATGGACGCCTTGCCGAAGCGGCTGCCATCGGACGAGGTATAGATGAGATCGTCAGCCCAGAACCGCTCGTGCGCGGCCACGTCCTCCACGTTCGCGAGAAAGTGCTCGAGCAAGCTGTTAATTGCCTGCCGGTCGTCTGCCTGTGCCGGCGCCGCGAACAACAGGACCCAAACAAATCGATGAAAAACGATACGCAGCGGCTTCATGGAGATCACGCGGGGTCTCTCTCGTAGAGTCGGGCCGGACGATGCGCCCCGTTGCGACTCAGGCGCTCAGTGGCCCGAACCAGCCCGGCGGCCCTGACTTTCTTCCGGAAATTGCGCTTGTCGAGCCGCTGGCCGAGCACCGATTCAGACGCCGCCTGGTAGTCGGCCATCGTGAATGTCTCCGGCAGGAAGCGCAATACGAACGCCGGGTCTGTACCGTGCTCGCGCAGGCGCGCGACCGCGCGGCCGATGATCATGTTGTGGTCGGCCGCGAGCGGCGGCAGGTTCTCGACATCGAAGAGTGCGGCGTCGCTCGCATCGCTGCCGGCCCGGAATGCGAGTTTCCCGAGTGGCATCGCGGCGTAGTAGACGACGGTGATGATCCGTTCGCGCGGGTCCCGGTCCGGACGGCCAAAGGCGCCGAGTTGCTGCAGGTGGCCGGCGCGCACGCCGGTCTCCTCCCGCAACTCCCGCCACGCCGCGCGTTTCAGGCTCTCGGCGATGTTGACAAAGCCACCCGGCATGGCCCACATGCCTTCGAACGGGTACTGGCCGCGACGGATCAGCAACACCTTGAGACGGCCCGAATCGATCGTGAATACGATCACGTCCACCGTCACTGCCGGGTGCGGGTACTCGTAGGTATAGCTCATCGGCACCGCTCGTGTTTGGAAGACACGAATGTTACCGTCGTTTGCACACCAAGTCTTCAATGCCCGCTCTGCGCAAGGATCTCACCCAGCCAGGTCAGCATCGCGTCGGCCGCCGCATCGGCATTCGAGGTCCCGCCGTCGCCCCGGAACGCGGCCCGGGCGTTCGGGTAGCGCATGAAGTGATGATCTGTGGCCGGGATCAGAACGAACCTTCCCTGGCCGGCCTGGCGCCGGTTAGCGAGGTCCGCAACCAGCCGGTGAGCGTCCGCGGACTCGAACCAATCGTATTCGCCGTAGAGTACGAGCACCGGCGCCTGCACTGAGGCCCATGCCGCGGGCCAGTTTTGCGCCTGCGCCTGCTGGTGGAAGACCAACGGACGACCGTAGTGCGCGCCTGCACCGGTACCGACGATCTGTGCCCAGACCCCTTCCAGTTCCGGCTTCTCCTTAACAATCGTATCCGGTGCCTGCCTCTCGAGCAGGTACGCGTGCAGGAACGCTGTGAGCTTCTTCATATAGTGGTCCAGATCGGCCGCCGGGATGCCCTCGAATTCCTTGGCGCGCCTTTCGAAGCCCAGCGTGCGCTCGAACCAGGTATGCGCACCGCCGCCCCACACCATGATACCGGCGACATCCTGCCCTTCGGCCACGAGCGGCGCCATGTTGCCGCCCATGCTCGCTCCGAATACGACGATCCGACCGGCATCCACGTGGGCTGACCGGCGCAATGCGGCGAGCGAGTCCCGATGATGGTCGAGCTCGGTCTCGTAATCGAGGCCGGCACACGAACCTCCTTCGCTGTCGCCGACGCCGGCCTTTTCCGTGCGCATCATGACCGCTCCGGAATCGCGGGCCACGCGCCGCAACATCCGGCTCCATCCGTCATCCTGGGAAGCCGGGAGTTCAATGCTGTCACAGGACAGCCATTGCACGAACAGGATCGCCGGCAGCCGGCCGCGACTGCCCGACGGCCGAGTAAGAATGGTACGAAGACGCGCACCGTCGCGGGTTTCGAGCACATCGTAGTGGCTGTCGAGGCCCTCGATATGCTCCAGGGGCTTGTCACCGGCGCGCGGCAGATCGCCGCTCAAACGGGATTCCGCGGTCGCATCGAGCGCGGCCAGTGCAAGGATCAGGAACAGGGTCGCTTTCATGGCTGGTTCTCCTCACCGAAAGGTGTGAAGCGTCGCTCGAGCCACGACCGCCGTCTGCCCGAAAGCTCGCCAATGCTGGCCGATTCCGGAATCGGCCCGCTTTGGTTCGCCTTGCGGGGTCCGTAGCCGGTGATTCAGGCCGCCGGCTGACCGTCCTTCGGCGAACGCTGTCGGAACGTCGTCGGTGTCATCCCGGTGCGCGCCTTGAAAGCGCGATTGAAAGGCCCGATCGAGCGATAGCCGGCATCGAGCGCCAGTGACAACACCGGCCGTCGCGCCTCTTCGGGCTGCTGGAGGCGATCGCAGACCTCGCGAACGCGCCAGGTATGCAGGAAATCGTTGAAGTTACGAAAACCGAGCCCGCGATTGATGACCCGTCGCAAGTCCCGCTCCGCGCTGCCGAGGCGTGCGGCAAGCCGGCCGATCGTCAATCCCTCGTCGCGGTAAACGCGGTCGGTCTCCAGCGCCCGCTGGAGCCTGGCCAGAAGGTCGCGGTCCGATGCATCGAGTGTCGCGGCCACGTCGGGCACGGGGCTGAGCCAGTTGATTGACTTCGGGCGGACGAGCGAACCCGCGGCGGCCGCGGCAAGCACGAGGAGCGCGAGGAGACTCGCCATGGTCCAGGCGGGCGGTGTTCCTGACCCGAGTACGTGGTTGTAGCCTTGCACGAGTCCGGCCGACGCAAGGTAAGCGGCAATAACCGCCACGACCAGGAGACGGCTGCGGCGGCGCCGGTCGACAAGGTCGGCAGAGAGGCCACGCCAGGCTTCAGACAGCGCAAGCAGGACGAAGGCCACGACGAGAATCGAAAAGCCGACGCTCGAAAGCTGCTCAGGTAAGGTGGCCGTACCGGACCGGGCACGCTCCGGGAAAAGGAGCTGCTGCCAGAGTCCGCAGGCAGCGACGGCGGCGAGCAGCGCGAAATCCGTCCTGCGCAACCGGAGACCGTCGCGAAACAGACCGCGGGTAAAAAGCCAGAACAGCGCGGCCTTCGTAACGCATAGCGCGGTCAGCGGGTAGACCCAAAGCCCGAGCCAGGAGGGGTCCGGCGCCGAGGTGAGCACGAAGGCAATTACCGCCATGCAGCATACGGCCGCAGCGATGCCCGTGTGGTCGCGCCTGACAACAAGCGCAAGTACGGAAAGCAGCAGGAGTTGCCAGACTACGATGGCGCGCAGGATGAGGTCGAGTTCGGTCACAGGACACCGCCGGGCTATGCATTCATGGACCCCCGCGGCGCTGTGGAGTTTCAGGGTTTCGACCGTGAACGGACCGGAATGTCGATGTCACGAACTGCAAAAGTGGTGCCGGATAGGTGACTCGAACACCTGACCCCCTCATTACGAACAATGGTTCTTGTCGAGCCCGATCACTAATTTGTATCTTGTCGACTTAGAATTTGTTGCCGATTCTCGACAGTATAATCAAGTTATTGAGTGCTCCGTTTAGAACCAAATAGAGGCGTAGGAACACCGAACATTATCTGATCTTTTGTTGCATCTGGTGCTCTAACTGAGTTTTCGCACACATTACTCGCGTCACCTGTGCGAACGACTCCCAACGTCCGCCATTTTCCGCAAGCAGCCGGTCCGTCAGATGCAGATCACAGAGGGCAACAGGCCATGAGCGGACGGTGCATTTCCCAAACAAGCTGACGGGTGAAAATTAAAGGCAACACCGCATCGCCTCCGGCCGCAGCTTTTGTCTTCATCATACCGGTGGCGAACTCAGCGTCGAGTTCACTGAAATCACGCTTAAAGAAATCTTCGCACTTCTTAATGAGCTCTGCGTCGGATAAGTCCTGCCCCTGCAATGATTCGATTAGTTTGCGTGCTTCCTCTATTCGACGCATTTGCTGCGCAACCTCGAATGATGAATCAGGGGTAAAGCGCGAACGACTGCTTCAGGTGGCCGGAACCGCGTCGTTCGAGATCATATCACCTGGCAGGCGACCTTCGGCCACAACCGGTCGGTGGTGAACAGCTGCAAGTTACTCAACGGTGCGGCGGTCCGGGTGTTGCTACAAGAGCCGGCCGGTTTTGCGAACATCGCCGAAACCCGGGCAATTGGCGCCATCGTTAACACCGGCGATTCCGCCGCCAAAATTGCAGATTACTTGCCCAGACTCGTCGTACACAACGCTGGGCAAATCGCAGCAGCACCGCGGCGCGACGTAAAACACGGTGGCGCCACGGTATCGATATGACCAGATCTCAAGCGGTGCGGTTGCGGGTGACTCCCCCGCGAACTGTTGGGCTAATTTTGCTAGAAAATCCGGCATCCCATCGTCGCCGATGGCCGAAGCGGCAACGAGCAGTGCCAGTATCCACGAAAAAGACAGGTTCATTGCGATTCGTCTGCTTTGAGAAATGCGCGACGTTCAAGACTAGCTTAACTGGGGGGCAAAGTCCGGGCCAGGAGCGGACGTAGCGAGCGCGGTCAGAAATTTCCCGGAAGTGGACGCTCGGACGCTCTGTTGCCCATCAGTCAGGCAAGGCACCATCACTCCGGCAGCTTCAACTTCCTCAGAAACGCCTGGTAGCGTGGATCGCCGACAAGCCCGCGCATCAGCCGGTCCCCCTTGATAGATGCTACGCCGCCATCGCGCTGGGCGTAGGCGCGCTCGAGCCATTCGAACGCGAGATCGGTCTCGCCGCGATAGGCATGCACCGAGGCGATCTGATAGGCGGCCTCCCCGGCTTCCTGGTCCTCGAAGGCCGCGAGCGCCGCGTCGGACTCGCCGCGCCGGCCGAGCGCGTCAAATGCGAGCGACAACCCCATGAGCCGCCACCCCTCCTCGTTTTCCTGCTGCATCTCCTGCAGGGCGGCATCGGTCTTGCCCTGCAATAGCAGGCTCAGGCCGATCGAATAGCGCCACCAGAGCCCGTCCTGATCCAGTTCCATGGCCTTGCGAAAGGCGGCCTCGGCCTCCGGGTCGCGGTCGACTGCCAGCAACCAAAGGCCGAGGTTGCCATAGCCAGCCGGCAGCAGCGGATCGCGCTCGATGGCCTTGTGCGCCAGGTCAATCGCTTCGCTCCACCGGCCCAGGGAGGCGGCCGGGACGCCGGCGAACACGAGCGCCTGGGCACTGCCGGGTTCCAGCTCCAGTGCCCGGCTAATGCTGGCGTCCGCGGCCGCCCAGTCCCAGTCATAGG
>JBGTLY010000125.1:0-26423 GCA_041743865.1 Woeseiaceae bacterium
GCAGGGATGGCAAACCGCTCGCGTCGACGCCGATACGGTCAACACAAAGGCGCGGACTCAGGCCAGGTATCGTTGCCGGGGCGCTCGCCGTACTGCTCGCACTGCTCGTGGCCGTCGTATGGTTTCTTCCGGATGCCACGCGTTCGCCGGAACCGACGACGGCGGCTGCCGAAGCGGAGGCACCATCAGATACCGGCGTCGTTACCACGGACGACACCGAGACGCTGGTGCCCCGGCGGGACGAACGCGTCGAGGCCCGGCAGGCCACTGAGTCCGTCTTGGGCCGACTGCTCGCCCAGGTGAAGACGCTCGAGGGCCGCGCAGTGGAACGATGGGGCGGGGTTGCCTGGACAGAGGTGCAAAAAGACTACGCGGCAGGCGATGCGGCCTATCTCTCGCAAGACTACGAAGCGGCAACCAAACATTACGAAGCCGCGCTCGTGAAAGTCGCGCCCTTACTCGACAGGGTCGACAGTGTGTTCGAGTCAGCCTTCGCCGACGGGGGGGCGGCGCTCGAGATCGGGGACGCGGTCGAAGCGCTGCGTCTGTTCGAGCTGGCCGTCGCAGTTTCGCCGGGGCACGCGCCGGCCAGGGCGGGTCTCGAGCGGGCCCGTAATCTCGATCAGGTCCTCGGGCTGACGGAGCAGGGCCTGGCATTGGAGCGCAACCTGGAACTCGCCGCGGCGCGGGACAGCTTCGAGCGTGCGGTGGCCATCGATCCGGCCTGGCAGCCTGCGACTGTCGGCCTCGCCCGCGTCGAGGAGACGATTCGCAAAATGACGTTCGACGCGCGCATGAGCGAGGGATTGAATGCGCTTGCCGATGGCGACTATCGCGCTGCCCGCGCTGCCTTTCGTATGGCGCAGGAACTGGATTCCGCCTCCATTGAACCCGCTGATGGCCTGCTGCAAGTGGACCAGGGCTTGCGGCTCGACGACATCTCGACGCTCGAAGGTGAGGCGCAGGCGCTCGAGTCAGCGGAACAATGGGAAGGAGCAAAAGAAACCTACGAAAGTATTCTCGAACTCGACGCGAATCTTGCCTTTGCACAGGAAGGAAGGTCACGGGCAGACGAGATGGTCAGGCTCCATGAACAACTCGCTGAGTACCTGGATAAGCCCGATAGCCTGAGCGCGGACCGCACCATGCAGCGTGCCACACAGCTCCTTGTCGACATAACGCGCAGGGGCGATGTCGGACCGCGGCTCGCCGAACAGCGCGATGAACTGGGCAGGCTCTTGAAGCGCGCCGCGACGCCGCTCACGGTCACCCTGGTGTCCGATGAGCAGACGAACGTCTCGGTCTACAAAGTTGGTAAACTCGGCACCTTTGACCAGACCGAACTGGAGTTGCGGCCGGGCACCTACGTAGCCGTCGGCAGCCGGCCTGGCTACCGCGACGTTCGTCGCGAGTTCCGTGTGGCGCCGGAAATCGATATGGAGCCCGTCGTCGTGCAGTGTAAGGAACCGATTTGAGATTTACGCACGTGATCGTACGGGACGTCGAAGGCGAACGCCGCCTCGGCGCCGATTCGTTGCCGCTACGCGTCGGTACGGGAAGTGATTGTGAAATCCGGTTGCCTGGACCCGGCGGCGGCCCCGTCGTGCTGCTCGACATTCTTGACGGTGAGCCGTTCGTGCAGCCCGTTGGACGCGAGTCACTCGTTCAACTGAATGGCGTAGCGCTGAACTCCAGCCGTCGCCTCCAGGACGGAGACGAAATTGCTTTCTACGGCAGTCGTGTCCTCGTGCGCGCGGGTGCGGAGTTGCTCCTAGATGTTCTGCTCGAGGGCAGCGCCTACATCACCCGGCCGCCGGACGATATGGCCACGGATGGAACGCCCACCGAGGAAGCCATTGCACCGACCGCATTCCGTCGCGCCGCCGAGACGCGGGCCACCCGTGCGGAGACGACAGGACACGGACTACGCAATTTCGTCATTGCGGGGCTCATCGCATTGGGCTCGGTATCCTGGCTCCTGTTTACGTCGACGTCGGTGCAGTTCCAGGTCGAGCCGGCGGTGCCACACACATTCGAAATCGACGGCGGCTGGTTCCGCTTGCCGCTCGGCGACCGCGTATTGCTGCGGCAGGGCGAGTACAGCCTCAGGATCTCCAGTGCCGGTCACTATGACGTGGCCCAGACTTTTGTCGTCGGTGCGGAGCAAAACGAGACCGTACGCGTGAGTTTGCGCCGACTGCCCGGCCGCCTGACCATTACGACTTCGCCCGATGCGAACGCAACGGTAGCCGTCAACGATACCCACATCGGCCCGGCGCCGCTTGGCCCGGTAGAATTGGAGCCGGGTGAGCACAACATCAGGATTACCGCGGAGCGCTTTCTTCCCTACGAGGACATCATTTCCTTCGACGGTCTGGGTCGGAACGAAATACTCAATGTGCAGCTCGTGCCGCGCTGGGCAGAGGTTACGATCCGCTCGGAACCGACGGGTGCACAGGTGTTCGCCGGCGCAGACGCCGTGGGTACGACCCCTGCAACGTTAGAGTTGTTGGAGGGAACTCACCCGTTGTCGGTGGTGCTCGACGGTTACAAGGCCTGGGACGGGTCGATAGCGGTGGAGCCGAACGTGCCCCGCGAGTTGCCGTTGATCGAACTCGAGGACGCCGACGCCCGGCTCAGCGTAAACACGATCCCGCGCGGTGCAAATGTGCAGGTCGATGGCCGCTATCGCGGCCAGTCTCCGCTGACGCTCGATCTCGCGCCTGACACCGACTATGAGATCGGCCTTTCGAAAGCCGGCTACGGTACGGCAACTCGCAAGGTAAGGCTGGCCGCCGCGGCCCGGGACAGCATCAGCGTCGATCTTACGGCCCGAACCGGGAGCGTCACTGTCAGCGTTTCGCCGGCTGACGCAACGGTTTATGTTGACGGTAGTGCCCGCGGACAGGGATCGACGACGCTGAGCCTGAGTTCCGCGCCACATCGGATCGAGGTACGGCGGGAAGGGTACGAGACCTGGACACGTACCATTACGCCGCGGCCCGGCTATCCGCAAACGGTCGCAGCGACGCTGCGATCCGAGGAGGCCATCGCGCGATCGAAGATTGCCACTGTGACCGAGACGGCCGATGGCAAGGCACTACGACGCGTCGAGCCCGGAACGTTCACCATGGGCAGCTCGCGCAGCGAGCAGGGGCGGCGGGCAAACGAAGTCCTGGTGCCCGTCACAATCAGCCGCCCGTTCTACATAAGTACGCACGAAGTGACGAACAAGGAGTTCCTGCAGTTCGACGCCGAACACAATTCCGGAGCCGCCGTGCACGCGACTCTCGCGGCGGACCAGAATCCCGTTGCCAACGTCACGTGGTCGGAGGCAGCCGCATACTGCAATTACCTCAGCACGCGTGAAGGGCTGACTCCGGTTTACGAGGAACGATTCGGCGACCTCGAAGCCATCCTGCCGTTTCCGGACGGCTATCGGCTGCCGACGGAAGCGGAGTGGGCATGGGCACTTCGCTATGGCGCAACGCCGCAGGCTGACCCGTATCCGTGGGGCGCAAACTGGCCACCACGCGATGACGCCGGCAATTATGCCGATCGTTCCGCGGCGGAACTCGTGCCGACGATTATTCCGTCTTACGACGATGGCTTTTCCGCCACCGCGCCGGTGGGAAGTTTTCCGGCGAATGCCCTGGGCCTTTATGATGCCGGCGGCAACGTTGCGGAGTGGGTTCATGACTACTACACGGTGCCGACGCCCGGCCTCACCGATCCGATTCGCGACCCGACCGGACCCGACAGCGGGACGACACACGTCATACGGGGCTCCGGCTGGCGTCACGCGGGCATGACCGAACTTCGGAGCAGCTACCGGGACTACGGGGCCGAGCCCCGTACCGACGTCGGGTTTCGCATCGTGCGAAGCGCGGATTGACCCCGGGGATGCGCGCCGGGAATATTTCTCTCGGTCCCGGGTCCAATGTGATAGTCCAGGGCAAGATACTCGAGACATGACACCATTACGGCGCCTCATACTGACTGGCGCCCTGCTGCTGCAGGGCGCAATACCGGTGTTTGCCCAGGACGCAGGCGACGTGCCGACGGACGTCGCGCCAGCCGAGACCAGGGCTGAGGCAGGGGGCGACGCTGATTCTGCCGGCGAGCCCTTGCCTGCGGAGGAGGCGAACGATACCGCCGCCGACGAGCGGGTACCCGAGACCGATGACGAAAGCTATCTCGATATCGATGAGAAAGACTTCACGCCCAGCGAGGAAATTCCCACCGACCAGTCGATTACATTCCCCGTCGATATCTGACCCGACCAGGCGAAATCCATGCAACGAAAAAATATACCGGTTGAATTCGTATTCCAGTTGTTCGCGCTGATCATATCGGTGATCGTCGTGCACGCGTTCTATGTCTCGGTCGTTCGGCCGAATGCCGCGCAGGACATCGAGGAACAGGCGGCAGCGCTCGCCGCGGACCCGGGCCATGTTCAGGAACGCTCGGTCTGGGTCCTGATCAAGGACTTCGAGCAAGAATCCTGTTTCATCCTGATGTTGTGGGCATTCGCCATCCTGGGCTACAAGGGGGTCAAGACATTGAACGAGCGCCGCCTTCTCGACATCGACCTGGTACCCGTGGCCGACGGCATGCGCATTTTGCCCGAGGATACCCGGGAGTTTGCCCGCCAGGTGCAGGCACTACCCGAGGACCGGCAGCAGATGCTCCTGCCCCGGGCGTTATTGAACGCGTTGCGGCGCTTCAATTCGACCCACAACATCCAGGACGTATCGACCAGTACCCACACCATCTGTGAGTCCGAAGCGGACCGGCTGGAATCCGAACTCTCCATGATCCGCTACATCTCCTGGGCCATACCGTCGATCGGCTTCATTGGCACGGTGCGCGGTATCGGCGATGCGCTCGCGCAGGCGGACAAGGCGGTGCAAGGCGACATTGCGGGGGTGACGCAGAGTCTTGGCGTAGCGTTCAACTCGACCTTCATCGCGCTCCTGATCAGCATCGTCCTCATGTTTCTGGTGCACCAGTTGCAGCTGCTCCAGGAACGCCTGGTCTTCGACAGCGAGGCCTACTGCGAAGACAAGCTGATTCGCCACATGAAGGCCGACCAGGGCTGACGGCGACATGAGCATTCTGGCCCTCGACCTCAACGACGCGAGCCTCTCGGTTCTCGGGGATGAAGGATTCCTGTACCGCGAGCCGGGTTACGCATTGCTCGAGGCTGACCGGCTGACGACGGGTGATATGGCGTACCGGCAGGCGCGGGTCCGGCCGCGCCACATTCACGACCGTTTCTGGTCGGAACTCAGCGTCGACGCGCTCCCGGACAATCGGTTCCGGCATCTCTCCGCGGCCGACCTCGCGAGCCGCCAGCTCGAGCAGATCTGGTCGGCAGTGCAAGGGCATGGCGATCGCGTCGTTGTGGCGGTGCCCGCCTATATGGAGCCTGCCCGCCTGGGCCTGTTCCTCGGGATCTGCAAGGAACTCGATATCCCGGTTGCCGGCATGGTCGATGCCGCTGTGGCCTCCACCCGCCGCGAGTACGTCAATGCCATCCCGGTTCACGTGGACGTCAGCCTGCATTCGACCTCTCTTACCCGCCTTGGTCAGCCGGGCGGGACACAGATGGAACGGTCGGCGCTTGTCGAGTCGAGCGGACTGGTTAGCTTGTACGATGCGTGGATTCGCGCCATCGCAGAATCGTTTGTCCAGCAGTCGCGTTTCGATCCGTTGCACACCGCTGAAACCGAGCAATTGCTCTTCGATCGGTTGCCAGACTGGCTCGCCCAGGCCGGAGCCGGTGGCAAGGCACAGCTCTCGATCGAGCATCGCGGGCTTACGCATTCCGCGGAGATTGATGCCCTCACTCTCATTGCGGCCGCCGCGCCGGTCTACCAACGCATCGTAGGGCAGCTTCGGGCACTGTTTCGCGCAGAGGACGTGCCGGCATTGCAACTGACCGATCGCGCCGCGCGCCTACCGGGCCTGGCGGACATGCTGAAAGCACGCGTAGGCGGTGAAGTGTTCCTGCTTGAACCCGGGGCTACGGCGCGTGGCTTGCTGGCCCGTTGCCGCGGTGTCACCGCCGGCGACGGCAGGGTCAATCTCGTCCGGGCTCTGCCCTGGGACCAGGCGCCGGTAGAGTTCGACACCCTGAAGCCCGGTGACGCCCGCGGTCGGCCCACGCACATCCTCTTCGGAAACCATGCCTTTTCCCTGGGTGGCTCGGCGATCAACCTGGGCACACAGGCGGTTGCCGGCGAGCGGTGGATCGAGCTTCCGCAGGGCATGCCGGGCCTATCGCGGCGGCATTGCTCGCTCGAGATCGAGCACGGTCAATGCATCGTCCGCGACTACAGCCGCTTTGGCACGTTCCTGAACGGTCACCGCCTCGAAGGGTCGGCTGTTCTCGAGGCCGGAGACGCCCTCCGGGTCGGGACGCCCGGCTTCGAACTGCGCTTGATTATCGCGGAGCCCGACCATGGCTCGTAGGCGGCGCGAAGCAGAGATTTTCAGCATGTCGTTCCTCGACTGCATGAGCTGCGGCTTCGGGGCCGTCATCCTGTTCTTCATGATCATCAACGCCCAGGTGAAGGAAACCACCGAGGACGATCCTGATGACCTCATGGCCGAAACCCGCAAGCTCGAGATTGAGATTCTCGAAGGCCGCAAGAACATGGTGCTCGCCCGGAACACGATCGAGGAACTCGAGACGACGAAGGAGACCGCCCAGGGACAGATCGACCGGATCCTTGCGCTGATCGAGGAGTTGCGTGCCGAACTGGCAGAATACGACGACGACACGCTGGCGGAAATCGAACGGGTGGAGCGCCTGCAGTCGGACATCGAATCGCTGGAAGAGCAGGTGGAGCGATTGCTGAAACTGGCCGAAGAGGAAGAAGCCGACGGCAGCCGGATTCGCAGCTTCGACGATGAGGGGCAGGGATCACGTCAGTACTTGACGGGACTCAAGCTCGACGGCAAGCGAACATTGATCCTGGTCGACCGGTCAGCAAGCATGCTGGACGACACGATCGTCAATATCCTGCGCCGCCGCAACATGCCCGATGCAGACAAACTCCGCTCGGTAAAGTGGCGGCAGGTGGTCGCGACCGTGGACTGGCTGACGGCGCAGATTCGGCCGGGGACCGAGTTCCAGATCTATATGTTCAATAACGTGGTCGAGCCCGTGATCGAGGGCAGCGCCGGTACCTGGCTGAAGGCGGACGATGGTACGCAGCTCACGGAAGCCGTCCGGGTGCTTCAGGGCACTGTGCCGTCGAACGGGACCAACATGCAAGCGGCATTCGCCGTTGCACGGCAACTCGAGCCGCAACCCGACAACATCATCCTGCTGGCGGATGGGTTGCCGACGATGGACGCACCGACGTCGACAAGTACGACAGTGTCGAGCGGCCAGCGCTTGTCCCTGTTCCGCGACGCTGTCCGTGAATTGCCCGGGAACGTGCCGGTGAACGTGATGCTCTACCCGCTGGAAGGCGATTACGAGGCTCCGATCGTCTACTGGTCGCTCGCCTTCAGCAGCGGCGGTTCCCTGGTCAGCGTGAGCCGGGACTGGCCATGAGGAAACCGGGATCATGAGACGCCGCCGCCGTAATGTCGAAGTGTTCAGCCTGTCGTTCCTGGACTGCATCTGCTGTGGATTCGGTGCGATTATCCTGCTGCTCGTCCTCAGCAGAATCTATGAGCCGGTAATCATAGAAAAGACGCAGCAGGACCTCGAGTCTCTGATCGCCCGGCTGCAGGAGGAACTGTTCGAGATTCGCGGCGAAACGACGACGCTGAATCGCGAACTGGAGTCGGTGCGTGAGCAGACATCGACATCGACCGAGAGCCTGGCGCGCCTGCAGGGCGAACTCAATACGGTGCGCGGGCAGTACGAGTTATCTCAGGAGCGCACGGAGGAACTTGCGGATGCGGGCTCGCTGGAAACGGTGAAGCAGCGCCTGACCGAGGAGATGTTGCGCCTGCAGCCCTTCTACAGGTCGGCTGATGACGACGCAATCGCCGGTATTCCCGTCGACAGCGAATACATCATTTTCGTGGTCGATACCTCGGGCTCCATGCAGCAGTTCAACTGGGGCCGGGCAATCCAGAAGCTCGAAGAGACGCTGAACGTCTATCCCGAGGTCAAAGGTATACAGATCCTCAACGACAACGGTCAGTACATGTTCAAACAGTACGCCGGGCAGTGGATTCCGGATACGCCCGGACGCCGCGAGGCCATTATCAACACGATGCGCACCTGGCGCCCGTTCAGTGACAGCAATCCCGCCGACGGCATTATTTATGCCATTAATGCATTCTGGTCCGCGGACAAGAAGATCAGTATCTATGTCTTTGGTGACGAATTTTCCGGGCAATCCGTCGAGACCGTGGTAAGGCAAATCGAGCAGGTCAACGTGGTGGCGCAAACCGGCGAGCGGCTCGTGCGCATCCATGCGATCGGCTTTCCACTGCTCGACGTAGGCGGCGGGGGAATACCCCCGACGGCGCGTCAGTTCGCCCAGCTCATGCGCGTTCTCTGCGACCGGAACGGCGGTACCTTCGTCGCCCTGAACCGCAACGATTGAGGACATTGCCTGGCAGCGGCGCCGGACCAAGGCAAGCGATACGTCAATCGGACCGGCGGCGAATGACCTTCCCCGGGGTTGCGCCGGTCGACGACCTGCCGTTCCAGACTTCGACACCGTTAACCCACACCCGGCTGATGCCGGTGCTCAGAGCCAGCGGGTCATCTGTCGTGGCGTTATCGATTACGGAATCCGGATCGAACAGCACGAGGTCAGCTGACATGCCGGGTTCCAGCCGCCCACGATCGATGAAACCCATATGGTCGGCGGCCAGCCCCGTCATCTTGTGTACGGCATCCGCCAGTGGAAGTGCGTTCATTTCGCGGACGTAGCGACCGAGTATTCGAGGAAAGCTGCCGCGGGCGCGAGGGTGCAGGTCGACGATCCCGCCGTCGGTGCATATGTTCGTGTGCGGCCATCGCAACAGCAGAATGATGTCCTCCTCGTTCATGCTGCGCGCGATGATGGCGTCGGCTGCCGCTTCGTGCTCCTTTTGCCATGCAGCGGATTCCTCCAGCAGTTGCATGAATGCGGTGACCGGGTCCGTAGCGCGTAACGCAGCAATTTCGGGAAGGGTTTTGCCGACGTAGGCTGGCTCCGGCTCGAATTTCGACATACGTATCCCCTCGGCCGGGGCGATTTCGGTGAGTGCGAAGGTCGCCTCGTCGCGATCCGTGATGTCGCGCTTCGGCAGCAGCACGAGCAGGTTGGATTGCCAGTATTCGTAAGGGTATATGTCGGCAGAGATGTTCACGCCGTCCGCACGCGCGCGGTCGAGTTTGGCGAGAAACTCCGGCGCGCGCCCCCACAGTCCCTTCATGGCGAGCTTGATGTGCGAGACCTGCACCGGCATGCCGGTCTGGCGGCCGATCTCGATGGTCTCGTCGAGCGCTTCTGCAAACCAGCGGTCTTCACTGCGCACGTGCGCGATGTAGCGCCCGTCCTCTGCCGCGGCTACCTGTGCCAGCTCCAGGACTTCCTTCGTCTCGGCATAAATGCCCGGGTCGTATTCGAGCCCGGCCGCGAGGCCCAGCGCACCGGCGTTCATTTCCCGGAGGAGCAGGGCTTTCATTCGCCCGATTTCGTCGTCGCTTGCGGCTCGCCGGTAGTCTTCTCCCATGACAGCCGCACGGATCGTATTGTGTCCGGCGTAGGAGGCGACATTCACCGCAACGGGATTCGATTCCAATGCTGCAAACAAGTCCGTCAGCGGCAAGGCCGAATCGCCATCCTGCCCGGTGACTATCGTCGTGATGCCCTGGCTGACGACCGGTATGGCCGAGGGATGAATGCCGAGGTCTTCGACCGCATGACTGTGCGTATCGATAAAGCCCGGCGCCAGCATCTGCCCGCCGCCATCGATCATGGCTTCGGCCTCCAAAGGCTCGAGGGCGCCGACAGCCGTGATCATCGCACCGCTCACGCGGACGGCGCCCGCCCGGGGCGGTGCGCCCGAACCGTCAATGAGCAGTACGTTGCTTATCAGGAAACCAGACGTGGCAACGGGCGGCGCCGCCTGTTCGTTTGCGCATCCAGGGATACAAAAGAAGAATGCGCACAGAAAAAACGTGTGCAGGGTAGTGCGCGCTAAAGCCATTCGCGGAATTCCCGGTTCAGTGTTCAACAGCTAAGGCATCGAAAAGCAATGATATTGCACCTGAGATAATTCTCGCGGTCGCGGTTGCAGACCATGTTCCCATATTATGTCAATCGCTGGGGCGAATCCGGCTTGCGGCGCGCCGCGTCCGACGGTAGCTTGTACGCTTGAATCGAGCGATTGCGATTTGGCTGGCAAAAGCCACCGAACGCGGCCCACTACGGGAACCCGGTGTTCTCGCGGTGGTAACTAAGAATAACGAACAGAAAAATCAGAAGATGTCCCGACTGACCGTCATAGCAATTCTGCTTTGCTATTGCGGCGTAGCCGACGCATACGGCTCCCTGCGCTGCAAGGGCAAAATCATCGAATCCGGTGCCGCCAAGGCAACCGTACTGGCACTTTGCGGTGCGCCTGACCTCCACGTGACGTCGCCGGTACCCGTCCGCGCGAGAAGCGGCTGGGGCGCCTCGCGCTTCATCGGTATTTCAACCGAAGAACAATGGGTCTATGACCGCGGCTTCGGCAGATTTCCCGCGGTGCTGAGTTTCTTCGACGGCAGAATCCAACAGGTCGAGTACCTGCCTGTTCGATCTTCAAAGAGCGAAAGACAATGACAACAAAAAAAATGACGGCGAAAAGCTTTCGATTATCCGGGCACCGGCCCGTAACGATTGCATGGCGGGCATCGGCTGCTCTCCTTGCCCTTGCGGCTGCGATTTCATCCGCCGGTACCGCGGGGGCACAAGAGAACGGCGCAGGCTTTGCGTCCACAGAAGCGCTGTTCGACTCTGTCAACGAGTCGGTATGCACGGTCAGTGCCGTCGATGCACAGGGCAACCTCACGCATCGTGGCAGCGGGTTCATCATCCGGGGCAGCGGGCTCCTCGTGACCAACGCGCACGTGCTCGCCGGCTTGCCGGCTGCCCGCGTGACCTGTGGTGAGCATACCGGTGAGGTCGCGGCTATCACGAACTACGATCGAAAGATCGACCTGGTGCTCGCGGATGTCGGCGACCTGGATGTAGACGGTCTCCTCCTGTCGACGCGCTCCGAAACACGGCCGGGCGCGCAGATCTACGTCGTCGGCAGTCCATTCGGTCTCTCCGGCACCATCTCGCCTGGTCTTGCGAGCGGCCACCGCGAGATCCAGGGCCAGACCTACGTACAGATTTCCGCGCCCATCAGCGCCGGCAGCAGCGGCGGACCGGTGGTCGATGGGACCGGCGCCGTCATCGGTGTGACGGTCGCGTCCCTCGAGGTCGCGCAGAACATCAATTTTGCGTTGCCAGCGGCGGCGATATCGACATTGCCCAAGACGCGGCTGCAACTGGCCGACCTGGGGATGCAGAAGGCCTACCCGGAGATATCGATATCGGAACCGGCAGAGGTGGATAACGACTTTGCCGCGTCCGATTCTGCGGAGTTTCGCGGCTTTCCTTTCGGTACGCCTTGCGGCGAAATTGCGGTGTCGGAGTACCAGCGGAAGGATCCGGTCGCCGCCCGAAACGGGTCAATTCGTTTTCCGAGGTCGTACTCGGGCGAGCTCGAATTCGAGGTGAGTCTCTACGGCGAGCCGGCGACACTCGTTTATCGCTGCGACGAACAATTCGGCCTGGTCGGAGGCTCGTATGTGATTTCCGGCAATGATGAGGTCGTGAGCCAAATGGCGGGCGCGCTCCGTGAAACCTACGGCAGCGGCCTTGAAACGCCGATCAGCGAAGACGTCGCCGAGGCGGCGGGGTGTCGCTGGAATTATTCGCTGCCCGGAAGTCGCCACTACCGACCGTCCCGCCTCGAAAGCTGGACGACGACCGACCGGCTGCAGGTCGATCTACTGGTGTGCGGCGGCAAGTCCGAGTCGACGATCGTTTCGTTCGTCGACCCGGTACTGCTGCAAACGGCGCAAACCGGCTCACAACAAACGACGTGGCGTTCGGCGGAGTAACTGAGGGTCGCGAACCTGCTGAGATGGTATTCAGCCATTGTTTGCCACTATTGATCGGCGTTCTCGCAGCATTTGGTCCCCGCGGAGGCGAGTTGTGCCTCTGAAATAGGTTCCAGCGAAGGCCATGTCGGCCTTCGAATTACTGAGGACCTTCCCATGCGCAAATTTGCCTGGACCCTTACCGCAATAAGCCTGGCCGGCCTCGCGCCAGCCGCCCATGCCGAACAGGCATCCCGTAAGGAATCAATCGGATTCGGCGCCGGTGGCGTGGTCGGGGCCGTGGCCGGTGGCCCTGTCGGATTCATTCTCGGCGCGGCGATCGGTGCCAAGCTCGGCGACACGCTGCACGACAAGGATGAAACGATTGCGTCGCTCGATGCCGCACATCGCGATGCCGAAATCAGCGTGCATGCCTTGCGTCGCGACGTCGATTCGCTGACGTCGGAACTTGATGCGTCCACCGTTGCGCTGGATCGGCTCGAACGTGCTGCCCATCCGGAGCTCGTGAGCTTGATGGAAGCCGGCGTCGACCTCGACCTCCTGTTTCGCACCGATGAACACAGCTTGCTCGCCGATACCGATCAGCGTCTCGCTGAGCTGGGGCAACGCCTCGCGACGATGCCCCAGGTGCAGATCCACCTCGACGGTTTTGCAGACGAACGGGGTGAAGCCACCTACAACCAGCAATTGTCCGAAAAACGCATCGCGTACGTTCGAGACCGGCTCGTGGCGGCCGGAGTCGATCCGTCCCGCATCAGCGAGATTGCCCATGGCGAGGTTGCAGCGGCTGAACCCAACGGTGACAGCTATGCGCTTGAGCGCCGGGTCAGCGTCAAGGTTTTCATCGACGCCGATACCTCGCTGGCGTCGAATCCGTAAGGAAAAACGTTGGAGCGGCTGACAGCCGCTCCAACGCGGCCGGCGCGCTATACTGTGCGGCATGAGTGATGACCTCGCCGACAAATCCTGCAAACCCTGCGAAGGGGGAGTTCCGGCACTCACCGACGCGCAGGCCCGCACGTTGCTGCAGGGGCTGCACGAAGACTGGACTCTCGCCGGTGACGGGCGTTCGATTGAACGCAGCATTGAATTCCAAACCTATGGCCGCACGCTCGGTTTCGCGAACGCCGTAGCGTGGATTGCCATCACCGAGGGCCATCACCCGGTACTTGAAGTGAGCTACGGCAGTTGCACGGTTTCATTCACGACCCACGCAATCGATGGCCTCAGCGACAACGATTTCATCTGCGCGGCGAAGGTCGATCGCCTGCCGGGTATCGGCTGATGATTACGATCAGCGACGTCGAGGCCGCGGCGCGACGCCTCGGCGGCATCGCGGTTCGCACGCCGCTCATCGAGAACGATGCGCTGAATGCGCACACCGGGGGGCGGGTGTTGTTGAAGGCGGAATGCCTGCAGCGGACCGGGTCCTTCAAGATCCGCGGCGCTTACAACCGGCTGGCTCAGCTCTCGCCCCGGGAGGCAGCCTCGGGAGTCGTGGCCTGGTCGTCCGGCAATCACGCCCAGGGCGTCGCCTGTGCGGCGGGGCTGCTCGGTATCCACGCCGCAATCGTCATGCCCGCGGACGCACCCCGCGCGAAGCGCGAGAACACGGAAAGGCTCGGCGGCGAAGTCATCAGCTATGACCGTCGAAGCGGCGATCGCGAAGCCATTGCCCGCGGGCTGGCCGACGAACGTGGCGCCGCACTGGTGCCCTCCTATGATCACGAGCAGGTCATTGCAGGTCAGGGCACGGTCGGAATCGAGATCGCGGAGCAAGCCACGGAACTCGGCTGCACGCCGGACCAGGTGCTGGTCTGTTGCAGCGGCGGTGGATTGACGGCAGGGGTCGCGGTAGCGCTGAAGAGCGCCTGGCCGAGCGTCCGGATCATCGCCGTGGAACCCGAGGCGTTCGACGACACGCTGCGCTCACTGGCATCGGGTCGTCGTGAACACGTGCCGGCGGGTGCCTCGTCGATCTGCGATGCACTGCAGACTGCGACGCCGGGTGAGTTGACATTTGCCCTCAACCGCTCACTGGGAGTCACGGGCGTTTCTGTCCGCGACGCGGAGGTGCGACAGGCCATGCGCTTCGCTTTCCGGCATCTCAAGCTCGTCCTCGAGCCGGGCGGCGCCGTGGCGCTCGCGGCGATTCTCTCGGGAAAGGTGCCGACGTCCGGCCTTGTAAGCGTTGCCGTCTTGAGCGGCGGCAACGTGGACGCAGATTTGTTTTCGGAAATTCAGGCCGAGCCGAACTGAGGATTTCGAAGCAGCGACAGGGCGAAGCCGGTCGCGGCCGGGAAGCTCTTGATATCGACTGCCTGCCGGCGCCGCTCTTCCCAGCCGTCGAGCCACTCGACGACGCGATCGATCTGCGGGATGTCCTCACGAACACGCGACGGCGGCATGTCGTGGATGCCGACACCGTGCTCAGCGGAGTAGACATAGTTCTGGCTGTCGCGCAGCACGGCGATGATGGGGATGCCGAGTGAATCGAGAAAGCGCATCAGCCGGGAGAAGCTCCTGGTGTTTTTGCGTGTGCGATTCGCGACGACGGCGAGTTTGCGTTCGGCGCGATTGACTTTCGCCACGAGCAACAGGTCGGCGATGCAGCGTGATGCCGCGTGGATATCCATGGCCGAGGGCAGCACCGGCACGAGAATGCTGGAAGCGTCGCGTGTCAGTTCCCGGAGGTCATCGTGGCTGATCGCGGCCGGTGAATCCACGATGAGCGTTGTCACCTCGTTTGGCACCCGCAGTTGCCAGCTGCGGGTCGCCTGCATCGAATTCCGGAAGGCGACGATCCCGCGGATGGACGGCAGGTCCTCCGGCCGGCGTTGCAGCCAGGCCGTCGTCGAGCCCTGCGGGTCATAGTCCATAATGGCGGGCAGCGCGCCGCGCCGGGCATAGCAGGCGGCGATATTCGCGGCGAGTGTCGACTTGCCGCAGCCGCCCTTGGGGTTCAGCACGACAATCCTGTTCCGGGTGCCGGATATCCGGGTATTTACCATGAGTACGCGCAATCGGGACTGGACCAGGCTTTACTTTCGCGCGATCGGCTGCCGGCGTCCTTGCGCTGGTTCACATAAGGTGCGCATCGTCCCTTTCCGCAGGGCCGCCGCGCCGCCGTTGCCCAAGCGCAACAAAATCGACCGCCTATCCTACGAACGGCAATCGAGCATTTACAAAAATGTTGCGATCTCGCATCATGCGGACGTGGTTTCAACGATCGCCCGAAAGACCCGGAGAGGTCCCGGCTGCCGTTGAGGCTTTAAATGACAGCATAAGGGGTATGAAATGAACGTCGACCTAACTCGCGTCGTCCGCGCGCATGCGCTGGCTGGCATGCTGGCGGTGCTCGCCGCGCTGGGCCTCTCCGGGACCGCGTACGCTCAGGGCGAAGAAGACGACGCGGAAAGTGCGGCGGAGTCCAGCGATGCGCCCGTCGAAGAAGTCGTCGTCACCGGCTCGCGCCTCCAGCGAAATACCTTTACCAGTATCTCGCCCCTCCAGGTTATTTCGGGGCAGGTATCGCGCGAAATCGGCCTGATCGATGCCGGCACGATCCTGCAGGAATCGACCGCTGCGAGCGGCGTGCAGATCGACCTCACATTTGGGGGTTTCGTTCTCGATAACGGCCCCGGTGCCACGACGGTCGACTTGCGTGGCCTCGGCGCCGATCGCACCCTGTTTCTCGTGAACGGCCGGCGACTTGCGCCGTCCGGCGTCGAAGGTGCGCCGTCCTCGCCCGACGTGAATTTGATTCCGGCGACGCTGGTGCAGCAGTACGAAGTGCTGCTCGACGGCGCGTCGTCGGTTTACGGTTCCGACGCGGTCGCCGGCGTCGTCAACGTCATCCTCAGGAAGGATTTCGATGGTTTCGAAGTCGAGGCCTACACCTCGTTGCCGGCCGGCGATTACAGTGCGGGCAAGCAGAACACGATCAGCGCCGCCTGGGGCTACAACGGTGACCGCGGCTTCATCGGCATCGGTGCCGAGTACCGCGATATCGAGCCGGTGACGCTGGCCGACCGCGAATGGACCGACAGATGCGCGCAGCACCATGAGCTCACGACCACGGGTGAGATTAGGAACCTCGACCAGTATTACTCGCAGGTCCTGGGGATGGAGCCGCGTGCGAACAGCGACTGCGCCGTGAGTGCCCTGACCGGCTACATGACGGAACAGAGCGACCCGCTGCAGCTTGGCAGCCTGTTCTATAACCCGGGATTTGGGCAGACAAGCCTCACTGACTACGCCGACTACAACGCCTGGAGCACGATCGTCGACGTCGATGGCGACGGCTACGCGGATGCGAACTTTTATGACCGCAACCTGAATGGCCGGGAGCAGTTCGCACACATTATCCCGGACTATTCGACTGCGTCCCTGCTGGCTTTCGGCGAATACACGTTTTCGGGCGAAGCGAACGTCACGCCCTACTTCGAGCTGCAATACAGCCGGCGCGAAAGCTTCCAGAATTCCGGTTCCGCGCAGCTCTTTCCGAGGGTACCCGCCGGCAACCCGTTCAATCCCTGTAACCCGAACGCTTCGAACGGCGTGGACTGCGGCCTCGCCTATGACGAGCTGCTCGACAACCCGAACTACGCGGCTGATTTCGCTGCGGTGCAGGGCCTGACGCCCGCCGAGTTCCGGGACTTTGGCATTATCGATATCTACAGCGGCCCGATCGGCGCGATCCCGGTGGAGCCGACGGTGGCGGTAACGGGAGATCGCAATACGACCGACGTGACGATCGACCAGGTGCGTATGGTCGGCGGCGTCCGCGGGGATATGCCGTTCATGAGCTTCGGCAGCGTCGATAACTGGTCCTTCGATGCGTATTTCTCGCACACCCAGTCGGAGGGCGACTCGTCGCGCGCCGGTGTCCGTGAAGACCGGCTCGACTACGCGCTGGGATGGTACTCGGCCACGGCTACACCCTGCCAGAACGACACCGGCCTGGCTCTGTCCGATGACATGACGCTCAATTGCGTGCCCGTGAACATGTTCGCCTCCTCGCTCATGAACCCGGTCAGCGGTGACTTCGAAACGGCCGCCGAGCGGAACTACCTGTTCGACACCCGTGACTTCAACACGAAATATTCACAGACCATCGGCTCGGCATACGTCAACGGCGAAGTCTTTCCGCTGCCGGGCGGCGAGGCGCTGTTGGGCCTCGGTGTCGAATACCGCGTGGACGAGATCGACTCGATTCCCGACAATGTTGCGGCCCAAGGCTTGTTCTTCGGCTTCTTCTCCAATCAGGGCGCTGTCGGCGAAAAGGACACGAAAGAGTTCTTCGCCGAACTGGAGCTTCCGCTGCTTGCCGGTGTGACCGGCTTCGAGGAACTGACGACAAATATTTCGACGCGCTACACGGATGACGAGTTCTACGGCGGCGCCTGGACTTACTCGGGCAAACTCGCCTGGCGTCCGGTCGACTCGCTGCTGTTGCGCGGCACGGTGGGAACGTCCTATCGTGCGCCGAACCTGCGCGAGAACTTCCTGCTCGGCCAGACCGGCTTCCTTAACCTGAGCGATCCCTGCGTCGTACCGCAGGCGGCCTACGATCCACTGACCGGTTACAACCCGGCGAACGACAATCGTCCGCCGGAAGTGCTCGCAAACTGCCTGGCGGACGGCGTGGATCCCACGAGCTTTACGAACGGCGGCAACAGCGTTTACAGCGTCGAAGTCGAAGGCGGCGGTTCGCTCGACCTCGCCGAGGAGAAGTCGGATTCGTTCTCGGCCGGCCTGACCTGGGAACAGCCGTTCTTCACGGCCTTCGACCTTGTACTTGCCGCAACCTATTACGAAATCGACATACGTGACGAGATCATCGAGCCATCCGCGGGCTTCATTATCAGCGACTGCTACTTCGATCTCGAAGGCGACAGTTCATTCTGCGATCGCATCCTGCGTACCCCCGGCGATGTCATGACGCTCGTCGACCAGGGCTTCATCAACCGCGACCAGGGCAAGGCACGCGGCGTTGACCTGAACATGCGTCTCGACTGGCCGACCCAGATGTTCGGCAAGGCGGTCGACCTCGCAGCCGACCTCGCCATGAACCGCACCCTGGAACTGTCAAGCAAGCTTGTCGGCGAGGGCGGCAGCGTGGAAGTCGAGGAATTTACCGGAGAGTTCGGTTTTCCCGAGTGGAAAGGGCGCCTGACACTGCGTGCCGATGTCGGCAGCTGGCGCTATACCTGGTCCACTCGCTATATCAGCTCGGTCGAACAGGACGCTCTGGGCATCGACCCGTTTGACGACGTATTCACGGGCTTTGCCGATACCTGTCTCGGCGCGGCCAACGGAGACGTCGACTGCCGCAACATCGGCTACGCTGAGAACTACTTCGTTCACGATGCCTCGATCTACTTTTACGGCGATTCATGGACGATCGGTGGCGGCCTGCGTAACGTATTCAACGAGGCACCCCCGCGGGTTGACGGCGCCGAAGTATTATCGTTCAACAACGTACCGTACGGCTCAGGTTACGACATTCTCGGCCGGACGCTGTTTGCGAACATCGTGTACAACTGGGACTAGTTCGTCACCGATCGTGACGTTTAGAAAGTAAGAGAGCAGCCTGCGGGGCAACCCGCAGGCTGTTTTTTTTGCGTCGACATCTTCGCTAGAATAGAGATCTCCACCGGATGCAGACTGAAACCATGACCCGAAACATCATTGTGCGACTCGTGGCCCCGGCGCTCTTCCTGATGACAGCGGCGGCCCCGGTACCGGCTGCCGCATCGGATCCTTACCCGCTGGAGTATTTTGCGCTTCGCGACGTGATGAATAACGTCACTGTTTCACCCGACGGCGATCAGCTCGCCATGCTCAAGATCCTGACTCGTGAAGGCAATCCGATCCTGCACATCTACGATACGGAGGACCTCGACGGCACGCCTTTCGTGGTGAACGCCGAGCCGATGGAGATCACGGGTTACAACTGGGCCAGCAACGACCATATCGTCCTCACACTTCGGCAAAAGGTGCGCGACCAGATCGACGGCCAGAACCAGGGCGTGTACGAGTACCAGATCGCGATTCTCAACCTGAAGAAGAAGGACTTCGATGAGTTCCCGGCGGCGGATCCGATCGTTGAAAACCTGCTGCCCGGTCAACCCGGCAAGATCATCATTTCCGAGCAGCCCGGCGCGGAGGAGGACCTTTCCCTCGACAAGGCGTTCCGGCCGCGGGCGTACTACGAGATGGACCTCGATCGCGGGACCAAGAAGCTGCTGATCCGCGGCAAACTGGATGTTGCCCAGATCTCCTTCGATCCGGAGGGCAACCCACGCATCGGAAATGGCTTCGATTCATCGACGCAGGAGTACGTAATCTACTACAGGGACAAGGGCGAAAGCCGCTGGAACGATATCTACCGTATCCACGAGGACGATTTCGCGCTTTGGTTCTTCGATATCCCGGGCTTCGACCCCGCGGTGCCCGGCAACCTGATCTTCACCGCGTTGAATGGCGACGACAAGGTCGGCCTTTGGTCATTCGACACGAAAGCCGAAAAATTTGCCGAACTTCTCTACCGGCGTTCGGACGTCGACGTCATGGGTGTGCGCTATCACAGTAACTACTGGGAGCACCCGGGCGAAATCGTCGCGGTCAGCTACGCGACAGACAAGCCCCACTTTGAGTACTTCGATGAGGTCGAAGGTGCGACATACAAGCAACTCGAGTCGCTGATACCGGACGCCTGGTACGTGACGATCGAGTCCCGCTCACGCGATGGCAACACCCTGGTGGCGCGTAACCTCGGGCCCCGCGATCCCGGCACCTACTACCTGCTGCACGAGGGCGAATTCCAGCTCGTCGGCAGCCGGCAACCGCTGCTCGAGCCCTCGGAGCTCGCAGCCCTCGAGTACATACGTTATAAGGCGCGCGACGGCCGCGATCTCGTCGCCTACGTTACCGTGCCGAAGGGTGAGCCTCCGTTTCCGACCATCGTCCTGCCGCATGGCGGGCCGCACGTGCACGAAGTTGTCATCTACGACGAGTGGGCGCAGGTGCTTGCGAACAATGGCTATCTCGTAATCCAGCCGCAGTACCGGATGTCGATGGGTTACGGGTTCGACCATTTCCGCAGCGCATTCCGGGAGCAGAGTGAGGGCGGGCGCAAGATGCAGGACGACAAGGACGATGCGGCACTGCATCTCGTCGAGCAGGGACTCGCCGATCCCGATCGCATGGCGATGTTCGGCTGGTCCTACGGAGGGTACGCGGCACTCGTCGCAGCGTCGCGATCGCCGCAGCTCTACCAGTGCGTCATCGCGGGGGCCGCGGTGGCCGACTACATCCGGCAGGCGAACGAGTACCCGAACCCGCGCGGCAGCGGCAAAATATTCACCGAAGACTACCAGTACAAGGTCGTCAATCCTGTGGACGAAGTCGCCAGGGTCAATGTACCGATCCTGCTGGTGCACGGCTCGGTCGACCAGCGCGTGCGGCCGCGGCAGGCAAAACTGTACCTCGACCAGCTCGAAAAGCACGACAAGACCTACGAGTACCTCGAACTCGATGGCGCCGATCATTTCTACGACACCTTGTTCTACGAGCACCAGATCAAGCTCTACGAAAGCATGATCAATTTCCTGAAGAACGACTGCGGCCCCGGCGGCCTGTAGGGAAAAAGGGGGTCAGAGTACATTTTCAAGAAAATGTACTCTGACCCCCTTTTTTAAAACATCTCGCTCGGCCCCGGCTGGACCTCGACCGGCTTTTCCCGTGACGCGATGAAATCCCCCGTGATCATCTTGTCGTACGAGAGACCCGGCCCGACCATCGGATAGACGCCCGCATCGGGGTCGATGACGACCTCGAGGAAAGCCGGACCATCGAACGCCAGGAACTCGGCGATCGTAGCCTCGATATCACCTGGACGTTCGAGCTTCTTTGCGTACCCGAAACCATCCGCCTGGGCGGCTTTGACAAAGTCCTTGCGATGTAGGGACTTGTCGCTGGCGGACATACGGCTGTCGTAATAAAGCTTCTGCCACTGGCGGACCATGCCGTCGCCGTAGTTGTTGAGTACGACGACCTTGATTGGCAGCCCATAGGTCGTTGCCGTTTCCAGCTCGCCGATGTTCATCCGGATGCTTGCGTCGCCGTCTATGTCGATCACGACCTTGTCGGGCGCGGCGAATTGGGCGCCGATGGCCGCTGGCAGGCCGAAGCCCATCGTGCCCATGCTGCCGGATGTCAGCCACAGCCGTGGTTCACGAAAATCGAAATACTGCGCGGCCCACATCTGGTGCTGGCCAACGCCGGTCGAGATGATCGCGTCGCCTTTCGTATGCCTGTTGATCGCTTCGATTACCGCGTACGGTTGAATGCGATCGCTGGTCCGATCGTAGTTGAGGCGATACGTCGTCTTGAGGTCCGCAATCTCAGCGTGCCAGGCTCCGAAATCCTTTTCGAAGCGAATACGCTGTCCGAAGTCGAGCAGATCCTCGAGGTCGCGGCAAAGCACGCCGACATGATGCCAGTGCACCCGCTTCACCTTGCCGATCTCCGCCGCGTCGACATCGAATTGCGCAATGTTTCGTGCATTCGGCGCAAATCGTGCCGGATCGCCGGCTACACGGTCGTCAAACCGAGCGCCAATGGCGATGAGGAAATCGCAGTCTTCCACGGCATAGTTTGCCGAGGCGAGGCCGTGCATACCGAGCATGTGCAGCGCGAGGGGATGCTGCGTGTCGCTGGCACCCAGCGCCATCAGTGTGGTCGTCACGGGTATGCCGTGCGCGTTTGCGAAACGGCGCATCGCCTTGACGGCGTTGCCGTTGATGACACCGCCGCCGGCGTAAATGAGCGGCCTCTCTGACTGCGCCAGCATGGCGTAAAAGCGCTGGCAGGCATCGTTACCGAGCCGATTGCGCACGACGGCGTCGAGCCGACGTTCATAGCCGGGGAGCGCGAGTTCGCCGGTACCCTTGAAATCGACCGTCGCGTTCTGCACGTCTTTTGGAATGTCGATGACGACGGGCCCCGGACGACCGGTCCGCGCCAGCCGGAAGGCGCTGCGCATCGTCGCCTCGAGCTTCGCGGGATCGGTTACCAGGAACACGTGCTTCGCAACCGCGCCCATGATGGCCGCAACGGGCGCTTCCTGAAACGCGTCGCTGCCGATCGCGGCACGCGGTACCTGTCCGCAGATGACGACAATGGGCACAGAGTCCGCCATGCAATCCCGCACGGGGGTCACCGTATTGGTTGCGCCAGGGCCCGAGGTCACCATGACGACACCGACTTTGCCGCTCGCGCGTGAGTAGCCGGCCGCCATGAAACCGGCGCCCTGTTCGTTGGCCGGAACGATCAGCGGCATCGATGCGTCGCCGTTCGGTTTTTTGTGGGTATGGTTGTAACGGAATACGGCGTCGTAAGTTGGCAGAATTGCGCCGCCCGAGTAGCCGAAGATCGTATCCACGCCTTCGTCGGCGAGTACCTGGATCACGACATCGGAGCCCGCCATCGTCCGACCGGCGAGCGGATGACTATCGCTGACGGCAGGTGTCTGGCGAATGTTCACGTTTACACGTTAATTTACGGTGCTTTGGGAAGGGCGCTGAAAACGCAGGAATCTGCGGCGAGTGTTGAACAATTCCCTGTGCATTGCAATAGCTCGGGGACTGCGCGACCATCCGCGCACGGTCGGTTACGTGCGACCGATCGCAATGGTTTCATGAGCAATAACCGGTCCGGGGCACGCACACATGCGACATGCCATTTCAGTACTGCTGGAGAACGAAGTCGGTGCACTGATGCGGCTGGCCGGCATGTTTTCCTCGCGCGGCTACAACATTGATACATTGAATGTAGCGCCGACCAATGATCCCCGCGTCAGCCGTGTGACGCTCGTCGTACGCGGGTCCGATGCCGCCATTGCCCAATTGAACGCACAACTTGCGAAGCTTGTCGACGTCGTCAATATCCACGATATGACGCTCGGCGAGCATTTCGAGCGCGAACTTGCGATCGTGAAGCTCAAACTCGCCACCGGGGGACTCGCCAGGGCCATGGTGCTCGCAAAAAAATACGGCGCGGAGGTGCTGGACGATGCCCAGGTCAGTTGCACCATGCAGCTCATGGGACGAGTACCGGAGATCGATGCCTTCATCCGGGATGCGGCCGAGGTTGGCGAAATTTCGGCGGTGGCGCGCAGCGGCAGCGTCGCCGTGTCGAAGGGCGAGGTCACCCTGTCGAGCTATGATCGGCAACAGCGTCTGTCCGGCTGACACGTGAGTGCCTTCCGGCCCGAGAACTTCCGGCGCCTGGTCGTCAAGGTCGGCTCCTCCCTGCTGACGGGGCCGGACGGTGCCATCCACAGGAAATGGCTTGCGGCACTGGCGGAGGACCTGGCCGGGTTGCGGCAGGACGAGCGGGAATTGCTGGTCGTTTCGTCGGGCGCCATTGCGATCGGCAGCGGCGTGCTCGGCATCAGCCGCCGGCGCGCACGGCTTGAGGACCTGCAGGCCGCCGCCGCGGCAGGGCAAGTGCAACTGGCGCTCGCGTGGCAGGAGGCGCTCGGTGAGTACGGCATAACGACGGCACAGGTGCTCCTGACGCCCGGCGATACGGAGGACAGGCGCAGATTCCTCAATGCGCGCGGCACACTGAAGCGCCTGCTGGTCCATGGCGTGGTCCCGGTCATCAATGAGAACGACACCGTCGCGACGGAGGAAATCCGCTACGGCGATAACGACCGTCTCGCGGCAAGAGTGGCGCAGCTCGTCATGGCCGATGGCCTGCTGCTGCTCTCCGACGTGGACGGTCTGTATTCGGCCGATCCGGGCCAGGACGCGTCGGCCCGTCACATTGCCGACGTCCGGCACATCGGCGAAGAAATCCTGGCAATTGCCGGTGAGACGCGCTCCGAGATCGGCAGCGGCGGCATGCGCACGAAAGTCCTCGCTGCGCGGATTGCCACGCACGCGGGCTGCGCTACGATCGTCGCGTGCGGCAAGATGCAACGTCCTGTGCTCAATCTGCTGCAGGGGGGGCGCTGCACCGTATTTCATGCCGGCGCCACCCCCGCCGCGGCCCGCAAGCAGTGGCTCGCCGGCGCATTGTCTGTTGCCGGTTCCCTGGTCGTGGACGAGGGGGCTGTAAGCGCCTTGCGCAAGGGGTCGAGCCTGCTCCCCGTCGGCGTATGCGAAGTCGATGGCGCATTCATGCGCGGCGACATCGTATCGATTCGAAGCAGGGACGGCATTGAGGTAGGCCGCGGACTGGCGGAATACGGCAGAGAGGAAGCCTTATCGATTGCGGGTTGCCGATCTGAGGAAATCGAGCATCGGCTCGGTTACCGCGGCCGATCGGTTATGCTGCACCGGGATGATCTGGTGGTATTCGAGCATGACGGCTGAGGCAGAAAATTCCGAAACGCTTGCGGCAACGATGCAGCAAATCGGCTTCCGCGCCCTTGCAGCGCGCGAAATTCTTGCGCGAAGCACGGGCGAGCAACGGGCGCATGCGCTCTCTGCTGCGGCAAGCGAGCTGTCGAGGCAACGAAGCGCAGTGCTCGCGGCCAACGGGCGCGACCTTCGGCGGGCAAGATCGCGCGAATTGTCGACGGCGATGCTGGATCGCCTGGCGCTCGATGAGGCACGGATCCGCGGCATTTGTGACGGATTGCAGACGATCGCATCCATGGCGGATCCGGTAGGGCGCGTACTCGCTGACTGGCGGCGGCCGAACGGGCTCGCCATCCAGCGTATCGCAGTGCCGCTCGGCGTGATCGGCATCATTTACGAGAGCCGGCCCAATGTCACCGCGGATGCCGCGGCCCTGTGTATCAAGGCGGGTAACGCGGTGATTCTGCGCGGCGGATCCGAGAGTTTCGAATCGAACAGGGCGATACATGCTTGCCTCTGCGAGGGACTGGCAACAGCCGGATTGCCCGTCGAGGCGGTGCAGATGGTGCCGACCCGCGATCGCGATGCCGTCGGTTATCTCTTGTCCGGAATGAGCGGTGCCGTCGACGTCGTAGTGCCGCGGGGCGGGAAGGACCTCGTGCGCCGGGTTCAGGCAGAGGCCCGGATTCCGGTGATCGGGCATCTCGAGGGTTTGTGCCACGTTTACCTGCATCGGAACGCCGATATTGCGATGGGCGTTTCCATTGCGCTCAACGCGAAAATGCGTCGCACCGGCATCTGCGGCGCTGCCGAGACGATACTCGTCGACGCAGCGATCGCTGAACGCATACTCCCGCTCCTGGCCGAGGCATTGCGGAGCGCAGGTTGCGAGATTCGCGGCGACGGCGCGGTGCGGGTGCTGTGGCCGGCCGCGAGGCTTGCAACCGAGGACGACTGGTCGACGGAGTATCTCGACGCCATCGTCTCGATCGCAATCGTCGACGACCTGAACGCTGCCATTGCCCACATCGCGCGCTACGGCTCCGGGCATACGGACAGCATCGTCACAGGCGACATCGACGCGGCCGAAACCTTCCTTGCGGCGGTCGACAGCGCCATCGTCCTGCACAATGCCTCGACCCAGTTCGCAGACGGTGGCGAATTCGGCATGGGCGCGGAGATCGGTATCGCCACTGGCCGCGTGCACGCGCGCGGCCCCGTCGGCGCGGAGCAGCTCACAAGCTACAAGTATGTCGTCCGCGGCGACGGCCAGACACGGCCCTGACGTGACGGATGCCGACGTTGATCTTGCCGTCATCGGTGCCGGCGTCAACGGCGCGGGCATCGCACGCGATGCCGCATTGCGCGGACTGTCGGTCGTCGTGTTCGACCAGTGCGACCTGTGCAGCGGCACATCCGCATGGTCCAGCCGACTGATCCATGGCGGACTGCGCTATCTCGAGTACGGCGAGATCGCCCTGGTCTACGAGTCCCTGCGCGAACGGCGGACGCTCCGGCGCATTGCGCCGCACCTTCTCCAGCCACTGCCGATAAGCATACCGGTGTACGAAGGGGCGCGTCGCGGCCCCTGGCTCATACGCGCCGGAATGCTGGCCTACGATGTGCTGTCATGGTCCAAATCGCTGCCGCGACACGAAATGCTGAATCGGGAGGAACTGCTCGCAGCGACGCCGGGTCTCGAACCCGCAAACCTGCGTGCCGGTGCGCGTTACTACGATGCCCAGGTGCGGTACGCAGAACGCCTCGTTCTCGAGAACGTGCTGGCCGCCAGTGCCGCCGGGGCGAGCATCCGGACCTGGCACGAGATCGAGCATGTCTCCGTCAGCCGCGGCCGGGTCGACCGGCTGGACTGGCGCAACCGCCTGACCGGCCAGACCGGATCATGCCGCGCGACAATCGTC
>JBGTLY010000126.1:0-12958 GCA_041743865.1 Woeseiaceae bacterium
CAGTGCTTTTCATCCCTGCCAAAAGTGCTTTACAACCCGCAGGCCTTCTTCACACACGCGGCATTGCTGGATCAGGGTTTCCCCCATTGTCCAATATTCCCCACTGCTGCCTCCCGTAGGAGTCTGGGCCGTGTCTCAGTCCCAGTGTGGCTGATCGTCCTCTCAGACCAGCTACGGATCGTCGCCTTGGTAGGCCTTTACCCTACCAACTAGCTAATCCGACTTAGGCTCATCCAATAGCGCGAGGTCCGAAGATCCCCCGCTTTCACCCGTAGGTCGTATGCGGTATTAGCTCGAGTTTCCCCGAGTTGTCCCCCACTATTGGGCAGATTCCTAAGTATTACTCACCCGTCCGCCACTCGCCGCCAGGAAAGCAAGCTTTCCCGCGCTGCCGTTCGACTTGCATGTGTTAGGCATGCCGCCAGCGTTCAATCTGAGCCAGGATCAAACTCTTCAGTTTGAAAGTTTGAGCTAGCGCAATTACTAAACTGACAGTTTAGGTTCTTACGCTTCATTTGCCTTCGCAAACTTGGGCGCAAGCACCCACACAAATTATCTGATTGAGTTGTTAAAGAACGAGGAAAAAAAGGGGTCAGAGTACATTTACGTACCGACCACCGTTCTTCCGAAAAAAGAGTCTCAAAGTAAATGTACTCTGACCCCTTTTTTTCATGCAGACCGCCAAGTATACAGGCCGAGCGCGGCTGTTGACCAGCCCTTCGGCCTAAACATGTATTGTCGTGGAGGTCTGCTGGGGGACACCGTACCCCCAGCGAGCTGCGCATTATAGCGGCGAAACCGGGGGCGTCAACTCTTAGTTTGCAGTATTTTCAAAGTTTAATGAAATCAAGCGTCTAATCCGGATGACCGCTTGTCGGCAAGTCCGTGGTGACGCCTTCGAACTGCATGTACACGTCCGCGCGCCGGTAAGGCGACGGACGCGGCTCAGGGCGATAGCGGAATCCGAGCGATTCGTACAGGTGCAGTGCCGGGGCGAGGCTCGAATGCGACTCCAGGTAAAGGCGCGCACCACCCGAGCTCCTGTATCGATCGAGGGCGGCCACGAGCAGCGTGCGGCCGATGCCGGCCCCCTGTGCACTCGCTGTTACGGCCATTTTCGTCAGCTCGAAGACGCCTGCGCCGTGATGTTTGAGCGCGACGGTACCGACGATCTCGCCGGCCTTGCGGGCAAAGAGAATCGCTCCACCGTGCTCAATGATTTCACCGGCGGGGTTCGCCAGGATCTGCACATCGATCGGCTCCATAAAAAAATGCCGCTCGAGCCATTCGGTGTTCAGGTCACGAAACGCCGCGGCGTATTCGGGCCGGAAGTCGATGATCTCCAGGTGGCCGGCAGTCCGCGGGCCGGCGGTCATTGCTGTTGCCCGCTGCGAAACGCCTCCGACTCGATGAAGTCCCGAAGCGCGGGCTCCTTGCTGAGAGTCTCCGCCGTGAGGTCATGGCCAAACGTCCCGTTGAGGGCCGT
The DNA here is from genome assembly GCA_041743865.1 of Woeseiaceae bacterium. Lineage (GTDB taxonomy): Bacteria > Pseudomonadota > Gammaproteobacteria > Steroidobacterales > Woeseiaceae > UBA1847. The sequence goes on from JBGTLY010000126.1 coordinate 1,487, forward strand.
GAGGGCCTCGGCCGCGGTCTCGTGGTCGCCAGCGGCGACCTGCGCCCGAAACTGCGACCACCAACCCAGTTCCAAATCCGGTTCCTGCTCAATGGCCTTGGCGGCCAGTTGAACGGCCTCGTCGATATTGCCGATGACCAGTTCTGTGGATGAGAGTCGGGCGTTCGTCAGCGCGTCATCCACGCGAAGTTTGTCCCGTACCCGCACCAGTGCATCGCGGGCCTTCTGGTATTGCCGGTCCGGGAAGTAGTAGTCGAGGAGGGGCAGCGCGAACAAGACGTCCTCCGGGTGGTACTTGTCGATGCCTTCCAGAACGCGGCGCTGGTCGCGGCGCTTGCGCCCCTCGCGCGCGGCATCGAGGCCGACCTTCCAGACGACCCGCTGCCGTCGCATGTCCTCGTCCATGGAGTCGATAATTTGCCAAAAGCGGTCGAACTTGTTGTCTCGGGTTGCTTTGAGCGCCTCCATGACCTGAAAAACTTCAGCCTGCTGGGCCGTTGGAAAATCGATGAGTTTTCTTACCGACGTCTCTTTCGGTTGCTGGACAATCATTGCGAGCCCTACGCGGTCGGTAAAGCGATGGCCCCGCCCGTAGTCCACCCAGTCAACTACCTGGACGTTGTTCGAGGGTCCCAGCCGCAGGTCGTACTCAAGGTAACTCGCCTGAAAGTGCGGCATATCGAAGCGGACAACGGCACGGCCGCGATCACCACGCGATTCGACAGTGAGCAACCGTGCGCGAATACCCTCTTCCGCTTCGGCCTGGTACTGAGAGCGAATGAACTGCTCGAACCGGCCCTCCTGTTCCATTTGCTCGATGAAATCCCGCTTCATTCGCTGGTCGATGAGTCGCAGACCGAAAATGCTTTCCAGCATTTCATCGGCGTCGATAGCGCTGACCAGCCGGTCGAAAGAACCCCGGTTGAGTTCCTCGACAATTACCGTCATGCCGTCCCGGAAGCCCTCTTGGCGCTCGAGTTCTTCCTGTTCCCGTGAATCGACCTCCTGCCCGAAAGCCGGCGCGCCCAGTATGCACAGGACCGCAGTCGCGAAAAGACGCTTCATCAGACGAGACTGACCCGGGCGAAGCGCCGGCGTCCGACCTGGTAGACATGCGTGCTGCCCGCGGGGAGCGCGAGGCCGCGGTCCTCGACGCGTTCCCCGTCGATCCGCACCGCGCCCTGCACGATCATCCGGAACGCCTCGGACGTACTGCCGACGAGTCCTGCGCCTTTCAGGATGTGCGCGATGCCCAGGCGCCCATCGTCCGTCGTCAGTGTCACTTCGGGCATCTCTTCGGGCATGGCGCCTTGCTGGAAGCGCGCCACGAACTCGTCACGGGCAGCGTTTGCGCAGCTGCGGTCATGAAAACGTTCAACGATTTCCAGGGCAAGTTCGAATTTTGCATCGCGGGGGTTCAGTCCGGCTTCAACCTGCTTTTTGAGACCACCAATGTCGTCAAGGGTTCGGAAACTGAGCACTTCGAAATAGCGCCACATCAGGTCATCGGAAATCGACATAAGTTTGCCGAACATGTCCGCCGGTGCATCCGTGATACCGATGTAGTTGCCGATTGACTTCGACATCTTCTGGACGCCGTCCAGTCCCTCGAGCAGAGGAGTCGTGAGGACCACCTGGGGTTTCTGGCCGAAAATCTGCTGCAATTGCCGGCCCACCAGCAGGTTGAATTTCTGGTCCGTGCCGCCGAGCTCCACGTCGGCCTTCAGAGCGACGGAATCGTAGCCCTGCACGATGGGATACAGGAACTCATGGATGGAAATGGGCTGACCGCCGGTGTAGCGCTGGTTGAAATCGTCGCGTTCGAGCATGCGGGCAACGGTGTGGTGGGAGGCGAGCCGGATAAGCCCATCGGCGCCCATCGGGCCCATCCAGGTCGAGTTGAATTCGACGCGGGTCTTGTCCGGGTCAAGGATCCTGAAGATTTGTGTCTCGTAGGTTTTCGCATTTTCCGCGATCGCCTCGGGCGACAAGGGCGGACGCGTGGCATTCTTCCCGGAGGGGTCGCCGATCATGCCGGTGAAATCCCCGATCAGGAAGACCACATCGTGCCCAAAGCTCTGAAACTGCCGCATCTTGTTGATCAGCACCGTGTGCCCTAGATGCAGGTCCGGCGCCGTCGGGTCGAAACCCGCTTTCACGACGAGCGGCCGGTCCTCCCGGAGTCGTTCTTCGAGGCCGTTCCCGGGCAGGATCTCGTCGGCGCCGCGAGCGAGTTCGGCGATTTGGGTGGGGATATCGGTCATGCGGCGATATGCGGCCCGCGTCTCTGGAGGTGGCGAACTGTAGCATTCTCACGCAAATCTACAAACCGAAGTTAACGCCATGAGTTATAACAGTTTTCTTTGACCTGTCGCGACGCTCGCGTTAGAGTAGCAGCATCCGTAACCGGGGGAGATCCCAGACGTGCACCGAAGGCCCAGCCCACTGCTTCACGACTTCAAGCCGTCTGCCCCCAAAAAAACCAAAAAATCCAAAGCGCTACAGTGGTTCGCCGTCGGCCTCGGCGTGCCCCTGGCCGCCCTGCTGCTGCTGACTTTCTGGAACGAAGACACGACAGCGACGCGGACCGACAGCGGTCCGGCATTGTCAGCAAGCGACAACGCGGACCAGGCTTATGGCGACGTGACGCCGTCGGACATCCCGCTCGAACGCCTGGCCTTCGTCCGGCCGGCGCTCGAATCAGTCGTGGACCAGCGAACGATCGATCTCACGATCGGACGTGGCGATACGCTCGACAAAATCTTCCGTCAGAACAACCTGAACCTCGGACACCTCGCTGCGATCGCGCGGCTCGAGGAACCGGGGAAGTTATTTCGCCGCATCAAGCCCGGTGACCGCTTCGAGATCGTGCACGAAGACGGCAGTATCGTCAGCATGTATTCAGTGCTCGGTCTCACGTCCGCGCTACATGTCGAGCGCGGTGAGGAGGGGTTCGAGGCACAAATCATCGAACGACCGATCGAAACGCGCAAGCGGATCGCCTACGGCGTCATCGACTCATCGCTGTTCGTCGCTGGCGCCGACGCCGGCCTGTCGGACAAGGTGATCATGAACATCGCCGGCATCTTCGCATGGGACGTGGATTTCGTTCTGGACATTCGGCAGGCCGACAACTTCTACGTTCAGTACGAGGAAGTATGGCAGGACGGTGAATACGTCACCGATGGAGAGATCATCGTTGCGGAGTTCAACAACAACGGCCGCACGCACCGGGCAGTTCGCTTTATCGACGAGGAAGGTTACTCGGATTATTTCACTCCCGAGGGCGACAGCGTACGCAAGGCATTCATTCGCGCGCCCGTCGACTTTACGCGGATAAGTTCGAACTTCAACCCGCAGCGACGCCACCCGATCCTGAATACGATTCGGGCGCACCAGGGCGTCGATTACGCCGCACCTCGGGGTACGCCGATCAAAGCGGCCGGCGACGGCAAGGTGATTTTCCGGGGCGTCAAGGGCGGCTATGGCAACACCGTCATACTGCAACACGGTGGCAATATCACGACGCTTTATGCCCATATGTCGAGCTTTGCCGCGAAGGCTCGAAACGGCGCCCGCATGCGCCAGGGTGAGACCATAGGTTTCGTCGGAGCCACCGGACTTGCGACCGCCAACCACCTTCACTACGAATACCGGCTGAACGGTGTCCACCGGAACCCGCGGACAGTAGCGCTGCCGCAGGCGGAGCCGATCAACAACAAGTACCGTGACGCCTTCCTCGCAACCGTCCCACAGATCCTGGCGGAACTGGAGCAGTTCAAGCGGACCCAGCTCGCTGCAGTCGAACCTGCATCTCCCTGACGAGCGCGCCATGTCCGAGCGCTATATCGGCCTGATGTCCGGGACCAGCGTCGACGGTATCGACGCCGTACTCGCCGAATTCGGCGACGCGACAATGACGCTCGCTGCTTCCTACAGCTACCCCTATCCGGACCGACTCCAGGACGACCTCCGTCAGGCCATGCGGCAGGCGGATGCCGTGGGCGCCGAGCGTCTGGGTGAATTGCACGTCCGGGTAGGCGGAGCGTTCCGCGATGCCGTTGTTGCGATGCTCGATGACGCAGGCGTGGATGCAGGCACCGTGCGCGCGATAGGCAGCCACGGTCAGACCCTTTGGCACCGGCCGTCTGGCCCATATCCCTTCACGTTGCAGATCGGCGACGCAGCCACAATCGCTATAGGTACCGGCATCGATACCGTGGCGGATTTTCGCAGCACCGACGTCGCACTCGGGGGCGAGGGTGCGCCGCTCGTGCCGCCATTTCATGCCTGGCTGTTCGGCAACCCGGACGAAGACCGGGTCGTCCTCAACCTCGGTGGCATAGCGAATGTGACGGTGTTGCCGGCGGGTCAGGCCGTTACGGGTTTCGATACAGGACCCGGCAATACGCTGCTCGATGCCTGGGCGCGATTGCACCTGGGCGCGTCCTATGACGACCGCGGCGCTTTTGCCGAAGGCGGACGAGTCAACGACGGCCTGGTCGAAGATGTGCTTGCCGACCCGTGGTTCGCGCGGCCGCCACCGAAGAGCACGGGCTTTGAATACTTCAACCTCGACTGGCTGCGATCTTTCAGTGCCGGTGGCCTGCCGCCGCGGGATGTCCAGGCCAGCCTCGCCGAAATCACGGCCAGGAGTATTGCCGAGGCCGTCGGCCGATGGGCGCCCGGGACCCGCCGCATGGTTGCCTGCGGCGGAGGCGTGGCAAACGACGACCTGATGCGGCGCCTGCGCCGTGCGCTGCCCAATGTGCGTCTCGGCACGACATCGGAAATGGGGCTCGACCCCGAGTTGGTTGAGGCATCCGCGTTTGCCTGGCTCGCGATGCGCCACGTCCATGGTCTCACCGGCAACCTCCCGTCCGTTACCGGCGCCCGCCGGAGCGCGGTGCTCGGCGCGCTGTATCGCGGCTGACGGCGTTCACAGTCGACGTCGGACTGCGTTGGTATACTGGCCGGCCTCTCCGGGGAACCCCACGTGGACGCACCTGCACTGCCGCCAGCCGAGCTTTACATCAACCGGGAACTGAGCCTGCTCGAGTTCAACCGGCGTGTGCTTGCGCAAGCCCAGGACCCGGCAGTTCCCCTGCTCGAGCGCCTCCGGTTCCTGTGCATCACCTGCACGAATCTCGACGAGTTTTTCGAGATCCGGGTCGCCGGCCTGAAACAGCGCATTGAAATCGGCGCGCCCGCGCAGGGTCCGGAGATGCTGGGCGCACAGGAGATCCTGAACGCTGTACGGTATCGCATGCTCGTCATCGTCGAGGAACAGTATCGCCTGCTGAACGAGGTGTTTTTTCCCGAGTTGGCGGAGGCCGGAGTGCATTTCCTGCATAGCCGCGACTGGAGCCGCAAGCAACGCGCGTGGCTGGAGCGCTATTTCGATGAACAGGTCGTTCCGGTGCTGACGCCGCTGACCTTCGACCCGTCCCGGCCTTTCCCGCGGATTCTCAACAAGAGCCTCAACTTTATCGTCCGGCTGCACGGCCGCGATGCGTTCGGCCGGCGACGCGATCGTGGCATGGTCCAGGCCCCCCGATCGCTGCCGCGCGTCATCCGGCTGCCGGAGGCGCTCGGCAGTCCAGGGTCCCACAGCTATGTGTTCCTGTCGTCAGTCATCCGTGTGCATGTGCAAAAATTGTTTCCGGGCCTGGCGGTGGACGGCTGCTACCAGTTCCGCGTCACGCGCAACAGCGACCTGTACGTCGACGAGGAGGAAGCGAGTGACCTCGTACGAGCACTCGAAGGCCAGCTCCAGGCCAGCCGCTACGGTGCCGCGGTGCGGCTGGAAGTCGGGCATGAGTGCCCGCAGGACCTGCAGGCCTTCCTGCTCGAACACTTCGGCCTGCGGGACCCTGACATGTACCTCGTGAACGGACCTGTCAATCTCAATCGCCTCGCGACTGTCTGCACCATCAATGACCGGCCGGAGCTGCTTTTCCCGCCATTCGCGCCCGGCGTTCCGGAGGCGCTCGTCGATACGAGAAGCCTGTTTGCGACTCTGAGGAAGAAAAACCTGCTGGTCCATCACCCTTATGAGTCGTTTACGCCGGTTATTGAATTCATCGCGCTCGCGTCCGTGGACCCGGCGGTACTCGCGATCAAGCAGACCTTGTACCGGGCTGGCGCCGACTCACCCATCGTTGACAGCCTCGTTGCCGCCGCACGCGCCGGCAAGGAAGTGACGGTCGTCATCGAACTCATGGCGCGATTCGACGAGGCGGCGAATATTGCGCTCGCCAATCGACTGCAGGAAGCCGGCGCACACGTTGTGTACGGGCTCGTCGGCTATAAGACTCACGCGAAGATGACACTTGTGGTCCGGCGCGAGGACGGGGAACTCAGGCGCTATGTCCATCTCGGCACGGGTAACTATCACCACGCAACCAGTCGCCTGTACACGGACTATGGCTACCTGAGCGGCAGTCGGCGGCTCGGCGAGGACGTACACAAGATTTTCATGCAACTCACCAGCCTGACGCAGGCGAGTGAACTCTCCCGCATGCTGACATCCCCGTTCGACCTCTGCAACGCGCTGGTCGCGAAGATCGAGCGGGAAGCCTCTCACGCCCGGGCAGGTAGCGAGGGCCGCATCATCGTCATGATCAATGCTCTGAATGAGCCCCGGCTGATCGACGCGTTGTACGCGGCATCAGGTGCGGGGGTCCGGATCGACCTGATCGTGCGCGGCATCTGTTCGCTCCGGCCCAACGTGCCGGGACTCTCTGACAATATCCGCGTACGCTCGATCGTCGGCCGGTTTCTCGAGCATTCGAGGGTTTACTATTTCTTCAACGACGGTCTCGAGGAATACTACTGCGCAAGTGCAGACTGGATGGATCGCAACATGTCGCGCCGCGTCGAGACATGTTTCGAAATCCGGCAAGATTATATCAAGGCGAGGATCCTCGCCGATCTCGAACTGTATCTCGCCGACAACTGCCAGGCCTGGATACTGCACGGCGACGGCAGCTACACGCGGCTCACGCCGGGCACTGACGAGCGGGTATCGGCGCAAGACACCTTTCTGTCGCGGCTGGGGCTGCCCGCGTCTCAGCTGAACGTCAGTTCGTAGCCCACATTCCGAAGGTACGCCTGCTCGCGCTGCAGGTCCGCAGCGGTCAACGCGTTCGCCAGGAGCCAGTCCGGGTCAAACGTGAGATGCAACGCGCTCTCGCCCACGCTGAGACCGACTTCGGGAAGCACTTCGTCATTCCGACTGCGGTTCAGCAGCACGGCAAGCCGCAACAACATGACGAGCCGCAAGGCGTCTTCGCGCCAGGCGCGCGGCAGCTGTTTGCGTTGTTTCGTATTGATTTCGTTGCGCTGGCTGCCAATGAGAAAGGCGAGCAGCCGTTGCTCAGCACGGGGAAATCCCGGCATGTCTGCATTTTCCGCGACGTATGCGCCGTGCCGATGGAAGCCATCGTGGGAGATGTCGAGACCGATCTCGTGCAGACGCGCCGCCCAGCCGAGCATGCTGGCATCCAGATCCGAAGTCAGTTGCCAGGCCTCGGCGCAATGCCGGAGCAACGCGAGGGCCGTCGACATCACCCGGTCGGCCTGGCGTGTGTCCGCATGGTAGCGCGCCTGCATGGCATGGACGGTCCTCTCACGCGCGTCCTCGTGCTGCAGGCGTCCCAGCAGGTCGTACAACAGCCCTTCACGCAGCGCCCCATCGGAGACGCGCAATGCCCTGACGCTCAACGCATGGATGATCTCGGCCAGGATCGCGAGGCCGCCGGGCCAGACCTGTGCTCGCCGTTCAGACAATTCGCTGAGCTGCAGGTGTTCGACGGTATCGTACGAAGCGGCACGTTCGATCAGTGCTTCGACGGTTGCGAGCGTTAGCTGCCCGGACTCCTGAAGCCGCAGCGCTCGTGCAACGCGTTCCGTCGAGAGGATGGTGCCGGACGTACCGATGGCTTCGACGTCTTCCGCGCCGCGGAAGAATGCTTTCACGGGCCGCAATTCGAGCCGAGCCGCGAGGCGTGCGCGCTCGAACGCCTCCCGGGAAATCCGGCCGCCCGGGAAATAGCGCTCCGTCATCGCCACGCAGCCCAGGTGGAGGCTCTCCAGTGCGCGAGGACTCGACCCTTGGCCGAGGATCACCTCGGTGCTGCCGCCCCCAATGTCGATGACGAGCCGGAGCCCGTCGTTCGGCGGCAGGCTTTGCGTGACACCCTTATAGATGAGGCGCGCTTCCTCTATGCCCGAGATGACCTCGATAGGATGGCCCAGTGCCGCCTCGGCCTCCGCAAGGAAAGTCGAATCCTCGCGCGCGCGACGCAAAGTACTGGTGCCTGCCGCACGCACGCTGTCGGCTCGCATGGATTGCAAGCGCTCGCCGAACTGCGACAGGCACTCGACGGCACGGCGGCGCGCATCCCCGGAAAGTGTACCGTCATCGGACAGGCCCTCGGCGAGTCGAACCGTTTCGCGGAGCCGATCGATAATGGCGAGCTGGCCGTGGCGCAGCTCGCCGACGATCATGTGGAAGCTGTTGGAGCCGAGGTCGACAGCGGCAATGACCTGCGGCTGACCGGAATTCACATCAGACCGTGAATGACTGCCCGCAACCGCAGGTGGTTGTCGCGTTCGGATTCCGGATGACGAACTGGGCCCCTTTGAGGTCCTCGGTGTAATCGATTTCCGCACCCATCAGGTACTGGACGCTCATCGGGTCGATGAGCAGCGTCACGCCGCGGTTCTCGACCCGACTGTCGCCCTCCTCAACCTGTTCGTCGAACGTAAAGCCGTATTGGAAACCGGAGCAGCCGCCGCCGGATATGAACACGCGCAACTTGAGCGCGGGATTGTCTTCTTCCCGGATCAGTGCGCTCACTTTCTCCGCTGCTGCATCGGTAAAGACGATTGGCGGCGGCGGCGGTATATTGTCTTGAGAAATAGTCTGCATGATTTTTCCGGAGGCGGTCAGGCCTTGTTGCTGCGCAGCGGCGTCACGGACTCGTCCAGCCTGGCGGTTTGCGCCAAAAGCGGTGCCCTGCCTTCCGGCTGGTGCACGAGCTTGCCGTTGATCTCCGCTCCGATCGCCATTTCAATCAGATTGTAATACACATTGCCGATCACGCGCGCTGTCGAACCCAAAATTACGCGTTTCGTGGCGTAAACATCGCCCTTTACCACCCCGTCGAGCAGCACGTACGGTACGGTAACGCCTCCGTCAATGGTCGCGCCCTCTGCGAGGCTCAGCGTGCCCTCGCTGTCCGGATCCGCGCTTACGTTGCCGTGGACGATGCCGTCGACGTGCAATCCGCCGGCAAAATGCAGGTCGCCGTTGACACGGGTTTCCATGCCGACGATCGTATTGGCGACGTTCTGTTTGCGTTTCTTTCTGCCGAACATGACAGTCTCCACTCAGTAAGGCACGTCGCCGTCACCGGCGTCGCGCGCATTCAACCTTGGCTGGACAGCCAGGCGTATCCTTGCTCGATACTCGCAATGGCCTTGGTCCGCGATTCCACTTCCACGGTCACCCGTTCCGGCTCGAAGCCGTCCGGCAACACGAGCTGGCGGTCGAACGCCTGGAAGTAACGAAACGAAAAGGGCCAGGCCGAATCGCCGCTTTCGGGCGTCAAATCGCCGAAGTCGTAGGATTTTTGGGCCCCGTCCTGCAGCCCCGCAATACTCAGGCTTACATCGCCACTGACCTTGCGATCGTGCTTCATTGCCTGCACGAGCACCAGTCGCACAGTGTATTCGCGTTCCGCCTGGCCACGCGACAGCCGGAAGTCCTGAACCCTGAGACCCGCATTACCGTCCGCGGGCGAAACGATGCCCCGGTAAAAGGCGATGGCATCTCGCTGTTCCTGGATCTTCGCCTGCAGCGTGTCGAGAGATTTTTCGACCTCGGCATAGGCTTCGCGATCGATGTTGCGGTGCGTTTCGAGCAGCGCCACCTGTTCACTCAGGGCAAGTTTCTCGTTTTCAAGCGACGCAATGATGTTTTCGAACTCGCCACGCTCGGCAGAAGCCTCGATAACGTCATAGCCGGCACGAATGCGGCCGAATTCGTAGCTCAGGTACAGCGCACCCGCCCCCAGGGCCAGCAGCAGCAGCCGGACGACCATGCTTTGCGTCCGGCCGTTGGTGTAAGCAACTGATCTCTTTGCCACTTTGGGCCTGAGCCTGTATCAGGGAACCGAGAGACGTTATGTTACGCGGCGGTCCGGGGAAACAGAAGTGCGCCACGTCACGTTCCGGCGAATGCCTCGCGTCCGCCGGGGCGCTCGTTTATGCTCGCCTCTATGAGCGCCCTCGCCCAGTACTATTTGTTTTTCAAGGGCCTGCACGTGATCTTTATGGTCACATGGTTTGCAGGCCTTTTCTATCTGCCGCGCCTGTTCATCTATCACGTCGAGGCCGCCGGTGACGAACCGGCGCGGGCCCGCTTCCGGATTATGGAGAAACGGCTGTTCGCCATTATGACGATCGGCGCTGTGCTCACTGTCGTGCTTGGCCTCGTGCTTCTCGCGCTTAACCCGGGACTGCTCAAGGCCCCCTGGTTCCAGCTGAAGGCGGCCACGGTCGGTGGCTTGCTCGTCTATCACTACCGATGCCATGGCTGGATCGCACGCCTCGCCTCCGACTCGATCGCAGCGAGTACCCGCTGGTTGCGGTGGTTCAACGAGATACCGGCACTTTTCCTGGTTGCGATCGTGTTGCTGGCCGTGACGAAATGGCCCTGAATCAGGACGGTATGTCGCCCGATTCAGCCGCCGGCGAGGGATCGAGGCCAATACGCCAGCGTTTCGGCCACCACCCGGGCGGCGCCGGCACGGCATTCGGATAGGCCGTTCGGCCGAGTTCGTGCAAGGCGGTAGCGTACACGCGCCGTTTGAAATAGATGACCTCGTTGACGGGCCGCCAGTAACTCACCCAGCGAATGCGATCGAACTCCGGCGTTTCACACTGATCGAAACGGACTTTGTCGACCGGCGCCCGCAGCTGCAACATAAACCATCGCTGCTTCTGGCCGATGCACCGCGGGATCGAATTCTTGCGGATGAACCGGTCAGGAAGACGGTAACGCAGCCAGTCGCAGGTGACGCCGAGGATCTCGACGTCACCCCGCGTCAGTCCTATCTCTTCCTCGAGCTCACGGTACATGGCCGACTCCGCGGACTCGCCCTCGAACATGCCCCCCTGCGGGAACTGCCAACCTCTCGCGCCGACACGGCCCCCCAGCATCAGTTTGCCGTCGTCTTTGGTGAGGATGATCCCGACGTTGGCGCGGAAACCCTCCTCGTCGATCCAGTCGTCGCTCATTGCAACCGGTAGCCGTAACGAAAACTGCCACGCACTCTAACGGTAGCCCGCACGTTCGGCCAGTTTACGCGCGTCCTCGTACCGCCAGGCAGTGACAGCCGTGTCGGCGGCAGGCAGGTCGGCAGCATCCGCGTCGCGCGCTGCCCCCGGCAACCGGGCTTCCGT
>JBGTLY010000127.1:0-3219 GCA_041743865.1 Woeseiaceae bacterium
ATGCCGCCCCACTACTGGTTGCGTTTTGGGATGCGGCCGCAGAACGTGATCGACCAGTTCGTCGCCATCTCAGAAGCGGTGGACCTCAACCTGATTGTGCATATCTATCCGGCCTGGACCAAGGCCAGCTACTCGTCAGCACTGTTGGCGCAGTTGGCGCGGTTGCCGAACGTCACCACATTCAAGATCGGGACGAGAGAGATGTCGAAGTACGACCGCGATATCCGCGCTATCCGGAATGCGAACCCGGACTGTACGATCCTCACCTGTCATGACGAGTATGTCTTGGCTTCGATGGTGCAAGGCGTGGACGGCGCCCTGGTTGGTTTTGCCTCGCTTATCCCGGAACTGTTGGTGGAACTCTACGCGGCGGTCTGCGATGGCGATCTCAACCGGGCGCGGAAGGTCCAAGCGCGAATCAATGTTCTCACGGAGGCCGTCTACGAGAGCGACGAGCCTTCAAGCGATGCCCATGCCCGCATGAAGTCCGCCATGGTGTTGGCGGGACGTTTGAAATCGGACCTGACTCGTCCCCCAACGCTGCGGCCCAGCCCGGAGCAACTGGAGCGAATTCAGAAAGCGCTTGAACAAACCGGCTTGCTCGCCGCGAAAGCGTCGGTGCGCGAGCCGGCTGCGGTAGCGGCGCGTTAGAGGTTCTAACGGCCCGGATCGAATCACAATGTTGTGGCGAAAACAGATCACGGTCTTGACCGCCTTGCTATTGGGTCTGTTCTCGATCATTAGTTGCACCCAAGACAACACCGAGAGTATCACGATCGGCGCGATGGAGCCCGGCACGTCGTGGTACGTCTTTGCGGCCTCCCTGGCCAGCCTGCTGCAAGAATCGGTTCCGAAAGGTACCCGCGTCGAAGTCGTTGCCCGCGGGGGCGGCGTGGGCAACCCCATCCTGGTGGACCGCGGCGAGGAAACGATCGCCATTTCGCAAGCAGCCACAGCGGCCTGGGCGTACAGCGGACATTCCGTCGCTTACAGCGGGCGGAAACACCAGAATATCCGCGCGTTGGCCGGCGGGCTGAATCGAGTCTGGATGGCGGCGATGCTCACCGAGGAATACATCGCACGTACCGGTAACGACACGTTGAAGAAAGCCTTGTTATCCAGCACTCCTTTGCGCATCGTGATGAAGCCGAAAGGCAGCACCGTGCCCGTTGTGGCTGACATACTGTTGGAGACCCTGGGGACGAGCCGGGAGGAGATCCTTTCCAAGGGGGGCGAGATCATTCAAGTGACCGCCAATCAGATCCCGATGCTCTTTCGGGATGGACGAGCCGACCTGTACCTGGAAACAGCGATTCAGGGGCACCCAACCGTGACCGAAGTCGCGACCACCACCGAGGTTCGGTTTCTCGACTATCCCGAAGAGGTGATCATGAAACTGGTCGGCCCGGGAATCAAGCGGACTCCCATGCCTCAGTGGTTTCAGGGACAGCAAGGACCCACTGACTCGGTCGACATGGGTACCGTGCTAATCACCCACAAGGACCTATCCCCCGACATGGCCTACCTCATCACCAAGACCATTTGTGAAAGCAGCGATGTGATGGCAGCGGCCCACCGTGCTTGGGAGGATTTCGACCCGAAGCAAGGTGGTCTGTTGGAGAACACGGGCGTGCCTTTGCATCCAGGCGCGGAACGCTATTTCAGGGAAAAGGGATGGCTCTAGAAAGCGTCGCGCTTTCCGGGCGTATTGCGCCTTCATCCACGGACCCGGCATCGGAGTCTCACCCGCTCGTCAACGCATTGCGCGTGGGGCTGGGCTTGATCTGGATCATTTTTCAGATCTACATCATCTTCCATCCCCAAGCTCCGTTGGTTGAACGCCCATTCCACTTGGCCCTTGCGGCCACACTGTTGTTTCTGTGGACCCCGCTCGTGTCAGCGCGTTTGGGGCGTTTTTCGCGAATACTCGACGCCGTCATCATCTCCGCCACGGTTAGCACTGGAGCCTACTATTTGTTATCGGCCGCACGGTTGACCGAACGTATGGAGGGCGTCGACCCGGTTCTGCCGGTGGATATCGTCTTTGGGATTCTAGCGGTTTTGCTGCTGTTGGAAGGGGTGCGCCGGGTCGTCGGTTGGTCGCTGCTCGGAGTGTTATTGGCATTTCTGGTTTATGGGTTTGTCGGAAACTGGATTCCCGGCTGGCTGCGATTCTCCGGATTCGGATTGACGGAAGCGGTGGAGATTCTGTCAATGTCGCTCAATGGAATTCTTGGAATCACGACCGAGACCTCCGTGCAGTTCGTCTTCTACTTCGTCCTTTTTGGGGCTGTGTACGCTGCGATCGGCGGCGGACAATTGTTCATCGACCTGGGGCTGAAGCTCGCCGGCGCGCATTGCGGCGGCCCGGCGAAGGCCGCCGTCGTTGCGAGCAGCTTGATGGGTAGCATTAGCGGTAGCGCCGTCGCCAACGTCGTTGGCACCGGCGTTTTCACGATACCTTTGATGCGGCGTGCCGGCTATTCCGCCGAGATGGCAGGCGCCATTGAGGCCATCGCTTCAACGGGCGGGCAATTAATGCCTCCCGTCATGGGTGTGGCGGCGTTTGTCATGGCCGAGATCCTGCAGGTTGACTATGGCCGCATCGCACTGGCCGGGCTGATACCCGCAGTCGCATTCTACTTTGCCGTATTCCTATCCGTGGATCTGCGAGCGCGCAAGTCAGGGATCGGCACCTTGCCCAAACAGTTGGCGGGCAGCCAAAATCCGCTGCTGCCCCGCCTTTATCTGCTGTCACCGCCGCTTTTGCTGGTTGGTTTGCTCGTTGCCGGGTACTCGGCAACCTATGCAGCTGTGATGGCAAGCTTGAGTTGCCTCATCGTTTGTTACTTCCGGCGCGCGAGCGCCCTGGACTGGCGGGGGATGATCGCCTTGGTGGAAAATGGCACGCGGCAGGCTTGCCAGGTAGCGGTTCCCATCGCAGCGATCGGCATTATCATCGCGGTCGCGATTCAGTCCAACTTGGCGCTGAAATTCAGCTCCCAACTGATGGCCGGCAGCGGCGGCACGCTTCTGGGTGCAATGGGCATGATCGTCGTGGGTTGCATCGTCATGGGTATGGGTTTGCCCACGGTCGCGGCTTACATCATCGGCGCGATCCTTTTTGTCCCGGCCTTGCTAAAGCTCGGCATTCCGGAGATTTCGGCACACTTTTTCGTCATGTATTACTGTGTGTTGTCGATGGTCACGCCGCCGGTT
>JBGTLY010000128.1:0-9553 GCA_041743865.1 Woeseiaceae bacterium
CGCCGCAATCGCCGGCGATCGAGCTGGAAGCGGCATTTCCGAGCCTGTCCTTCGCGGCGCCGGTCCTGCTGCAACAGGCACCGGGCGACGCGGGACGATGGTTTGTCGTCGAACAGGCAGGCGTCGTCAGGGTCTTTGACAACGATGACGCGGTAGCCTCGACGGAAGTCTTCCTCGATATCGAAGGCCGTGTGAATGACGGATTTTCGGAAGCCGGCCTGCTCGGGCTGGCGTTTCATCCGGGATACCCGACAACTCCCTATGTCTACGTTTCCTACACGGCCACCGGCCCCGGTGGTGGGTCGCCGCTGATCTCCCGGCTGTCGCGCTTTAGCAGCGCGGACGGCGGGCTGAGCCTGGATCCCGGCAGCGAGGTCACTTTGCTGACGGTGCTGCAAAGTGCCGGCAATCACAACGGCGGGCACCTGGCATTCGGTCCGGGTGGTTACCTCTACGGCGCATTCGGTGACGGCGGCGGTGCCGGTGATCCGGGGGAGAACGCGCAGAATCCGACGAACCTCCTGGGCACCATCATCCGCGTCGACGTCGATGGCGGAACGCCTTACGCCATTTCTCCGGATAACCCCTTCGCAGCAAACCCGCCGTGCCCGACCGGCGCGTCCGCTGCCGCCAGCGGTTGTCCGGAAATCTTCGCGTGGGGCCTGCGGAATCCCTGGCGTTTCAGTTTCGACCGGACGAGCGGCACGCTTTGGGCCGGTGACGTGGGCCAGGATACCTGGGAAGAAGTCAATCGCGTTGAAGCCGGCGGCAACTACGGCTGGGATGAACGCGAAGGAGCGCATTGTTACGAGCCGCCAAGCGGCTGTGCCACGGATACACTCGAACCCGTTGCGGAATACGCGCTCAACGGCGCCCAGTCCGTCACCGGCGGCTTCGTCTATCGCGGCAATAACATTCCTGCCTTGCAGGGCTACTACGTATTTGCCGATTTCATCGCCGGCATCGTATTTGCCGTTCCCGCCGACAGTCAGCCAACCGTCACACCGGACGAACTCCTCGATACGGACATACGCGTATCAACATTCGCCGAGGATTTGGACGGCGAACTGTATCTCGTCGACTACGCGGATGGCACGCTGCACCGGATCGTGGCTGCGCCCTGAGCGATCTTTCCGTTAGAATCGCTGACGGCATCGGGTTGGTGCCGTCTGGGCGCGGGGGCTTATGAAAGCGGTGAAATCCGATATCGAGATTGCGCAGGCCGCGACGCTCGAACCCATGCACAAGATCGGTTCGCGGCTCGGAATTCCAGCCGACAAACTCATACCCTACGGTCATGACAAGGCAAAAATCGATGCCGGTTTCATTCGCGCCAACGGCAAGGCGCGCGACGGCAAACTGATACTGGTGACCGCCGTATCGCCCACGCCGGCGGGCGAAGGCAAGACCACGACGACCGTGGGGCTCGGCGATGGCCTGAACCGGCTCGGCAAGAATGCGGCGATCTGCCTGCGTGAGCCCAGTCTCGGTCCCTGTTTCGGAATGAAGGGCGGCGCTGCCGGCGGTGGCTACGCCCAGGTCGTGCCCATGACCGATATCAACCTGCATTTCACCGGTGACTTTCACGCGATCGGTGCCGCCCACAACCTGCTGGCTGCGCTGATCGACAATCACATGCACTGGGACAACGAATTGAACATTGATCCCCGGCGCGTAACGTGGCGGCGCGTTCTCGACATGAACGATCGCGTCCTGCGTTCCATTACCACCGGACTCGGGGGTTATCACAATGGCGTCGTCAGGGAAGCCGGGTTCGATATTACGGTGGCCTCCGAGATCATGGCGATCTTTTGCCTGGCGACAAGCCTTCAGGATCTCGAAAACCGGCTTGCCAATATCGTACTCGGTTACTCGCGTACACGCGTGCCCGTGACCGTACGCCAGCTGGGCGTGCAGGGTGCTATGACGACCTTGCTACGCGATGCGTTGCAGCCGAACCTGGTTCAAACGCTCGAAAACAACCCGGCCCTGATGCACGGCGGTCCGTTTGCAAACATTGCGCACGGCTGCAATTCGGTCATGGCGACCGGTACGGCGCTGAAGCTTGCGGAGTACGTTGTCACCGAGGCGGGATTCGGCGCCGATCTGGGCGCCGAGAAATTCTTCAACATCAAATGTCGAAAGGCAAATCTGAGGCCGGACGCGGCGGTCATAGTGGCGACCATCAAGGCGCTGAAGATGCACGGCGGCGCAGATCGAGAACGGCTGCGGGAGCAAGACCCGAAAGCGCTGAAGAGAGGCCTCGAAAACCTCGGCAGGCATATCCGAAATATCGGCAAATTCGGTGTACCGGCGGTTGTCGCGATCAATCGCTTTACGCCTGATACCGATGCCGAGATCGACACTGTCCGCCGCTACACGGAACAGTTCGGCGTGACCGCCGTGCCGAGTACGCACTGGGCGGAGGGGGGTGCCGGCGCCCAGGCGCTTGCGCAAGCCGTCGTGGATCTTTGCCAACATGGTGGCGCCCAATTCCGGACGCTGTACACGGACGACGTTTCCCTTTGGGAGAAGGCCCGGTACATCGCGCGGGAGATTTATGGCGCAGATGACATCATCGCCGATAAGAAAGTGCGCGACGAAATCCACGAACTTGAAGATGCAGGCTACGGGCACTACCCGGTCTGCATGGCCAAGACGCAGTACAGTTTTTCCACGGACCCGAACCTTCTCGGGGCACCGACAGGGCACGTCGTGCCCATTCGTGAAGTGCGACTTGCAGCAGGCGCGGAATTCGTTGTGCTGGTTTGCGGATCGGTGATGACTATGCCGGGGCTGCCGCGCCGCCCCGCAGCTTACGATATCCGGGTGAATGCAGAGGGCCAGGTCGAAGGGCTGTTCTGACGCCGGCGATCAGTCGTCCGCCACGGGTCCGCGAGTCCGCTTGCGCTCGCCATGCCGGCGCTTGTCCTGGACGCGTTTTGCCTTGGCTTTGCGGGGCGGGCGGGTCGGCACCCGAGGCCGTGCCTCCTCCAGTACGCTTTCGAGCAGCGCCTTGAGCCTCCCGAGCGCCGCCTCGCGATTTCGCGACTGCGTCCGATGTTCCTGCGCTTTGATCCGGATGCCGCGCGCCGTGACGCGGTTGTCCTCGAGCGCCGAGAGTCGACGACGGACCTCGTCCGGCAAGGCCGCACTGCTGGCGTAGTCGAAACGGAGGTCGATTGCGCTCGCGACCTTGTTCACATTCTGGCCACCGGCGCCCTGGGCGCGGATTGCGCGCATCTCGATCTCACGCATGGGAATGACGATGGTATCGCCAATGCGCAGGATGTCATCGCTACAGGGATCGTCCGTCACTTGCGAAATTATACGGGTATGATTCGTCGCCGTGGTACCCGCAGCGCGGCAGCCAGCCGGGAGATGTCTTGTCGAAACCGTTCATGCATGAAAACCTGTACCACTTCGATGTGGCGCAGGCGAGTTACTGGGAGGCAACCGGCGGGGAACCGGCACCCGCGGCGCCGGCACTGGCTGCCGACGACAGCTGCGACGTGGCCATCATCGGTGGGGGATACACGGGCTTGTCCGCCGCATTACACCTGGCACGCGACCACCAGATCGACGTTCGCGTCCTTGAAGCGGGCCACATCGGCTGGGGAGCCTCGGGACGCAATGCGGGTTTCTGTTGTGTCGGCGGATCCGCGCTCACGGGCGAACAGCTGATCAAAAAGTTCGGTGTCGATGCGGCCCGTCACTATTACCAGTCGACAGTCGCAGCTGTAGAAACCGTCCGCGAACTCCTTGACGAGGAGCGTATCGACGCGCGGGTCCATGGCGAGGCGGAAATCGAGATCGCGCACGAGCCTGGCGCCGCCGAACGCCTGCGACGCGAATGCGAAACCTTGCCGGACATGCTCGGCGCACGACTCGAGTTCCTGTCTGCCGGCGAGTGCCGGGAACGCCTGTTCGATTGCACGGAGGCATTCGGTGCGAGGATTCACCGGCCCGCTTTCGGTCTGCATCCCGTTCGCTACTGCCGCGGACTTGCGTCCGCAGCGCTGCGGCATGGGGCTCGTCTCCATGCCCACAGCCGAGTGCTGCGATGGCAACCCGACGGCGGCGTACACCTTTTGTCCACGGAGGGTGCGAGCCTTCGCGCGAAGCGTGTTGTCTATGCCTGCAATGGATTCATGGAAGAGGGGCTGAACGCCGCATTCGACGGTCGCTGGTTGCCCATCATCAGTGCGATCATCGTGACACGGCCACTGACGCCGGAGGAACTCGCGCGACAGTCCTGGGCCACGAACGCGTTGATGGCCACGTCAAGGCAGGTCCTGAACTACTTTCGGCTGCTGCCCGACCAGCGCTTGTTGTTCGGCGGGCGGGGGACCAGCATCGGCGATCCGCAAGACGAGATGCTGGCGTACGAAGAACTCCGGAACAACCTCGGTCGGCTGTTTCCGGCCTTCCGCGACTTGCGTATCGATTACCGTTGGCACGGGCTGATCTGCTTTACGGCGGGATTTTGTCCCACTCTCGGAGCACACCCTGACTTGCCCGGCACGCACTTTGCCTACGGATATCATGGCAATGGTGTCAGCGAGGCAACATGGTGCGGAAAGCAGATAGCAGACTGGATCGGCACCGGGCAGGCTCCGCCGGCCGTCCCCGGAGTGATCCGGGGTCCGGCAAAGCGCTTTCCCGTGGCATCGTTCCGCCGGCATTATTGCCGAGCGGCGCTCGCCCTGGCCAAGTGGCGTGACGCGCGCAGCATCCGGCGGCCGCTCAGAAGTTGACGAAAAATCCCAGCGAAGCTACCGGCCAGGCCTTGAAGTCACTGAACTCGTTGGCGAGTTCGAGGCGTTCCAGTTCGAGTGATGCCTGGAAGGCGGGATCGCCTGCCAGTGCACCGTTTGCCGTCAACGTTACTTCCGGCTCACCCTGCCACAGGACACCAAAGTCGAGATTCAGCCCGACCCGGCTGAACAGCGAAAAATCAAAGCCGACACCCAGGTAGGGCGCGACGTCCGGAAACGAGGTCGTGCTGGTAAGTGTACCGACGGCCGCAGACGGATAGGTTGCATTACCGATGTCGATCAGATTGGTTTCCTGGCTTACAAGCAGCACCTCGTTGCCGTTCGAAAATGCGCCGGCAGACAGGCGCAGTGGTGTCAGGGGGAAACGTAGGTTGATCGTGCCGTAGAATGTCTCGAGCCCGAGCGTCGCATCGTAGTTGATGCCAGCCCGTGAGCCAATGTCGTCGAGCTCGTAACTATTGGCGCCGACGCGCAGGTCGAGGTAAGGCAAAGGGCGCCACTTTGCTTCGATCCCTGCCCCGAGTGTGCCCGCCTTGATTCCGACACCGACGTCCATGTCGGCGCTGGCAACGGTGGCGGCAAGCGACAAAAGGATGGCGGCGCTGAACCGCAACAGAAGCAACTTCATGGTCGCGCTCCGGTTTCTTCCCTGGAACCAGGAGGCAGAGTAGACGGGAACCGGGTACCGATTCCGTGCTGTGTTTCACAGCACCGGCGATCCGGGTGCGCCCGCCGTACATGACGAATATGCCGCAAACAGAGCGATTGGCGGCTCGCAACGTTGCCCCCGGTAACGATAGGCTGGTCGTGCGCCAGCGATGGCGCTCACCGTCAGCCGACCCGGAGAACCAGCCATGCGTGAACTGACATTCACGGAAATCCACTGCGTGACCGGCGGCACAGGGCTCTGCGCGGAGGAGAAGACCACAGGCACCGACACGAGGGACAACTTTCTCGGTGGTGCGAATGAGACTTCTCCCGGCTCGGACCTTACGTCCGTCTATGTCGTACTGGTGGACGCAACATCACGTCTCATCGAGCGCGTCGCCAACGCGCTCGGCGACTGACGGGTCCCCTTGCTTCGGGCCGCCCGACCCATTGCCGGCGGGTGAGAAGAGCAGTCAATCCAAGACTGGCGGCGAGGGCGCACAGCGCCCCGCTGCCGACACCGAGCAGGGGCAGGTCGGTGGTGGGCGGATTCCAGGCGATTTGCAAGCAATGCTCATCGATTACATTCAAGCCGTTGTAGCTTGCATGCGTTATAAGAGGCAGCCAAAGGTAGCCGCTGCGGAAGTACTGCAGTGCAAACAGGAGCCCCAGAATCGCAATCCACACGTAGGTCCCGGGCTCGTGAGTCAGGGTGAACAGGCCTGTCGATCCCAATATCGCCGGCCAGGAGCCAAGGCGATACAGGTAGGCCTGGACGACGCCACGGTGAATAATTTCTTCCGTGAGGGGAACGACAATTACGCGGGACACGAGTGTCACGAGCAACACCGCAACTTCGGGGCATTCGATAGCGACGCGGAACGGTCGTGCGGGGGCCGCGGCTGCTGCGTCGAGCAGGCCAAACGATCCGCGAGCGGTGAGCTCAGACCAGGTCGCAACTCGCATGAGCACGCCGGACGCAATTCCCGTCAGTACGATACGTGTGCTGAACCCTGCTTTTGCCAGGCCTGACAGCAGATTGACCGACTGCGCGCGGCCGACGGCAAGTACAGCAAGCAACAAGAGCGGAAGCGTGAGTAGCCTGGCCACTGCGAGGGCATAGGCCCGGCCGGTAGCAGAACTCGTAAAGCCGATTTCCAGCCGTGCCTGTGTGAACAGTGCCAACAGCAGCAAAAGCACGACCGCAAAAAAAGCCGTGCAGCGAATATCGAGTGGTTTGCGTTTTGCGTTCAAGTCCGCCAAATGCCCAGCGTAGCGATACCCAGGGCCCGGCATAGATGAGGAATCTGGAGCAAACCCGTCGATTTGCTGATCGCAACGGCGGTCCGCTGGCCGATAGGCTGGCAGTGCGCCAGGGATGGCGCGGACCATCAACTGACAAGGAGAGCGAATCATGCGCGAACTGACATTGAATGAAATCGGCTGCGTAACCGGCGGCACCGGCGTCTGCACACCCGAAGACCCGGGCGGTGCCGGGGAGCCGAACGACTATCTCGGCGGGGCGGCGGCCAATGAGGTAGGAGCGGTCCTGATTGGAATCTACGAAGGGCTCGTGAGCGCTACGTCGCACGTAATCGAACGCGTGGCGAATGCACTCTAGGATTTGCTCGGCGTTCAGGCGGGTTGAGCTGTTTTCGGCTCAGCCCGCTACTCCGGTCGCAGCAGCCGAACGATAGCAGTCAGGGCTGCGGTAAAGAGACCGGTGGCGATGATTCCCGCCGGCCATGCCGGTAAGGAATCGATGCCGGGATTCCACCTCATCTGCAGGCAATACTCGTCGATCAGGATCATTCCGTCGTAAGTGGCATGGGAAATGATCGGGTACCACAGTACCTTGGTGTTCCAGTACTGAGTGCCGAGAATCGTTCCCATGACGAAGACAGTGGCGTAGGCCCTGGACTCATGGAAAAGCATGAATATGATCGTCGCCGATGCTATGGCGATGAACCGCCCGTGATGCCGAAAGGCATTTTGAATTATTCCGCGATGTACGAATTCCTCCGTCACCGGAACGAGGAATAGCCAGATGAGCGCGCCGGTGAACATCAGCGTTGCATCCGGACATTCCCATTTGAAAGACAGGGCGACCTGATCCGCCAATCGGGCGCTTTCGAGATAGCCGAAGGCCCCCCGGGCTGTAATCTGCGACCATTCTGCTATCCGGGCCAGCAGGCCAATGGCGATCGCGGCCAGTACCCGCCGGATGGCCAGGGGGACTTCAAAAAGTTGTTTCGGCTGATGCCCGTCGCTTTTCGCTATCAGCCAGACCACGGCGAAAAGGAACGGCAGGCCGATCAGCCGGGGTACCAGCAGAGCGTAGTCGAGCGGGGTGCCTCCCGCGCGCAGCGCAAGGGTGGCCCAGGCCTGGAACACCAGGATCGCGGCCAGGGCAAGAATGACCGCGACCAGTGCGAGTCGCGATACTCTGGGTACGCACCAATGGGACATGAGAGCTACCGTGGCGATGTCGCACGCTGACACACGGGAGGAACTCATGTGCATCCCTTTTCAGTGCGAATTCACCGCAAACTGCTATTGCAGTTCCTCGCCGCCTATCCTCGCGGCAATGCGCACCCATGTCGTTCGAGGATTGCCGGTCGGGCTCGCGGACAGATATTCACTTTTTCGAGATCGCCCTGCACATGCCCCAATCCGAGCAGCCGCGGATTCATGATCCGAAACCACAAGGGCGGAATGTACGCGAGCAGGAACATGCCGAAGTAGCCGTTGGGCAGTTGCGGCAGGTCGCCGAAATGGCGGAGCGACTGGTAACGGCGCAGCGGATAGGCGTGATGATCCGAGTGCCGCTCGAGGTGAAACAGCACGAGATTGCTGAGTACATGATTGCTGTTCCACGAGTGATGCGGCGCACATCGTTCCAGGCGGCCATCACTGTCATGGCGGCGCAGCAATCCGTAGTGTTCGATGTAGTTGGCGGCCGTCAGCTGAAAATAGGCCGTGGCATGGTGGACGAGGAAGTACGCGAGCATCGTCCAACCGAATGCAGCGACGAAAGCAAAGGCGATCCCGACGGAAAGCGCCCAGGATTGGAGCAGTGTATTCGCAGGGTGCCAGGCCGCCTTGCCGCGCCGGCCCAGGCGGTCTCGTTCGATTTGCCAGGCCCGCCCGAACACGCCGGGTATTTCGCGGAAGGCGAACCGGTAGATCGACTCGCCCATCCGCGCACTGGCAGGGTCTCCTGGCGTCGCGACATCGCGGTGGTGGCCGCGATTGTGATCCAGGCTGAAGTGCCCGTAGGCCGGGAGGGCGAGTGCCACTTTCGCAAGGGACCTTTCGAACGCGGAGTTCTTGTGACCGAGTTCGTGGCCGGTGTTGATGGCGAGACCGGCGGACATGCCGGCCGCAACAGCGAGGGCCAGGAATCCCGGCGCGCTCAGGTTGGAACTGCCGGCGTAAATGGCGCTGGCAAAAAACACCAGCGCATGCAACGGCACGACGATCCAGGTGAGCCGCCGATAATACGGGTCCTGATCGAGCTGGTGGACGATTGCCTCGGGCGGATTGCTCGGGTCCTCGCCCAGCAAATAGTCTCCGACAGGCCCGAGGACGTAGGTCAAAAGGATGCCCGCGACGAGCCATACGTCGTTGCCGGTCGCGGCATGCAGGGCGATGCCGACCAGGGGCTGCAAGGGAAACAAGATCGACAACACCCAGTACCGGCGTTTCCTGTCAACATAATCCACGATCTCACCGCTCCGAAGCACGGTGGAATAGGTCTTCATAAGTAGCGCTTTGCTATTTTGGCCGGGGTGCTTATTATGCATCGACCGCACGCGGCGCGCCCCGCCGCACAAAGCAACGCGGAACGAGTGCAACTCCCGACAACAAATTGCGAAGGCGTGCGCGGACCGTGAGCCCCGGATCGTCACCTGGTAAGGAAGCCAAAGCGACACGAGCCGGCAGAGCGGGATGGGCAGGTTGCCTCGCGGCGGCCGCGATGACGGGATGCAGTGAGCCTGCCAGCACCGCTGCCGACGAGGAGCAGGGGGCCGCGGCGGTCCTCACCGCATCCACACTCGGCGAGCAGGAGCTACGGCCGGCGGCGGACTACCTCGCGATGGCGCCTTACGCAAGCGCCGATCGGG
>JBGTLY010000129.1:0-15803 GCA_041743865.1 Woeseiaceae bacterium
CCTTTCCGGCGCCGCCGGCCGGTGTCGTGCTCGATACCGACAGCGAGATACTTGCGGAAGCGGCGCGTATCCACCAGCAGACCGTCGTAACGCGCGTCATGCCGATCGGCAACCTGACGAACATCAGCGACGCGGAACGCGAGCTGATCGATCGCTGGTACCGGGACGGTGCCCGGGGCGCGACGCCATGAGTCGCTATCCCCGTGATCTGGCGGGTTACAGCAACACGCCGCCCGTCGCAGACTGGCCGGGCGGTGCGCGCATCGCACTGCAGTTTGTCGTGAACATCGAGGAGGGGGCAGAGAATTGCGTGTTGCACGGCGATCTGGCCGCCGAAGCCTTTCTCTCCGAAATCGTCGGCGCCTTGCCGGTCGAGGGTGCGCGGCATATGAGCATGGAGTCCGTGTATGAATACGGCTCCCGTGCGGGCTTCTGGCGCCTGTACCGGGCGTTTTCCAGCCGCCGGCTGCCGGTCACGGCCTTCGCCGTCGCAATGGCGCTCGAGAGAAACCCGGGCGTGGTGCCCGCGATGCAGGATGCGGGGTGGGAGATCGCATCGCATGGCCTGCGCTGGATCGACTACCAGCACGTCGATGAACGCGAGGAGCGCGCCCAGCTCGAGGAGGCGATCGCGATCCACAAGCGCCTCACGGGCGAACGGCCGCTCGGGTGGTATCTCGGGCGCTGCAGCCCGAACTCGCACCGGCTCGTCGCGGAAGAAGGGGGTTTCATGTACAACGCAGACAGCTACGCTGACGACGTCCCGTATTGGGACCGGCAGTTTGCGAAACCGCAACTCATGGTGCCCTACACGCTGGACGTGAACGATATGCGCTTCGCCACCCCGCAGGGATTCAATTCAGGCGAGCAGTTCTTTGCGTACCTCAAGGACAGCTTTGACGTCCTGTACGCCGAGGGGGGCCGCATGCTGTCCGTCGGCCTGCATTGCAGGCTCGCCGGCCGGCCCGGACGTTTCGCGGCGCTCGAGCGATTCCTGGACTACGTCGATGACTTCGATGACGTATGGATCGCGCGGCGTATCGACATTGCCCGCCACTGGCGGCAGCGCCACCCGGCGGAGGCTCTGTGAGAGCGAAGGATTTCGTGCGACGTTTCGGCCATGTCTACGAAAACTCGCCCTGGGTTGCGGAGCGCGCAGCGGCACACCTTGGCCGCTCTGTCGACTATGACCAGATAGCGAGGCTGATGGCGGATTGCGTCGACAATGCATCGCGCGAGCAGCAACTCGAACTGATTCGCGCACATCCGGAGCTCGCCGCACGGTCGCGTGTTGCGGACGACCTGACGGAAGCCTCGCTGGCGGAGCAGGCCAGTGCCGGGCTGGATGTCCTCAGCGCGGACGAAGTCGAGCGTTTCCGGGCCCTGAACGGCGCGTATCGGGAAAGGTTCGGTTTTCCGTTCGTCATGGCCGTGCGGGGCTCATCGCGTGCGGACATACTGGCGGCGTTCGAGTCACGACTTTCGAACGATCGCGACACCGAACTCGAAAATGCCCTCGTCGAGATCCACAAGATCGCGCGCCTCCGGCTCGAAGCGCTGGGCCGTTCCGCCTGTGGCGGCTTCGAGCAGTGATGCAATGAACGAAAATCCGTTCCGCGACTGGATCCGGCTGGAGCAACCGCGTCTCGGCAGCCGCGTCACAGTCGCGTCCGATGAATTTTTCGGCGCGAAAGAACGGCTGATCGATGCGTCCGAGCCGGTCTTCATCCCGGGCAAGTACGACGAACACGGAAAGTGGATGGACGGCTGGGAAAGCCGCCGCCGGCGCACGCCGGGACACGACTGGTGCATCGTCCGGCTGGGCGTCGCCGGCATAGTCCGCGGGCTCGACATCGATACCTCGCATTTCACTGGCAACTATCCCCCTGAGATCTCCGTCGACGTCGCACGGAGCGATGACGAGGTGCCGGAGGGAAGCTGGCTCGAACTCCTGCCCCGGACTCGAATCGGCGGCAATGCACACCACTTCCTGCCCGTCGCCAATGAACAGCCATGGACCCACGTCCGGCTCAATATCTACCCGGACGGCGGCGTGGCGCGTTTGCGCATCTATGGGGAAGTACCGTCGCTCCGCCTGCCCGTCGATGGCGTGATCGACCTGTTTGCAATGCAGCACGGCGGCCGCGCTCTGGCGGCAAGTGACGAGCATTTCGGCAGCATGCACCACCTCAACCTGCCCGGACGCGGTATCAATATGGGCGATGGCTGGGAAACTGCGCGCCGCCGCGGACCGGGCAACGATTGGGTCATCGCAGCACTGGGGGTACCGGGCGTGATCGAACGGGTGGAGGTCGACACGGCACACTTCAAGGGCAACTATCCCGACCGCGTGTCCATCGATGCGGCTCGACTCGACGCCCACGTCCTCGCTCTCGGGCCGGATGCGCCCTGGCAAACGCTGTTGCCGGAAAAGAAACTCGGGATGGACCAGCAGCACTTCTTCGACGACCTTGCACCCACAGGCAATGTGACCCATGTACGCATGTCGATCTACCCCGACGGCGGCGTGAGCCGGCTCAGGCTGTTCGGGCGCGCGGAGCGCAACGACGATGACTGAGCGGGTACTCCGGCCCCTGCCGCTGACGGCGGAACGGTTCGCGCCCTATGGCGACGTCATCGGAACCGGTCGGCCCGACGCGGCGATGAACGAGGCACGTTTCGAGCGCTTCGATGACCTTTGCAGGCTCGATGCGGGCGGGGGCCGGCTCGCGGTGAGCATTGCGCGCAGCCGTACGGCGAGCCTATTGCCGTACCGGATCGATTTCGTCGAACGCCACCCGCTCGGGAGCCAGGCTTTCGTGCCGTTGTCGTCTTTTCGCTTCATCGTGGTCGTCGCACCGCCGGGTGAAAGCGTCGACGCCGCCGATCTCGTCGCGTTCGAGACGAACGGCCAGCAGGGCATCAACTACCATCGAGGCACGTGGCACATGCCCTTGCTTGCGCTCGAAGCGGGCCTCCGTTACCTCATCATCGATCGCGCGGCGGGCGCACCGAACTGTGACATTCACGCCCTGGACGAGCCGGTGATACTGGCCGCGAACTGAGCGCATGCGGCAGGCGTTTCGGGCTGCCATCTGCCATTGCCTCGGCGACCCGGGCGAGGACAGCACGGCGTCGGCGTTCGAGTTCTTCGACGATGCCATCCTGCTGGTCGAGGATGGCCGGGTCGCGGCGCTCGGGCCCGCGGACCAGCTGTTGCCCGCACTGGGCGACACACCGCTGACGGAATTTGCCGGGCGCCTGATCGTTCCGGGCTTCGTGGATTGTCACGTGCACTTCCCGCAGATCGATCTCATCGCATCGTACGGCGAGCAATTGCTGGACTGGCTCGAGCGTTACGCATACCCCGCCGAACAGCGCTTCGCCGACGCGGACTACGCGGCGGCGACCGCAGCGCTCTTCCTCGATGAGCTCCTCGCCAACGGGACGACGACCGCCTGCGTGTTCGCTACCGTGCACCCGCAATCGGCGGAAGCCCTGTTTGCCGCCGCTCACACACGCGGGATGCGCCTCATCGCCGGCAAGGTGCTCATGGATCGCAATTGTCCGGCCCGCCTGCAGGACGACCCGGCGTCGGCCTACCGGGACAGCCTTGCACTCCTCGAACGCTGGCACGGCAAGGGCCGGCTCGGCTACGCCATCACACCGCGCTTCGCGCTGAGCTCATCGGAGGAACAGCTGGCCGCGGCCGGCCGGCTCGCACGCGAGCATCCCGATGTCTGGATCCATACCCACCTCGCGGAAAACCACCGGGAGATCCGCGCGGTAGCGCAGCAGTTCCCGTGGAGCAGCAGCTATCTCGACGTGTACGAGCAGTTCGGCCTGTTGCGAGAGCGCGCCGTGTTCGCTCACTGCCTGCACCTAGCGCGGGAGGACGTCGATCGCCTGGGCCGCGCCGGTGCCGCCGCGGCATTCTGTCCGACATCGAACCTGTTTCTCGGCAGCGGCCTGTTCGACCTGCGTGTCATGCGGGAGGCGGCGGTTCGCGTCGGCCTCGGGACAGACGTGGGCGCGGGCACCAGCCTGTCGCTGTTCGCGACCGCCGCCGATGCGTACAAGGTCCTGCAGTTGCAGGGCCAGAGCCTGCCGGCCGCACAGGCCCTGTACCTCGCCACCCTCGGCGCCGCGCGCGCGCTCTATCTCGATACGCATATCGGCAATTTCGTCCCGGGCAAGGAAGCGGATTTCCTCGTGCTCGATCCCGCCGCAACCACGCTGGGAGCGCATCGGGACCGGCTGGCGGAAACCCTGGCCGAGCGCCTGTTCGCCCTGTTCACACTGGGCGACGACCGTCATGTGCAGTCGACATTCCTGCAGGGGAAGCCTGCGCGCCCGCGCGGCGCCGGCTGAGTGCGGTCCTGGCGTCAGGCCGCGGGTTTGCTTGCGCTCTGGCCGGTGCAGGCCTCGAGGCGGTCGATGATCGCCGCAAGTTCCGGCCGCATTGTCCTCAGTTCCTCGATGGAGAAACCGGTCAGCTCGTACGGCAGGACCAGCCAGTCCCGGGTTTCATGCACAAAATAGTCGGGCGTCCGCAGTGTCTTCTCCGTCGGCCGGTACCAGACCGAGGCTACGCGGATATTGCAGGGCAGGTTGCGGCGCGTGTGTTCGGCAAGTTGCCGGATGACCGCCGTAACGTTCGAGCCGGTGCTGTAGACATCGTCGACGATCAGGAGCTTGTGATGCGCGGACAGCTTCTCGAACAGGTACTGCAGGCCGTGCACCCGGATCGCGTCGGCCTTGCTGATCATCTCGGAGTAGCGCGCCGCGCCGGAATAGGAAGTGCGGATCGCGATGTGGTCAGTGGGCACGCCGAAATAGTCCAGGCCTTCCTGGACCGCAATACCGACGGCACTGCCACCGCGCCAGAGCCCCACGAGGAAGTCCGGCCGGAAGCCGTCCCTGTAGATCGTGGCCGCGAGCCGAAAGGAGTCGCAGAGCAGGTCGTCAGCGGCGACAATGCGGTTCTTCATAGTCATGCCCTGGCCGGTTCATGAGGGCGGGATTATAGCGGCTTCGGCCGGCGAGGCACCGGGGATTGCAACATGGAAAAAACCGTTCTTTCCGGGCAGGAGCTGCTCGAAGATTCGTTTTGCCTCGGCCTGCAGGTGATCGAGAGCGGCTTCCGGCCGACGATGATCATCGCAATCTGGCGCGGTGGCACACCGGTCGGCATGGCCGTGCAGGAGATTCTCGCCTATGCCGGCATCGACGCGGATCACATTGCGATCCGTACCTCATCGTACTTGGGCGTCGACCGCCGCGGGGCTGTCGCTGTGCACGGCCTGAATTACGTCATCAACAAGATTTGTCACGACGACCGGGTGCTGATCGTCGATGATGTATTCGACACGGGTAATACGATCGCCGCTGTGATCCGGGAGCTGGAAATCCGCGCGCGTGCCAATACGCCCGAGGACATTCGCATCGCTGTCCCCTGGTACAAACCGAGCCGCAACGAGACCGATCTCGAACCGGACTATTTCGTGCGCAAGACCGATGCCTGGCTGGTGTTCCCGCATGAACTCGATGCGCTCACGCCCGCGGAACTGCGGGCCGCGCGTCCGGAGATTGCCGAGGTCGTGGACGCAGTGAAGGGCGCCTGAAGTCTAGCGCCAGAGGCGCATCCGCCAGCGTCCGGTCGTGCCGGTCGACTTGCGGAACAGGCGCATTTCCTTGTGCAATGACGCACGCTTTTCCGCCAGCCATTCTTCCCGTCCGACCTTCACATCCTCGCCCTGTTTGGCGCGCCGAGCCTCTTCGCCGTTGCGGAACTCGCAGAACTCCTCGTAGAGCGCGATCTCGTTCTTCAGTTCACTCAGCACGATCTCCGCGTAGATCGCATCGTCGAGAAAGCCGAGGCCCGGGATATGGTCCGGGATCAGGTCTTCCGGATCGCAGAGATAGGCGAGGGCTACGATGACCTGGCGGCGTTCCTCGGCGCTCAGGTTCCATTCTTCGTCGTTGACCATGTCAATGACCACAGCCAGCTTATTCATTCGCGACGAAACGAAATCCGGGAGGTCGGCGTGATCGGTCTCGGCGAGCAGTTTTCGTGCTGCCGCTTCGATCTCCTGCATGCGCGAATCGCAGTCGACGCAGCTGCGCGCCTTGTCGACGATTTGCTGGAATCGCTTCAGGTCGTTATCGCTGAGCGTGAACGAGATTTCGAGCGGCATGAAAAGGCACCTGGCTAAAGCTGGCGGGCGCACTATAACCCGGCGTTGCGATAAAAATTAAGCGCTATTGTACGGATCGAAGCCGCCGCCTGGCGATTTGTCTTTACGCTTTGTGTCCGTCTGCGGCTTTTTTTCCGCCTGGCCCAGCATTCGGCGCAGTGCCTGGGTGCTGACGAGAGACAGTTCCCCGTCGCCGGTATCCGCGCGCGCATGCAGGGGTTGCTAGTTCACATCGTCCGCCGGCGCGTCGGCCGATTCGAGGGCCGACTTCAGGTCTTCATCGTCGATGATTTCGAAGCTGCCACTCCTCAGGTTCTTCGCCAGCACGCCCTCTTTGCTGTTGGCCGCCTCGCGCAAGCAGCGCTGGTGTTCCGCATTGCCGGAATCGAGCATCGCACGTAGCATCGTCGTCGATACCAGTTCGAGTTCCGTTTCCTCGACCGGGCCGTCCCAGACCGTACGGCCGCGAACATCTCTGGTCACGCGCGCCGGCCGCAACAGGCGAACGGTTTGTGTCAGAAACTTGCTCATGGGCTTGCCTCGACGAGACAGGAACGGGATCACATTCTACTGTGCTGCCCCGGGAAGGAAGGAATTTCAAGCGACTCGCCACATATCTTCGGTAAGCGTGTGAAAATTCGACCAGTTTGTGATGCAGCCGACATGCAAAGCTGAGAAGCAGGTCCGGACGGGCCGGGACGGCGCCGCTACGATGGCCCATTCGAAAGCTTGGGCGACGTAGGCGACGATGAACCTGGATACGTTCCTGGCTGTCATTCTGTTCCTTACCGCAGCAGCGTACCTGCTGCTCGGCCTGCATTTGCTGGCTGCGCGCCGCGAGACCGGCAGCATGCCGATCGGCGCGATCTTCGCCCTGATCGTTCCGTTGGTCGTCGGTGGCGGCATCGAGGTCATTGCGGGCACGGAATATCTGTTCAATATCGGCCGCACCGGCCACTTCGTCAGCACCGCATTGCTGCCGATCGCTGTCTACGTCTGTTTCCGGGAATTCACGGGCGAGCGTTCGCCGTCCTGGTTCCTGGTGTTGCTCCTCATGGTACCTACGGTGTCGATCACGCTCGCCGCGACCAACGCGTCGCACGGCCTCATGTGGTCGGTGCCTGCCGTCAACGAGGCCGGGGAATTCCTGACACGCCCGGCGCAATGGGGTCCGTGGTTCCTCTACATTCATGCCCCCTACAGCTACGCAATAGTCGGGATCGCGCTCCTGACACTGATCCTGCACAGCTCGGCCGTGCCACCGGTACACAGGCGCAGCGTGGCTCTGCTCGTCGGCATCTGCACGCCGCCCTTGCTCGCAACGGCCGCCTACGACCTCGGCGTCGGGCCGGACACGCTGTCAATCGTTCCCCTGGCGTTTGCTGCGATGCTGCCGTTCAACCTGTGGGTCGTCCTGCAGAAGAAGATCGGCGAACATGTTCCCCTTGCTTACGAAACTGTGTTCCAGAACATGCTCGATCCCGTCGTCGTGGTCGACGAGATGCACCGGATCATCGGCATCAACCATGGCGCCGAAACGATGCTGCAAATGCGGGAGACCGATGCCTTGCGCGTCCCGCTCGAGGTAGCGTTCGGCAATCGCTCGACCTGCGTGTTCGAAGCACTTGAGTCCGGCCAGCCCCAGCGCATGCTCACCGAGAGCGGCCGCTACCTGCACGTCCAGGCATCGCCCATCCGCCCGAATGGCCGCTCGACGCGCGCCGGGCAGGTGTTGATGTTCCGTGACGTGAGCGATGTCGAACATGCACAGAGCGAGGTGCGAAAAAGCGAATTGCTGCTGCGGACGCTCGTGGATCACTCCGTCAACGGCATCGTGCGCCTGCGCTGGCACAGCGACACCCCGGACGGCAACCGGACATTGCGGTGTATCTTCGCAAACGCAGCAGCCGCCCGCTTCCTCGAGCAGGGTGTGGAGCGACTGCAGTACAAGGATGCCGGCGGGATCATCCGCCTCGCGGCCGATGGCATGTCGGACGAGGAGCTCGCGCCGGTCTTCGAACGATTCGATGACGCCACGACGCGCGGCACCGGGATCGACCTCGAGCTGCGGCAGGGCAACGGGCCCACGGTGCGATGGCTCAGGATGATCGGCGAGCCGGTTGGCGATGACATCGCGGTAACTTTCATCGACGTGACGGATACGAAGGCGAAGCAGCGGCACATGGAATCCATCGCCTCGTCCGATCCACTGACGGGGGTGCTGAACCGGCGGGGCTTCGAACGCGAGGCGTCCGTACGCCTGACCGAAAGCACCGACGATGCCAATGGTGCCCTGCTGTTCATCGACCTCAATGACTTTAAGAAAATCAACGACGAGTATGGTCACGGCGTTGGTGACCAGCTGCTGACCATCGCCGCAAAGCGCCTGCAGAAAAGCCTTCGTTCCTGCGACATCATCGGGCGACCCGGCGGCGATGAATTCGTGGCGCTGGTGCCGGACGTATCGAAGTACATGGCGGGCAAGCTTGCATCGCGTCTCGCCGTATCGCTGGAAGAACCCTACGTGATCGGCAGCCTGACACTGCAGTGCACGGCGAGTATCGGCCTCGCTCACTACCCGGACAACGCGAACACGCTGACCGGCCTGCTGCGCGAAGCGGACCAGGCTATGTACCGCGCAAAGGCGCGCAATCGCAACGCGGCGCACCTGGGGTTCGTGTCGCGGCTCGAAAAAGCGATCTGAAGGTCGTCGCGGCACTGTCGGCCGCAGAACCCGTGCAGCGTCGCGGCCCGGGATGGTACGCTCTCCGGCGGCAGACAGCGGCGCGGAGAGTCCCATGGTTACGGCAATCGTTCTCATCAATGCGGAGACCAACCGGATTCCGGAGCTGGCCCTGCAGATCGCCGACATGGCCGGTGTCCAGGAGGTTTTCTCCGTGGCGGGGCGTTACGATCTCATTGCCGTCGTCAAGGTTGCGGAAAACGAGCAACTCGCCGACGTGATCAGCGACAGGATGAGGCACCTCGAGGGCATCGTCGCGACCGAGACACTGATAGCCTTTCGCGCGTACTCGAAAAAAGAACTCGAAGCAGGTTTCGAACTTGGGCTCGACTAAACCTGTCTCGCCCTGGCGGCGGCTGGTTGGCGCCGCGACCAAGATTCATCCGCACGAACTTTCTGCGGCATTCCTGTCGTTCCTGTTCGTGTTCCTGTTGATGACCGCCTATTTCATGCTGCGACCCACGCGCGACGCGATGGCCAGCGACTGGTCAGATGCGGAAGTCAGCTGGCTCTGGACACTGAATTTTTTCATCAGCATCGGCATCGTGTTCGTTTATGGCTGGGCTATATCCAATATCCGCTTCCGCTGGATCGTACCGGGTGTGTACCTGTTCTTCGCGGCGTCATTCTTCCTTTTCTATGCGGGGAGCACATTAGTCGAGCACCCCGTACTGATCGACAAGAGCTTCTACGTGTGGCTGAGCGTCTTCAGCCTGTTCCATGTCTCCGTTTTCTGGAGCTTCATGTCGGATGTGTATTCACAGGAACAATCGCGGCGCCTGTTCGGTTTTATAGCGATGGGCGCCAGCCTCGGCGCCATAGTCGGCCCGCTCATTGCCGCGTTCTCGGTTGAACTCGTTGCGGCCCGGCAACTCATGCTCGTGACATCGGTGCTCCTGTTGTTGCCGTTACCAATCATCTTCGCGCTGGCGCGGCTCAAGGTCACCGTGCTCGGCAACGCCGGACTCGAGGCCGACCTCAGCCGCGAGCCACTCGGCAAGAATCCATTCTCCGGCTTCATGTTGTTCTTCCAGAGCCCGTTCCTGCTAGGTACCGGCCTGTTCATCCTGCTGTATGTCGCCATCAGCTCTTTCGTGTACTTCGAACAGAAAAACCTGCTCGAACCTTTCGAACTCGATCGTCGCGCGCAGATCCTGGCGCTCGTGACACTTGCCATCAACATACTGGCCATAGTGACCGCGATGTTCGTTACTAGCCGTCTGGCGACGCGACTCGGGCTGGCCGTGACGCTGGCCCTGGTACCCGCCCTGGTGGTCATCGGCATGCTCGTCCTGGCCGTGTCACCGATACTGGCGGTGGTACTCGGCCTGCAGGTAGCGCGCAGCGCCGGAAACTACTCGATTACGAAACCGGGCCGCGAAATGCTGTTCACGGTGGTTGACCGAGAGGCTCGTTTCAAGGCGAAACCGGTCATCGACATTGTCATTTACCGCGGGGGCGACATGGTCTGGGCCTGGGCATTCACGGCGCTCACGACTGCGTTCGGGCTTGGCCTCGGTGCGGTGGCGCTGGTTGGTGCGCTCATTGCCGCAATCTGGGCAGGCGTCGGCATTTACCTCGGCCGGGAATTCGAACGCATCAGCGATGAGGAACGTGACCTGGCGACCGCCGCTTTGAAGGGCGAGCAGCGTGCCTGAGGTATTCATCTGCGATGCGATACGGACGCCGATCGGCCGTTACGGCGGCGCCCTGTCCGGCGTACGCACCGATGATCTGGGCGCCATCCCCATCCGGGCGCTCATCGAGCGCAACCCCTGGCTCGAACCCGAGAGTATCGAGGACGTCGCCTACGGCTGCGCGAACCAGGCGGGCGAGGACAACCGCAACGTCGCGCGCATGTCGTGCCTTCTGGCTGGCCTGCCCGTCAGCGTGCCGGCAGCCACGGTGAACCGGCTCTGTGGCTCCGGTATGAACGCGCTCGGCGCGATCGCCGATGCGATACGCGGCTATCGACTGGACGTCGGCATTGCGGGCGGCGTCGAGTCCATGTCTCGCGCGCCCTTCGTCCTCCCGAAACAGGCGGCCGCATTCGGCCGCGATGCCGTACTTTACGATACGACGCTGGGCTGGCGTTTCGTCAACGCAGAACTCGAGAAGCAATACGGCGTGGATTCGATGGCGGAAACGGCGGAGAACGTCGCGCTTTCCTATTCCATTCCCCGTGCGGACCAGGACGCGTTCGCGCTGCGAAGCCAGCAACGGACGGCCGCGGCGATCGAGTCGGGCCGTTTGGCCGTGGAAATTGTTCCGGTGCAGGTGCCGCAAAAACGCGGCAAAGCGATGGTCGTCGAGACGGACGAGCACCCGCGAGCGGATACCACGCTGGACGTTCTTGCGAACCTGCAGCCGATCGTGCGGCCGGACGGGACCGTAACGGCCGGCAACGCATCGGGTATCAATGACGGCGCCTGCGCCCTGTTGCTGGCCTCGGACGACGTCGTGTCCTCGAAAAAGTTCGAGCCGCTGGCGCGGATCCTGACGTGGGCGGTGGCGGGGGTTGAACCACGGATCATGGGCATGGGACCGGTGCCCGCGGCGAAGAAGGCGCTCAAGCTCGCAGGACTCCGTATCGAGCAGATGGACGTAATCGAGCTGAACGAGGCCTTCGCGGCACAGGGACTCGCATGCCTCGTGCAGCTCGGCATCGATGCCGATGCGGAACACGTGAATCCGAACGGCGGCGCCATCGCGCTCGGCCATCCGCTCGGCATGTCCGGCGCCCGGCTCGTCGCGACGGCGGCCTACCAGTTGCGCCGCACCAATGGCCGCTACGCGCTCTGCATGATGTGCATCGGTGTGGGGCAGGGCATCGCCATGATCATCGAACGGGTATGAGCGGCACGATGAAAAAAAACCCGCCCAGCTACGAGACCGGTTCGCTGCGCCGTTTCGAGGAAGTGCTGCGCGGCCGGCGTACCATCAACCTGTTCCTGCAGACACCGGTGCCTGCCCGGCTTGTGCACGATGCACTCGAGTCGGCAACCTGGGCACCGAATCACCACGTCACGGAGCCGTGGCGGTTCTACCTCCTTGGTCCCGACACGATCGAACAAAGCCTCGACCTGTGCGAAGCGCTTGTCTGTGAGACAAAAGGACCGGAGGCGGGCGCGTTCAAGCGGCGGAACTGGGCTGAAAAGCCCGGCTGGCTGGTGGTGACCTGCTCTGTGTCGCGTGACCCGTTGCGGCAGGCCGAGGATTATGGTGCGTGTTGCGCTGCGGTGCAGAACTTCTGCCTGCACTTGTGGAAAGCCGGTGTCGGCACGAAGTGGACCAGCGGCGATTTTACGCGCGATGCTCGTTTCGGCGACATCCTGGGCATCGATTTCGCCGAGGAATTCGTCGTCGGCCTCGTCTGGTACGGTTACCCGAAGCTCACGCCGACGCAAACCAGGAAGGGCCTGGACAAAGTCCTTACGCTGCTCCCGTAGGAGCGGGCCATGCCCGCGATTCGCGCCGTAGGAGCGGGCCATGCCCGCGATTCGCCCAGGGTTTCGCGGCCTTGGGCCGCTCTTACGGGCGGGCGAGCTCCTGCGGATGGTGCACGAGCGGGCCCGGCGCGATCCAGCGCCTCAGCATGAAGATCACAGCGACGGTCGTCGCGATCGAACCGATGATGATTACGGCGTTGCGGACCGAGCCGTCGTAAATCGCTGCCCCTGCAAGTGCGCCCGCGGCCCCGAACAGGTTCTGCAGGGTTCCGATGATGGATGAAGCCACGCCGGCGATGCGCGGCAGCGGGTCGAGGGCCAGCACGGTGGCATTCGCCATGACGATGGCCACGGTGAACATGAACATGCACACCGCGGTCCATAGCCACCAGAACGGTGCCTCGTCGAGCCACGCCATGGCAAGCAACTGCAATCCCGCAATGCCCATAATCGTGACGCCAAAGCGTATCAGGGCCAACTGTTCGAAGCGCTCCACGAGAACCCGGTTGAGTACCGAGCCGGCGAGAATCGACAGGCCGGCGCAGGCGAAGATCAGCCCGTAGGCCTGCACCGAGACGCCGTAGTGTTCGATTGCCAGTGCGGAAGAGACGGCGATGATCGACATGAAACCGCCCGGTGGCAACACCAGCAGCAGCAATCCGAAAATGCTCTGGCGGTGCGAGAAAAACTCGCGGAAGCTGTTCCTGAGTTGCCTGAGCGGATTGCCGTCGATGTGCACCTTGTAGGTTTCAACGAGGTTGCTGCGGATCGCGACCAGGATCAGGACGGCAGCCACCGCGATCGAAATGAACGGGCCGCGCCAGCCCCAGTGCGTCGTGAGAAAGGCGCCGATGCTTGGCGCGATCACGGGCGCAGCGGTGAAGATCATCGTCATGAGCGACATGAGCCGCGCCGCGTCCTTGCCCGTTGCGACATCACGGACGATGGAGCGCGACAGCACGATGGCCGACGCCGCCCCGAAACCCTGCACGAAGCGCGCCACGAGCATGGCCTCGATGCTCGTCGCCGCCGCAGCGGCGAACGCCGCGGCCGCAAAGATGCCCATGCCGGTATAGAGCACGGGCAGGCGGCCCATGCGATCGGACACGAGGCCGGCCGGGATCTGCCCGAGTGCCATGCCCAGCATGAAAATGCCGACGATTTGCTGGCCATGCGACAGGCGGGTGCCCAGGGCTTCCACCATGGCGGGAATCGCCGGCAGGCTGATGTCGACGGTCAGCGCTGCGGTTGCCGTCAGAAGGCCGAGCGTGACGACAAAACTCTTCTTGTTGAGGAGGTGCTGGTTCAAGGAGCAGCGCGCGACGGAACGGCGGGCGCTGCAGGATAGGGGTCCGGCATCGGCGAGTAAAGCCTCAGCGGGCCGATACCCCTTCGATCAGGAGTTCCTCCAGCGGCGTGCGGCCAAGCCAGTAACTCAGTTCGCGCGGGTGCCCGATGTTCCAGATGGCGAGGTCGGCGCGCTTGCCCTTCTCGATCGTGCCGCGATCCTCGAGGAGGCCGAGCGCGCGCGCCGCTTCACGGGTCGCTCCGGCCAGGCACTCCGCTGGTGTCAGTCGAAATACCCGGCTCGCGAGCGCCATGGCTTCCGGCATTGAACAGAGTGGCGACGTCCCGGGATTGCAGTCGGTCGCGATGGCAATCGGCACCCGATGCCGCCGCAGCAGTTCGACGGGTGGCCGTTCCGTCTCGCCGAGCGTCAGGAAGGCAC
This sequence comes from Woeseiaceae bacterium, assembly GCA_041743865.1. Classification (GTDB taxonomy): domain Bacteria; phylum Pseudomonadota; class Gammaproteobacteria; order Steroidobacterales; family Woeseiaceae; genus UBA1847. Next base: position 14,119 of record JBGTLY010000129.1, read on the forward strand.
CCGGCAACAGCACGCCGGTCGTGCCGGCGGCAGCCATTGCACGAATGCCGGCCTCGCTGCTGTATTCGAGGTGATCGGCGGACAGCGCCCTGAAGTGAGCCGCGAGCGCGGCGCCCCCCATGTCCGAGAGCTGGTCCGCGTGTAGCTTTACCTGCAAGCCTGCCGCATCGGCGGCGCGGAAGAGCTTTGCAACCTGCGGTGCATCGAAGGCCATAAGTTCGCAATAGGCATCCACGGCATCCGCGAGCCCGTTCTCGACGACATCCGGAAGCAGCTCACCGATAACGACATCGATCCATGCGTCCGGGCGGCCTTCGTACTCCGGCGGTACCGCGTGCAGGGCGAGCAGGCTGGTCTGTACGGAGACGACCGAGGCATGGCCGAGATTTCGCGCGACCCCGAGCATCTTGAGCTCGGTCGCGATGTCGAGGCCGTAGCCCGACTTGATCTCGACGGTCGAGACGCCGCTTGCGGCCAGTTCCCCCAGCCGGCGAAGGCCGGTGTTGTACAAGTTGTCGATGTCGGCAGCCCGCGTCGCCCGTACAGTCGCCAGGATGCCGCCACCGCGTTTTGCGATGTCGGCGTAGCTCTCGCCGCCCAGCCGGCGTTCGTACTCGTCGGCACGGTCGCCGCCGAAGACGAGGTGCGTATGGCAGTCGACGAGTCCCGGTGTGATCCAGCGGCCGCCCACCGAGCGTGTCTCTTCCGCGGACTTTTTCGGCAGGTTCGCCGCGGTGCCGACCCAGGCGATCCGGCCATCGGTAATGGCGATCGCGGCGCGTTCCAGCACGCCGTATTGATCGTCGCCGGGTTCGTCGCCCGCGCACATCGTGGCGATACGCGCGTCGGTGAGGAGAAGGTCCCAGTCAGCCATCGCGCAACTAGACCCGCGGCGTCCGCCAAATGCAACCGCCGATGCATTGCATTCCTGCAGGCCGTCCACTAGCCTGTATATACAGCCTGGAGCCGCTCCCCGAATGATCACGGTTTTCGCCGCGAAGGCGCTGCTGCCCGCCGGATGGGCCGACGACGTAAGGCTCGAGATAGCCGGCGGCCGCGTGCACCGCATGCGGACGGGTACGCGCCCCGAGCCGGCCGACACGCGCGTCGACTGCCTGATTCCCGGTATCGGCAATTCGCACAGCCACGCCTTCCAACGCGCACTGGCCGGCTGGACGGAAGAGCGGTCGCCGGCCGGCCACGACAGTTTCTGGACCTGGCGCGAACGCATGTATCGATTCGCGGCCGCCATGACGCCCGAGCGTCTCGAGGCGATTGCGCGCCAGGCGTATACCGAGATGCTGGCGAGCGGGTACACCTCGGTGGCGGAGTTTCACTACCTGCACGCGGCCCCCATGGAAGTCGGCGAGGACGCGATGTTCGAGTCGCTGCGGAGTGCGGCGGAGGCGAGCGGCATCCGGCTGACCTACGTGCCCGTGCTGTATGAGCGCGCCGGCTTCGATCGTCCCGAACCGGAAGGCGCGCAGCGTCTGTTCGCAACGGATGCCGAAAGCTTTCTTGCGCACTTCAATCGCGTTCGGGCGCGCGCCGGCGGCCGGCTGCAGGCCGGCATCGGCGCCCACAGCATTCGCGCCGTAAGCCCGGAATCCCTGGACCGGATCGTAGCCGCCGCAGGGCAGGCCGATGTACCGATGCATATCCACGTCGCCGAACAGCAGCGCGAG
>JBGTLY010000130.1:0-15466 GCA_041743865.1 Woeseiaceae bacterium
ATCTAGCCGCGGCGCTTGAGCTTGCGCGCTTCGGCCGCGGCGATATCGAGGACGGTGCGGAGTTCACGACCGCGTGATTCGAGTATGTCGCGCCGGGCCGCCACGACGAACGCCGGCCAGGGGACTTCACGTTCGCCGATACGCCGGAACTCTGCCGCGTCGACGAGCGGCTGCGTCATGTGGCGTTCCCAGAAGAAAACATCCGCGCGCCCGGTCGCGAGCGCGTCCCGCGCGCCGTCGATGTCGTTGACGACGACGAAGCTCATCGTGCGCGTATGCCAGCCGCGCTCGGCTGCGTCGACGATGGGGATGAGGTGCGAGCCGGAGCCGTATCGGCTGATCGCGATTCGCCGGTCCCGAATGTCGCGAACGTCGTCGAAATTGCTGCCCGCCGCGACATGGATACCCCACACGAGCGGCGACGCTACCCAGACCTTCACGATCCGGCTGCGGTCGTGGCTGAGAATGTCCGCCACCGCACCCTCGGTCAAAAGAAGCGCCAGGTCGAGTTCGCCGTCGCCAAGCTGGCGGTTCAGCTCGCCGGTCCCGGCCGCCACCTCCCGCCATTCGATGGGCACGCCGCTTTGATCGAAGCGCCCGGCGCCGGCGGCAAGCCGCCAGGGCAGGTTGAAATGTTCCGGGACACCGCCGACCCTGAGTACTCGCGCCATGTTGACTCGCCTGGGTTTCCGGGGACCGGCATCTTACCCGAATGATGATCGTCCGAGGTTTGCCCGTTGTGATGTAAGCGCTTACAATTCGGCTCGTCCGAAACCTCTGTCCTCCCACCGGGCCATCCCGGGCCCGGGGGGCGATGAACCCTCAACGCCTATGGATATTCGCCCGAAACTCACCGCAGACATGCTCGACCCGGCGTTCCTGTTCGGTGTTGCCACGTCGTCGTTCCAGATCGAGGGCAGCGCCGGCAGCCGGCTGCCGGGTATCTGGGACGCCTTTTGCGACGAGCCAGGCCGGATCCGGGACGGCTCGGACGGCCGGGTCGCCTGTGACCATATCCGACGCTGGCGCGAAGACCTCGACCTGCTGTCCTTCCTTGGCGTCGATGCCTACCGTTTCTCCATCGCGTGGCCGCGCGTTGCGGACGAGAACGGCCGCCCCATTCGCGAGGGCATCGATTTCTATCGCCGCCTGACAGATGCGCTCAACGAGCGCGGAATCCGGCCGTTCGTCACCTTGTATCACTGGGACCTGCCCCTGCACCTGCAGGCCAACGGCGGCTGGCTGAACCGCGAGACGGCGTACCGGTTCCGCGATTACGTGGAGATGGTATCCACGGCGCTGGATGGCGTGTATTCGTACGCAACACTGAATGAACCCTGGTGCAGCGCCTATCTCGGCCACGAGACGGGTGCACACGCGCCGGGTCTCACGGATACCGCCGCGGGCAAGAAAGCAGCGCATCACCTGTTGCTGGCGCATGGCCTCGGCATGCAGGTGCTCGATACGACGAGCCCGCAAAGCCTGAATGGCATCGTCCTCAATTTTTCGCCGTGCCATCCGGCATCACCGTCAGCGACCGACGCTGCCGCCGCGAGCGCCGCGGATGAAGCCTTCAATCGCTGGTACATCGAGCCGCTCCTGCTCGGACGATATCCACCGCTGATCGAGGGTCTCCCCGCGGCGGCACGGCCGGGCGTTCGCGACGGTGACCTCGACCTGATCGCCCACCCGCTCGATTTCCTCGGCGTTAACTATTACACCCGGGCCGTGTACGAGAGTGACGGCAAGGGCGGGTTCAGGGCGCTGCCCGCGGAGCCGCCCTTAACGGACATGGGCTGGCAGGTCTGGCCAGAGGGCCTGACGGAAGTGCTGCTGCAGCTCGACCGGCGCTATACGCTTCCGCCGGTCTATGTTGCGGAAAATGGCGCCGCGGTGCGCGACCGGCTCGTCAATGGCCGGGTCGACGACGAGGAGCGCGGCCGGTACATTGCCGCACACATCGATGCGGTAGCGGCCGCGATGGATCAGGGCGTGACGATCAGCGGGTTCTTTTACTGGAGCCTGCTCGACAACTTCGAATGGGCCGAGGGTTACGCCAAGCGCTTCGGGCTCGTCTATGTCGACTTCGAAACCCAACAACGCATAGTCAAGCAAAGCGGTCATTGCTATCGTGACTTCCTTGGGCGGCGCAAAGCCCTGATGCGGGCAGGCGCTTCCGACGCGCCGATGCGCGGATTGCCCTGAGACCACTCACGGCCCCTCGGCGACCAGGACGGGAATCGTTAATTTGGCCACGATCTACGAAGTATCCAGGCGCGCCGGCGTATCGCTTGCGACGGTATCCCGCGTCATGAACAACACCGCTCGCGTCAGCGATGCCACTCGGCAAAAAGTATTGTCGGCGGTCGCCGAACTCAATTACCGTCCGAATTCGATTGCCCAGTCGCTGGCCTCCAAACGTTCAAACTCCATCGGCATCATTCTGCCGGAACTGCATGGACCGTTCTTCGGTACGCTCGTAAGCGGGATCGAACAGGTACTTCGAAGCGCCGGCAAGCACACGATCGTCACCGTGGGCCACAGTGACGAGGACAAGGAGAAAGACGGCATCGAATTCCTCATCAGTCGGAAGTGCGATGCGATGGTATTGCACGTGGATGCAGTATCCGATGAGTACCTCGAGACGCTGAGCAAGGGACCGGTACCGGTCGTCATTGCAAACCGGCAGGTCAGCGGCATTGCCGCCAACTGCATCGCGCTCGACAACCGGAAAGGCGGCGAAATCGCGACGCGCTGCCTGCTCGAGCGCGGTCATCGCGAGATCGCTTACATCGCGGGCCCGGCGTGGAAGACCGATGCAAAGGAACGCTACGCCGGACACCGGGCCGCGCTTCAGGCATTCGATATAAGCATTAACGAGCTCCTGGTGTTCGAGGGGGACTTCCAGGAGTCGAGCGGCAGTGCCGGAATGGACCACCTGCTGGGCCTCGGGCGACCCTTTACCGCCGTGGTGTGCGCCAACGACAGCATGGCGGCAGGCGCCATGCGTACGGCGCGGGAACGGGGATTGGACGTTCCAGGTGATATTTCAATCATCGGCTTCGACAACGTGAACTTCTCGCACTACCTGTTTCCTGGGCTTTCGACGATCGACTACCCGACGCATGATATCGGCGGAATGGCGGGGCGTTGGGTGCTTCGACACGTTTACGGCAATGACCGCCTCGAGATCCGGAACCTGTTCGAACCTACACTCGTTCTTCGGGAGTCGGTGCGGCAGAACGCCGGCTGACCGGCTCGTGAAACGGCGGAACCTGGTGGCAGGACGACAATGAACCCCGGTACCCGCTATGCCCTGCGCCTGTCGCTGATCGTGGCGCTCGGCGGCTTCCTGATGGGCTTCGATGCATCGGTGATTTCGGGCGTCGTACCCTTCATCGAACCCCGGTTCGGCTTGAACAGGATCGAGCTCGGCTGGGCGGTGGCGTCGCTTACGCTCACCGCCACAATCGCCATGCTGTGTGCGGGGCCGCTGAGCGACCGGCTCGGACGGCTCCCCGTGTTGCGCATCGCCGCGGTCGTGTTTGCCGTTTCGGCCGTCATGTCCGCCTATGCACCCACCTTCCTTTGGCTGGTCATCGCACGCATGATCGGTGGCTTCGGCGTCGGCGCAGCGTTGATCATCGCGCCGATGTACATCGCGGAAATGGCGCCGGCAGCTCTACGGGGTCGCATGGTTTCAATTAACCAGCTCAATATCGTCGTCGGTATTTCCGCCGCATTCTTCAGCAACTATCTCATCTTGCAGCTCGGCCAGAGCGACCAGGGCTGGCTGGCGCCGCACGTTCAGGGCGATGCCGCCTGGCGATGGATGCTCGGTATAGAGACCTTACCCGCCGTCGTGTACTTCATCGCCCTGTGCTTCGTTCCCGAGAGCCCCCGCTGGCTCGTGATGCACGGCCGCGAGACTGAGGCGCGCGAAATCCTTGCGCGCGCAGGAAACGTGGATGCCGCACGGGTGGAACTCTCTACGGTCCGTGTGTCCATCGACGAACGCTCTCGCCAGGACGCGACGCCGCGGGAATTACTGGCGCCGTCGATGCGAAAGGTCCTCTTTCTTGGGATCGTGATTGCTGTATTGCAGCAGATCACCGGCATCAACGCCGTATTTTTCTATGCGCCGATGATCTTCGAGCAATCCGGCATCGGCACGAATGCTTCCTTCATGCAGGCGGCTCTGGTCGGCCTGACCAATCTCGTATTCACCATTCTCGCTATCGCGTTGATCGACAAGCTCGGACGCCGGCCGCTGCTGACTACCGGCCTCACCGGCATCGCCCTCAGTATGCTGCTGCTCGCGTATGGATTCGGGAGCGCTACCTACGCCCTCGCGGCCGGCGCGTCGAGTGCGCTGCCCGCCGGCATCGACGCCGGCGCGCTTGCCGCGATCGAAGGCGTCAACTATGACAATGACGTTGCCTTCCGAACAGCGGTCGTACCGCTCATTGGCCTCGACGCGTGGCAGGAGCACAAAGCAGTACTCGTCGCTGCGGCAATCGACATGAACCCTGGTCTCGTACTCGCCGGTGTGCTGGGTTTCGTGGCGAGCTTCGCCCTGTCACTGGGTCCCGTGATGTGGGTCCTGTTTTCCGAACTGTTTCCGAATCGTCTGCGCGGTCTCGCCGTTTCGGTTTGCGGTCTGCTGAACTCCGGCACCAGTTTCCTGGTCCAGCTGGTGTTTCCCTGGGAACTCGAGAATTTCGGCAACTCGGCGACGTTTCTCATTTACGGACTGTTCGCCGTGGCGGGACTCGTTTTGTTGTTCAACATCCTGCCCGAGACGAAAGGACGTACCCTGGAAGAACTCGAGACAGACCTTGTCCGGAGGCGCGCGGCATGACATCACGGCTTTTATCGCTCGTACTCCTCACAGTCGCCGCCTGCAGCAGTAACGGCGGCGGGCAGTCGGAATCCTCCGGCAGCGGTGGCGAGCCACCGGGCAATTTTTCCGGCGCGGTCGTGACGCTCGAGCAGCGAGACGGCCGCTACACCCTGGTCCGAAACGGCGAGCCGTACCGGCCTGAGGGCGCTGGCCTCGGCGGCGGTGATCCCGCGACGCTCGCCGAACATGGCGGCAACTCCTACCGGACCTGGGGCATCGGGGCAGGCATCGACGACGCGCGCCGGCGCCTGGACGAAGCGCATGCGCTCGGGATCAGTGTGGCGCTGTGTCTCGACGTCGGCAAGGAACGCCACGGCTTCGACTACGACGACCCTGCGGCCGTGGCCGACCAGCTCGACCGCCTGCGCAATGAAGTCATGGCCCTCAAGGAACACCCCGCGCTGCTAACCTGGCTCATCGGTAACGAGCCGAATCTCGAGTTCCAGAATCCGAAGGTGTTCGATGCGATCGACGAAATCTCGCGAATGATTCACGCGGTGGACGGCAGTCATCCGACGACCACGGCACTCGCGGGGTTCAATGCCGAGCTTGCCCGCCTGATCGAAGCACGGGCGCCGGACCTCGATTTCGTCAGCATCCAGTTCTACGGTGCGCTGGTGCACCTGCCGAAAATTCTCACGGACATCGGCTGGGACAGGCCGATCCTGGTCACGGAGTGGGGCACGGTCGGGCACTGGGAAATGCCGGCGACGGCCTGGGGCGCACCGATCGAACTCGACAGCAGCGCGAAGGCCGACTTCTATCTCGCGAGCTACGAGTCCGCGATCGCGTCGATGCCGGCACAGGTGCTCGGATCCTACGCATTTCTATGGGGCCAGAAGCAGGAACGTACGCCGACCTGGTACGGCATGTTCCTTGCGGACGGTTCGGAGACCGAGGCCGTCGATGTCATGCACTACATCTGGACCGGCAATTGGCCCGCCAATCGCACGCCGCGGGTTTCTTCCCTGCTCCTCGATTCGAAGAATGCCGGGCAGGACGTGACACTGGCGCCCGGCGCGCAGGTCATAGCCGGCATCGATGCTGCCGACCCGGACGGCGATACGCTGGACTTCGAGTGGATACTCATGCGCGAGAGCAGCGCGACGAGCACGGGTGGGGATGCCGAAAGCGTGCCCGAATCCTTCCCGGGACTCATCGGCGACGTGGTCGACGGCACCGTCCAGGTGACAACGCCAGCCGAGCCCGGGCCCTATCGCTTGTTTGTCTATGTCCGGGACGGCAACGGAAATGCCGGTCATGCGAACCTGCCGTTTCTCGTGCAGCCGTAGGCTGCTGCACGGCGTCCCTCTCAGGCAGGACGCTTCAGGTGCTCTTGTTGTTCTCGTCCCAGGGCATCGGCTCCCACAACTCGACTTTGTTCCCGTCCGGGTCAAGGATCCACGCGAATTTGCCGTTTTCATGGCCCTCGGGGCCCTGGATGATGTCGATGCCGTCTGCGCGGAGTTGCGCGATCATCTCGTCGAGATTGTCGACCCGGTAGTTGATCATGAAAGTGGCATCGCTGGGGCTGAACCACTGGCTCTCCCTTTCCGCGATGTGCCACACGGTGAGACCCTGGTCCAGGGCTTTGTCATCCGGCCATTTCATGACTGCGCCACCAAAGCTTTCCAGGGAAATACCCAGGTGCTCTTGATACCAGGCCGCCAGCGCAGTGCTGTCGTTTCGGCTCTTGAAGAAAACGCCGCCGATTCCTGTAACTTTCGCCATCATTGACTCCGATGCTTGTGGGTGGCTCGACGTCACGGATCAGCGACGCACGGCTTTGCCAACATCGCACACCCTAGGTTAGCTTCTGCAGCAGACCCTTTCGCCGGACGATATTCTTGTAGTCCCATTGAATTTCTTTTGCTTTTCGAAGCCAGCGCTTCAAATCAGTTTTTCGAACCTCGGCAACATCCCGGTAAAAAATCGACGCATCCTTGAACTTCTTGCCTACGACGTCTAATCCGGCTTCTTCAAAATCGGCACCGCTCCAGAACATCAGTCGTATCCCCGGCTTTTGCTTGCTGTACCCGACAGTCGGATTTTCATCCAGAAACCAGACCGGATGTCCATGCCAGATTTTGCTTTCGGCACCAGCCAAATTGCGATCGATCTCCTGCGCAAGCAGAGCGCATAGTTCCTGGTCGCCCGGTTCCTGCCTCTCGTTGTACTTTAGAATGTCCGGATTCATTCATCCCTCCCGCTTACGGTAAGTACGGTCATCGCATCCCCTGACGAATGATTGTTTTCCAATTGCTCGGATGTGCGCGTCGTATATCGCTAAGGTAAATCTCGTGGTGCTTTCCGGCGAGGCCTGATCGTTCATCGATGAACGCATGCAGGCGCGCAATGGTCGGCCCCTCTTCAGAAAAAGGGCCCACGTGCATCACCTGAGCGCACCGGCCTTCAGAGAATTCCTCCAGGCGCAGCTTGTCGAGGCCGGCAAGCTTCTTCTTGCGTTGGACCTCAGTAATAGCCGCTTCGATGGCTTCATCCGCAAGAAAGTGGGGTTGCATGATCATCATCGCCCACTTCCAGTTCGCCCTGTCGTCGGCGATGAAGGCCGACATGTCGTCCGCCCACCACAGCCCTTCCAGCGGCATGACGGCACAGTCGAGGGTTGGGCGCCCCGAAAGCGGTGATGGTTGGGGTCATTTGACCGACACTATGCGCCTAAGGGTCGGGCCATTCTTGAAACTGTGGCAATTCATCGTTGATTGCGTACCACCAGGCCTTGGATCCTACGAATTGATGATACTCCGGAACAATTCCGCGATCATCGTCCAAAACGCCAAGACTGATATACGTATATTGGGGAAAAGCTGAGTGATTGGTGAAAAGTGGCGTGCCACACTTCTCGCAGAAGCTCTTACTTAGGCATTCCGTAACGTCATAGGTCGAGACCCGATTCTCGCCTCGAGTGATGCGCAGATCCGGTGTCGCTACTTCAACATAGGCAGCAAACGCCGATCCGCTCAGCTTTCTGCAAATGGAGCAGTAACAAAAACTCGCGTCTGTCGGCTCACCGTCAAACTCAAACCGGATTCGTGCGCATTGACATTGTCCCGTTCGCTTATTCAATGGTGTGCCCAATAACCGAGACCCATCCCCACGCGACATGATTGAAATCAGCCATGTCAATCCTGTGTACTTCTCTCAAAGTTCCGTCGGATCCAAGACAATAAAACCTGATGTCCCATCCGGCTCATTAAATCGTGCCGCATAACGCGAAGCTACGCCGGGCGCAATCTCCCTGACCGGGTCTGAGATGGGCCTCGCGTGTCAGAGCCCGGAACCATCCTCGGAATAAATGACCCAGATTTTCGTGTAGCCATCCGTCTCCCAGACGCCTGTCCACTCCTTCGGGATGGTAACCGCTTCGCCGGCCTCGATCTCGGTGACTGTGCCGTCCGACGAGGTGAGAGTGACGCCACCTTCCAGGAAATACATGAATTCGTCGACACCGTAGGGATCGGTCACTTCGAAGCGGCTCTTGCCTGCCTGGTACATGCCGGAGGCAAATTTGCCGTCGCTGCTCTTCAGCGATGTGACGTCGAGCACGGTGAATCCGTCCCGTTCGGTACGGGTCGTGGCGCCCCGATCGAAAATCGCGCCCGCAATGTCTTCCTTGTTCATTTCGGCCGGGTGCACGGCGGCATGTTCGTCTGAGACGACGATGCCAGCGGTGAGCAGGCTGGCGCTGATGAGTCCTGCGATAACTTTTTTCATGATGTATCTCCGGTGTTTATTGTCAAACGAAAGCGATGAATAGATAGCCGACGACCGTGATGCCTGCGGCGATCAGGGCATAGGGTAACTGCGTCAGCGCGTGTTGCAATGGCGTACAGCCGGTGGCTTGTGCGGTCAGTACCGTGGCATCGGAATAGAAGCACGCATGACTGCCGAACGTGCTCGCAGACAATGTAGCGCCGATCACGAGCGTCATGTCCGCGCCGAGATTGGTGCCCAGTGAGGTCACGATGGGCAGGATGATGACAAAAACGCCCCAGTTCGAGCCGGTCATGAAGGACACAAGTCCCATCGTAACGAAGATGATTGCCGGTAGCAGGTCTTCCGTCAGCAGGGGTTGCATTTGCTCGACCACGAAGGCCGGCAGGCCCAGGGCATCATTCACATCCTTCAATATGAATGCCGCGACCAGCACACCGAGCGGCTCGATCATTGTTTTGAAGCCGTCGATAACCGTATTGAACGTCTCGTCAAGATCGAGGAGACCCAGCGCCATCACGATGATGACGAAGGAGAAAAGCGTAACGTAAATTCCCTTGAGGAAATCCTTGTCGAGCCACAGTGTGACCAGCACCAGCGCCAGCATCGGCAGGATGAAAAGACTCATGCGCGGTGTAACGCCGGGTTTTGCCTGGATCGAGCGATTAGCTATCTCGATGTGCGCCGCCTCGGGCGGCACGGTCTGGCCCAGTTCGCGCGCCCGGTACTCCGCCTTCTTCATCCCCCACAGGTCAGGTATGTAGCCGCCGATGACGATGGGGACGAGCAGCACGGCGACCCACGCGTACAACATGTAGGGAATCGCGCTGATATACACCGCGAGTCCTTCGCCTTCCGCGGCAAGACCGTTTGCGACCAGCAACCCGCCGAAAAAGGCCCCCCAGGTGGAGAAGGGGATGATCACGCTGACCGGTGCCGCCGTCGAATCGACGACGTAGGCGAGCTTTTCCCGCGAGACCCGGAATTTGTCGGTGAGCTCGCGCATCGCCGAGCCGACCGCGAGCGACTTCAGGTAGTCGTCGACGAACATGAGTAGCCCAAGACCCCAGGTCGCCATGAGCGCACTTTTCTGCGAGTTGACGTGCTTTGACAGGCGTGCGGTGAATGCCGAGGTCGCACCGGTCCTGATGAGCAGCGCGATCAGGCTGCCCATGAACCCGCAGACGAGAATCACCCAGGCCACGTCCTCGTCGGTCATTACCCGCAGCGATGTATCCGCGAAGCCGCCAATGAACTGCCAGCCGTTCAGAATCAAGAGACCGAGCAGAGCACCGGAAACGAGCGATTCGATGGGCCGGCGGGTCCAGATAGCAAGGACAAAAACGAGCAGGGTAGGAATGAGCGAAACGAACGACGGATTGTCCATGGGTGTCCGGCGCTGATCAGGAAACGTCGAGTTGCTCGTGTACCGCACGGTACGCGGCGTCGATCGCGCCATCGACGTACGCGTAGGCAGATGCGTCGGAATTCGCGATGGAAATGCGGCCAATCTGCGCACGTCCGGCAACATGCGGTCCCGTTTCCCGCCCGTAGTCCGGCGGGTCCGAGTAGTCGTTGTACTCGTAGGCATAGCCGTGCGGCCAGCGGTTCACGGTAATCGCCGCGATGTCGCGTTCCGAGTCAAAGCCGCCGGGCGCCAGGGCCCCCTGCAACTGGCCGACGATGCCCGTCTCGAAGTCGTCCCAGGTCATTTCGTAGAGCCGGCGGCGCCCCAGGACGTGCTGTTCCCTTGCCGTCAAGCCCTCGTCCGGCGCCGTGGGCACGTAGGTCCCGTGGATCACGGTGGGGTCGTCCGGTGTTTGCGCGAAGTGATAGCCGCCCATGCTCACCGGGAAGTCGAGTTCAAAGGAATGCATCAGCGACGGCTGGGGTACGGAGATGCGATGCATGCCGAGTTTGGCAAACGCGCGCCAGTTGCGTATGGCTACAGACACATACACCAGTGGCACTTTCGTCGAATAGCCGATGGCCTCGGCCTGCGAGGCCGGTACCTCCGGGCATATCGACGGGACGATGTTGTTGTAGCACGCGAGGATGGCATGGCGGCCACGCACTCGAAAGGGCTTGCCGTCCTGCACATAGACCACGTCGACGGATTTCTTCCCGTCGGCGTGGCGCACGTCGACGGCGGTGCTGTTCAGACGGATCCGGCAGCGCGATCCCGGACGATCGAGTGTCGCGTAGTCTGCGTGGGCCGTGACCAGGTCCTCCATGGAGTGCCCCGGAACGGCTTCCGGTATCAGGCGGCGAACCAGTGAGCGTGCGATGCCGGCGTTGCCATCCGGAAAATGAAAGATGTAGGGCTCGTCGCCGTGCCCGTCCTCTGCCGGCGGGTCTGTGGTCGCGAACGGCTCTGTGCCCGGCATGCCCTGCCGGCTGGCCTCGAGCGTGGATAGCGCATCCCAGCCCACGCCCCAGAGGCCGAGGGGATTGTCGCGGAACAACAGGTAAACGCTCTCCGGTACCCCGGCGTGCTTCAGCAGGAAATCTCGGTAGCTCGTGTGCCGCGCCCAGTCCGACGTCTTCATACCCGTGACGTTCGGAGACAGATCCATCCGGTTCGCGAGCAACGCGCGCAGGGCGGCGCGGTCCGCGTCTGAAAGCGGATACTGGTCGATGGCGGCGCTGTCGCTGTCGTACCAGCCCCAGCCATAAAAGCCTGGCAAGGTCCGGTCGGTCCCGTAGCGCGCGGCACTGAAATACAGGCCGCTACCCAGGCCGCGCTCCTCGTACCAGGCCTGGTCGAAGTATCGGTAGAAGCGCTCGGTATCGATGCCGGCGTCGATGAGGAGCTGCCGCGACTGTTTTGAATACGCTGCCGGTCCGTCAATGGACTGGCTGCCGCCGTAAGCGATCAGCGTCTCGCCGTTGATTACAAATTCGTTGCGCTTCGCGTGCCCGCCAAAGTCGTCGTGATTGTCGAGCACCAGTATCTTCGCCCCAGGTCCGGCCTGCTGCCGGTAGAGGAAGGCGGCAGAGAGGCCGGAGATGCCCCCGCCGACGACGACCAGGTCATAGACCTCCTCGTGGAGGGCCTCGGGTCGCGGGAACGTTGCTCCTCTCCATGCAAGCGCGTGCGCCACTTCGAAGGAGCCGGGATGACTGCCGCGCAGGCCTGTGAGCAGCGGCGGATAGTGCGTTTCGCCACGGCCGGTCGCGAGCACGTCGAGTGGCGACAGGCTGCTGCCTGCCACTGTGCCGAGCGCAATGCCGTTCAGGAAATCACGGCGGGAAATGTTCAGCCTGTCTGACATGGGTCGCGGTGCGGGCATCGTTCGACCGGGGAGTCTAGCACGCAGATTCCCGGACACGACCGGCCGGGTGATAGTCTAGGAGCGGGTTACCGGCCGGAGAGACGTATGAAATTCCTGTTACTGGTCTGCGGGGCGTCCCTCGCCATCGCGTGCACGCCCGCCGTCGATGAGGTACCGCCGCCCGCGGCCCCGGCGACCTCGCTCGTCGACCCGGCACGCATCGACGACACATTGTCGGGTTACGTCGAACGCGGTGCACTCGTCGGTGTTTCCGCGCTGGTGTACGAAGACGGGGAGGAGGCCTATTTCGGTGCCTTCGGCATGGCCGACCGGCAGGATGGCGTGCCGATGGCGCGCGACACGATCGTCCGCATTTTCTCGATGACGAAGCCCGTCACGGGCGTCACCCTGATGACGTTTTACGACCAGGGGCGCTTCGAACTCGACGATCCGCTCGCGGATTACCTGCCCGAGTACACGGACGTCGAGGTCTGGGTCAGCGGCGACGGCGATGACGTCATCCTCGAAGCGCCGGTCCAGCCCATCTCCATAAGGGACATCCTGATGCACACGGCCGGGTTCGGCGGTGGCGAGTATGTATCCGCGCGCCTCGAGGAGGCACAGACGATGTCGCCGGGGACTACGCTGGCGGAGATGTCCGAAAAAATTGCCACCGTTCCCCTGGGTTTCCAGCCGGGCACGCGCTGGCTTTACGGTCCTTCGGTCGACGTCCAGGCGCGCCTCGTCGAGGTGCTCGCCGGCAAGCCCTTTGCCGAGGTGATGCGCGAACGGGTCCTCGATCCGCTGGCGATGAACGACACCCGCTATGTGCTGCTGCCGGCGCAGCGCAACCGGCTGATGGTTCTCTATGCGCGGGCCGACGACGGGACCTTCGAGCCCCTGGACAACCCGATGGCGGAATTCAACAGCCAGCCGTCCGCGCTGACGCCCGGTGGATGGGGGCTCGTCTCGACGCTCGACGACTATATGCGCTTCGCCCGCATGTTGCTGAACGACGGCGAACTGGACGGCGTCCGCATTCTCGACGCGGACACTGTGAAACAGATGGCAAGCGATGCATTGCCCGACACCGTCACGGACCGATCCTGGTTGCCGAAGAAAGGCCAGATGGGTTTCGGTATCAACTTCGCGGTGCGGGTTGCACCGCCCGCCAACACCGCCGAACCCTCCGGTTCCATCGGCGAATTTTTCTGGGACGGCCTCGCGAACACGCTGTTCTGGGTCGATCCGCGCAACGACATTGCGGCGGTGCTGTTCAACCAGTATCTGCCCTGGGGCAAGGTCGAGATCATGAAGGACTTTCGCGATGCGGTGTACTACCGGGACCCCGAGGCGTCCGCACTGAACAAACCCGAGGCGCCGCCGGATGCCCCCCGCCTGTCGGACTGAGGGCTGTCGCACTACGGCGATTTGACAGCCTGCCCGGCATGGACTAGGTTTTTCCGCAGACGGTGCTTCGGCAACGAAGCTAAGAGGGAATCCGGTGTGAATCCGGAGTTGTACCCGCAACTGTAAGCCGGGAGCTCGAAGCCCAGCGCCGACATTTAACCCCTCGGGGAAGACGTCCGGAGCTGGTGCGCCACCAGGAAAGATCCTGGGAAGGCCGCTGACAGCGTCGATCGGCAAGCCAGGAAACCTGCCGTCGCGTCGTTCGTCCAGGGCCGGGTCAGCCCCGAGGACCGGAAACGTCTTTTCCCGTGAAACGACACGTTTCGGCGCGCCGCACTGCGTTTCAGTGACGCCCGGTCGTTTCAGGAATGCCCGAGGTCGGCGGCCGGGCATGCGGGAATCCAAGATGAAGACTTTCCACACCCTGGTCGGTCTTTCGGGACTGGTCGCGGCCGTGCCCTTGCACGCGGCCGATAATCCAGACGACGAGGTCGACACGATTACCGTCGTGGCCTCGAGGCTCGACCAGCCGCTGCACCAGGCCGGATCGAGCGTCTCGCTCATCACGGCCGCGGATATCGAAGCGCTCGGTGTGGACTTCGCGGTCGATGCCCTTGCAACGGTACCGGGCGTCACGGTCAACCAGAACGGCGGCGCCGGCGGCCTCGCGTCAGTGCGAATCCGCGGCGCATCGAGTGAGCACACGCTCGTCATCATCGACGGCGTCGTGACGAACGACCCGTCCTCCCCGGGCGGCGGCTACAATTTTGCAACGCTCGACGCCGCCAGCATCGAGCGCATCGAGGTGCTGAAAGGCCCCCAATCGACCCTGTGGGGCAGCGATGCCATCGGCGGCGTCGTCAACATCGTGACCAAGGCGCCGGAGCCGGGACTGGGCGGTCACGCCTACGCGGAGGCCGGTTCCTTCGGCACCCTGCGGGGCGGCGGCGAGCTCGCGTTCGCCGATGCGCGATACGACCTGCGGCTTGCGGCAGTACGCCACACGACGGACGGCATTTCCAAGGCTGACGAAGCGAACGGCAATGACGAACCCGATGCCTACGAGGCAACGACTATCAACCTGGACGGCGGGATTGCCCTGTTCGGTAGCGCGCGCCTTGCTTTGAATGCGCTCTGGACGGATGCCGATTCCGAATTCGACAGTTTCGTGTTCGGGGCCGAAGGCAACATCGGTGACGGCGATGAGCTGACGGCTTCACAGGAGCTCGTCGCGGATCTCAGCCTCACGCTGCCGCTTTTGGACGGACGCCTGGAGAATCTGCTGCTCGCAGGCTATGCGGATATCGCGCGCGATACCTTTACCGATGACGCCTTTGCGTACGGGAGCGAGGGCGAGCGCCGCCAGTACCGTTACCAGGGTACGACACACATCGACGGGGCCAACACGCTGGCATTCGGTGCGGAGCGGGAAACCATCGCCACGCCCGACGGAGAAGCATCGATCGACGGCCTGTTCGCGCTGTACGAATGGCAGGCGTTTGGAGCATTGACGCTTACTGCGGGCCTGCGGCGGGACGACCACGACAGCTTTGGCGGCGAAACGACGCGCCGTGTTGCCGCCGCCTGGAACCCGACCGATACAGTGTCGATCCGAACGAGCTGGGGTGAAGGCTTCAAGGCGCCGACGCTCTTCCAGACCACGTACTTCTGCTGCGGGGCGAGCGGGCCCAACGCCGACCTGGCGCCGGAAACCGCGAAAGGCTGGGATATCGGCGCGAGCCTCCGGACCGGGGACCGTCGCGGCGATGTCAGTATCGGCTGGTTCGAGCAGGACACGACGAACCTGATCAGCTTCGAGTTCGCGGGCGGTGGTTACCGCAACATTGCGGAATCGTCCTCGCGCGGCGTCGAGTTCAGCGCGAGCTACGCATTGACGGACTGGCTTGGCGCAGGCATCGATTACGCCTACATCGATACCGAGGACGGCAGCGGTCAAAGGCTCCCGCGCGTGCCCGAACACAGTGGCGACCTGACCTTCCTAGTGGACCCGGCGGGGCCGTTCTCGGGCTCGCTGATCCTGCGCTACAACGGCGAGGAGGCCGATGCCGATGCCATGCTCGATCCCTGGATGCGCATCGATGTTGCGGGCCGCTACCGGCTGAGCGAAACCGTCGATCTGTAT
>JBGTLY010000131.1:0-11176 GCA_041743865.1 Woeseiaceae bacterium
ACTCTCGTGGCTGTGCCTCGGTTTGCCCGCCTTGTGGGTTCTGCCGCGCCGCTGGCCCGGGCGCGGCCTGGCCTGGCTCGGTCTTGCCGGCCTGCTTACACTACGGCCCCTGCCGCCGGGGCCAGGCTGTATCGAACTCACGATGCTCGACGTCGGGCAGGGTCTCGCCGTTGCAGGCCGCACCGCAAACCACTCGTTACTTTACGACACGGGTCCTGCCTTTCGAAGCGGCGGTACCGCAGCAGAGCACGTCGTGCTGCCGTTCCTCGCCCATCAGGGGATCGAACGCCTTGACCGCATCGTCGTTTCGCACTCGGATCTCGACCATGCGGGTGGACTCCCTGTGATCGTCAATTCGATCCGGGTCGGCTATGTGGAATCGGGGGATCCCTTGGCCCTGCCGAACCGGGCCATCGGCCGTTGCCGTGCCGGCGAGGCCTGGCAGTGGGACGGTGTCCGCTTCAGCGTTCTGCATCCGCCCGCGGATACCGCGCTGAAACGCAACGACGCATCCTGCGTCCTCCTGATCGAGGCGGGAGAGCGGCGCGTGTTGCTCGCCGGTGATATCGAAGCGTCGGCCGAAGCCCGGCTCGTGCAGGCACGTGTCCTGCCGACCGTCGACGTGACGACAGTGCCGCATCACGGGAGCCGTAGCTCGTCGACCGTTCCCTACCTGCGGTCACTGAACGCGCGCTACGCCCTCGTATCCGCCGCTCGCCACAACCAGTGGGGTTTCCCGAAAGCCGACGTCGTGGAACGCTGGCGCAACGTGGGCGCCCGGGTGCTCACGACGTCGGAGGCCGGCGCAATCCGCATCGAGATGTGTGCAGCCGAGCATGACAGCCGTGTCAAGGCATATCGTGTTGACCAACGACGACCGTGGGATGCTGCGCCGGACACGCACGGGGTATTTGAGGGTCGCTTCTAGTATATTCCGGGTTTTCGCAGGGGCGTTTGCATGGTTGAAATCGTCAAGTCCGGCGGCTGGCTGATGGCGCCGATCATCTTGTGCGCGATCATCGCACTCGGAATCATCCTGGAGCGCTTCTGGACGCTTCGGCAGAATCGGGTGGTCCCGGAGGACCTGACAAGCAAGGTATGGGGCTGGGTCAAGAAGGACCAGCTGGACCAGAAGCAAATCCAGACCCTGCACCAGGGATCGCCGCTCGGGCAGATTCTCGCAGCGGGCCTCATCAATCGCGACCGCGAGCGTTCGGTGATGAAAGAGACCATCGAGGATACGGGCCGTCACGTCGTGCACGAGCTCGAGCGTTACCTCGAGTCGCTCGGTACGATCGCCGCGATTTCGCCACTGCTGGGCCTGCTCGGGACAGTCATCGGTATGGTCAAGGTTTTTACGGCAATAACGACCCACGGAGTAGGGAATCCAACCGTTCTCGCCGGCGGCATTGCAGAGGCCCTCATCACGACGGCGGCCGGACTTACGGTAGCCATTCCGGCGCTCATCGGGTACCGCTATTACCGCAACCGAATCGACACGCTTGTGGTGACGATGGAAAAAGAGGCGATCAAGCTTATCGAGGCCCTGCACCGAAGGCAGGAGCGGGGTCTCGAACTCGAATGAGACTCAACCTGCGCTCCCGGCCCCAACCGGAAGTCAACCTGACGTCGCTCATCGATGTCGTCCTGCTGTTGTTGATTTTTTTCATGGTCTCGACGAGCTTTGTCAAGCAATCGCAAATCGAGATCCGGCTCCCGGCGACCGATAATTCGGAACAGGTCGAAGCGCCGCCGGATCGTATCGACATAATGATTACCGAAACGGGCACCGTGTTCATCAACGCTCGCGAACTCATCAATAACCGGCCGGAAACCATCCGCAATGCCTTGCAGAAAGTCTCTGGCGGTGACAAGAGCCTGCCTCTCACGATCAGCGCCGACGCGAACGCAAGGCACCAGGACGTCGTTACGTCCATGGATGTGGCCGGGCGGCTCGGATTCACGCAGATCAACATTGCTACCGTCAATGACCCGACGGACGACACACCGTAGCGGTAACGGCGTGACGAGGCCGGCCAATTTTCGTGTTCGGGTCGTCTATGGGCGGCTGTGGCAATACGTCGTGCCGCACAAGCTGATCGGACTCGTTGCCGCCCTGTCGATGGCCGCGACGGCGGCCGTCGAGGGTGGCTTGGTCTGGCTCCTCGAGCCGCTGCTGGACGAAGGCCTCAGCACAAACAGCTTGCAGGCATCTTCCTGGATTTCGCTGGCGTTCGTCGGCATGTTTTTTCTGCGCGGCGCCACGGGTTTTGCGACGGAGCTGTCACTCGGCTACATCGGTCGCTCGGTGATCAGCTCGTTAAGGCGCCAGGTCTTTGACAAGTACCTGACGCTCCCGGCGACGTTTTTTGATCGTCATGCCGCGGGTCCGCTGTTGTCGCGGATGACGTACAACGTCGAAATGGTAGCCGAGTCAGTCACCAACGTGGTCACGATTGCGATCCGGGACGTGCTGACGGTGATCGCCGCCGTCGCGGTAATGTTGTACCAGAGTGTCGTGCTTTCCCTGTTCGTTGCCTTTCTTTTCCCCGTGATTGCGCTGCTCGTACGGGTATTGGGTATTGCATTCCGGCGCTATTCCGGCCGCATCCAGGATTCGGTGGGCGAGGTCACCCAGGTCACCGACGAAGTGATACGCGGCAGTTGGGTCGTCAAAGCGTTCCGTGGCTACGACTACGAACAGTCACGGTTTCATACCGTCGATGGCCAGAATCGCCGACAGAACCTGAAGCTTATCCGGGTTCGGGCGTTGGGCGTCGCCGTGACACAGATATTGTTCGGGATAGGGGTTGCGGCGGTAATTTACGCCGCCAGCTACCAGTATCAACTGGACGCCCTTACTGAGGGCAAGTTCATCTCGTTCTTCAGCGCGATGATGCTGATGCTCCAGCCCATCCGGCGGATCACGAACATCAGCGCGACGTTGCAGCGCGGGGTCGCCGGCGCCGACAGCCTGTTTCGTGTCATAGACGAAGACGATGAACCGGATACCGGAACCGTTGAGGCTGGTCGCTTGCACGGCGAAGTCGAATTTCGTGATGTACGTTTCTCCTACGGTGATGAAAGCAAACCCGTGCTGGATGGCGTCTCGATCCGCGTCAATGCGGGCGAAACGCTGGCGATCGTGGGGCACTCGGGTAGCGGCAAGTCGACACTCGCGAGCCTGCTGCCCCGGTTCTATGACCTCGACGGCGGGGACATCCTGGTCGACGGCCTGTCAATTCGCGACTACACACTGAAAAGCCTGCGCGACAACATCAGCCTGGTGAGCCAGGACGTCGTGCTGTTTAATGACTCGATTGCCAATAACCTGGCCTACGGCCAGCTGAACAACAGCTCTGATGAGGACGTGCGGAAGGCGGCCGATGCTGCTCATGTCAGCGATTTTGCCGAAAGTATGCCGAACGGCCTCGAAACGGCGGTCGGAGACCGCGGTATCCTGTTGTCGGGCGGCCAACGTCAGCGCATCGCAATCGGCCGCGCGCTGCTCAAAGATGCGCCGATACTGATCCTCGATGAAGCGACCTCTGCCCTCGATTCGAAGTCGGAGCGGCGTATCCAGGACGCGCTCAACGTGCTGATGAAGAATCGTACGACGCTGGTCATTGCACATCGACTGTCAACCGTCGAACGCGCCGATCAGATCGTCGTACTGGACGCAGGCCGGATTGTCGAAGCGGGCCGGCACACGGAGCTGCTTGCGGCTGATGGCCAGTACGCCGCGCTGTACCGGATGCAGTTCAGCGACGAGTAATGCAAGGGCCATTCTATCGCTGGCTGCAGAGCACCTGGTACGAGGACGGGGCGGGGCGCTGGCTGTTGCTGCCCCTCTCGGGCGTGTTCTGGCTCATCCTCACGATTCGCCGTTTCATGTATGCGTCGGGTTTATTGCGCGAGGTGCGCGTGCCCGTCCCGGTCATCGTGGTTGGCAATATTACGGCAGGCGGTACCGGCAAAACTCCGGTCACGATCTGGCTGGCAGCGGCACTCAACGCTCGCGGCTTCACACCCGGCATCGTCAGTCGCGGCTACGGCGGCAGCAAATCCTCGTCACCGATGCGGGTCGACGGGATGAGCGATCCTTCAATCGTCGGGGACGAGCCGGTGCTCCTTGCGCGTCGCACCGGCATGCCGGTTTGCGTCGATCGCGACCGGCTCCGTGCCGCGCAGATGCTCATCGAGGACGGGGCAGACATCATCATCGCGGACGATGGCCTGCAACACTTAAGGTTGGCTCGCGACTATGAAATCTGTGTGATCGACGGCCGTCGCTGGCTGGGGAACCGGTTGCTGCTGCCGGCGGGACCACTCCGGGACTCGCCCACAAGACTTTGCGAGGTCGACCAGATCCTGGTTAACGGTCGGCACTCGCAAAGCTGTCCATCGGCAGCGGAGCAGAATGCGATCGTCTTTGAACTTGTTGCGGGTCAGGCATGGCGGCTGAATGGCAGCATGACTCGCCCGCTCGCCGAGTTTGCGGGGACGACCGTCCATGCGGTAGCAGCGATCGGTAACCCCGAGCGCTTCTTTGCAGAGCTTCGCGCTGCAGATATCCAGGTCATCGAGCATGCCTGGCCCGATCATGCCCCGCTGAACCTCGCGGAGCTGTCCTTTGCCGACAACTTCGCTATCCTCATGACCGAGAAGGACGCGGTGAAAATTGGCAGCCACGCCGGCGATCGTTACTGGTTCGTTCCGGTGAATCTCGCCATCGATCCGGCGCTTGCATCCCCCTGGCTGGCCCAGGTCGAATCCCGAATGAAGGCCCTGCGCAGACGCACATGAAACCATTCGTCGTCGTCATTCCTGCACGCTACGCGTCGACGCGGCTGCCCGGCAAACCGCTGCGGGCCATACTCGGCAAGCCCATGTTGCAGCATGTGTGGCATCGTGGCAGGGAAAGTGCGGCTGGCGAGGTGGTCATCGCAACCGACGACTCGCGCATTGCCGCCGCGGCAGAGGCTTTCGGCGCCATGGTATGCATGACCGGCGATCGACACCGCTCTGGCACCGAGCGCATTGCCGAAGTCGCCGATCTTCTCGACTGGGACGACAGCACTATCGTCGTCAACCTCCAGGGCGATGAGCCGGCCATGCCGCCCGCGCTGATCAACCAGGTTGCGACGCTGCTCGTGTCGTCGGACGCGGATATCGCGACACTTGCTTCGCCGCTTCTTTCGCAAGCCGACTTCGAAAATCCCAATGTCGTCAAGGTCGTGCGAAACGAGGATGGCGACGCACTGTATTTCAGCCGCGCCGCTATCCCGTATTCCCGCGATGAGGTGCAGGCCGGGCAGGCACGGAATGCGGCGCTGCACCACCACGGCCTTTACGCGTACCGTTGCGGCGTGCTCCGCCGGCTCGTTGCGAGTCCACCGTCGCCATTGGAGGTCGCCGAACAGCTCGAACAGTTGCGAGCACTGGCAACCGGACTCCGTATCCGGGTCGGCGTCCCGTTGGTGCGGCCGGGTCGAGGCGTCGACACCGAAGCCGATCTCGACGCGGTCAGCGCCGAACTCGGCTGAGTTTCTGTACCGCTGCCGGCGGCCCGAGCAGCAAGGGATCCGCATCGACCGGTGCCGCGAGCGTGCGCAGGAATGCCTCGAGGTCATCGAGCTCCCAGCTCGCAAGATCGAGCGGTTTGGCCTCGTTGTGCCCGATCATCGCTCCGGGCGCCGTGTTGTAGTGATCGAGGACCTCGGCCAGCGTCGCAAACTGCCCCCGGCTCTGGAATGGCGCGGTGTTGCCAAGGTTGCGCAGTGAGGGTGTGCGCGTCGCGCCGATCAGCTCGCTGCCGCGGCGGGCGAATTCGAGTTCGGGGCAATTCCTGGCAGGGTCGCTGCTGAAGGGCCCCGCGCAGTTGAACGGGTCGGCCAGCACGTCGCGCACCCCGTCGGCCCGGCCGCGGTCCGGCAACAGGCCCGGCGGTGACAGCAGGCCGGTGTTGTGGAACTCGTTGTTCGTGAACAGAGGGCCGTTGTGGCATTGCGTGCAGGCTGCAGCACCGATGAAAAGGCGCAGTCCGCGGATCTCGCGCGACGACAGGTGTGTCTGCGCCGCCGGCTCGCCGTCGCGGTCGAGGTGGGCGACGTAGGCGTCGAAACGCGTTGCACCGGGCATGAGTCGGCGCTCATACGCGGCGAGCACTTTGCCGACATTCGCGAATACGCGGTCCGTATCTGCCGGCGATTCCGGCAGGGCACCGAACAGGCCGGCGTAACGGTGGCGATAGTCCGCATCGTTCCGGAGCAGATCGACCACGCGCTCGCGCGTCGTGCCATGCTCGTTCGGTGCCTCGAGTGGTTCGAGGGCTTGTGCCCACTGGCTGTCCTTGCGCCCGTCCCAGTAATACCAGGGACTGTACGCCGTGCCGACGATGCTCGGCGTATTGCGGTCGGACACGCCGAGCGCAACGGCCCTCGGCAGCCCGTCAGTGAAGTGCCGTTCCGGCTGGTGACAGTGCGCGCAGGCGATCAGGCCATTCGCACTCAGGCGTGTATCGAAGAACAGGTGATTGCCGAATGCGACGGCTTTCGGGTCATCGGCCACCGCGTTGCTGGGATCCGTCGGGAGTGGCGGCAAGCTTGCTATCCCGAGCGCGCGAATCTGCGCCCGTTCCGCGGGCGACCAGGGCGCCGGCGGCGCGTAACGGTGCCAGCCGTAGCCCGTAATGCCGGCAAGCGCTGCCGCGAGCACTGCGAGCGAGCAAACGAATGCAGATCGACTCACGGCGCGGCGCTATAAACTGAAACGGATCGTCACGCGCTCCCGGTGCGTGCCGTCGTCGATCGTGAGATAAAGTACCCAGTCGCCGGGCATGTGGAAGCGCAGGCCGTCGATCCGGTAGCGGCCGTCACCGAGCTCAACGGCTTTCGGTTCGGTCGCGAGACCGTGGTCGTGGGCCGGCATGCCGCCTGCGATCTCAAGGGAGGCAGCGCTGATCGGTCTTCCGGCGCGGTCGCGTAGCGTGACGTCCCAGAAGTGCAGCCGGTTGATCGTGAGAGGATCGAGGGACGGGACGATCTCCACCGAAACGCGACCGGTATCTGCGGCAAGCAGCTCGCCGGCACGCGCGTCGAGAGTGCCAAAAGGCAACAGGATGACTAACAGAAGCGCTGCGGGTTTCGCGAATCGCCGCCGCCAGAATCCGAAGTTGAGCTGCAGGAGCAACAGGGCCAAGAGGATCCACGGCCAGACCCCGAAGCCCCGGGCACCGACATAAAATGGGAATACGGCCGTGTGCGTGCGCCCCGGTTGCGCCCCGCCAGCCGTCACGATGCCGATGTAGTCCCCGTCCGTCTCGAACTCGTGCAACAACGTAAAGACGTCCGGCGCAGCGGCAGGCGCCTCGTAGCGAACGGTCAGGGCGTCCAGGTCTGGCAAGGCTTCGACGTCGGCAAGCTGCGCAAATCGCCCCTTACCCGTCGTGTTGCGAATGATGCGAAATTCGATGGGCGCCGTGCTGAGGCCATCGTGCAGGTATTCCATGACGAATACGGTTTCGCCGCGGACCGGAATGTCCTCGCAATAGTCGCGGTGTCCGCTCGCGGCGGGCACATACACCTTGAAATGCGCCTGCAGGTAACCGATATTGATGACACAGAGATCGTCCTCGGCGACCACGCCGCCGTGCGCGCAAGCCACCGCCGGCAGAGACGCGATCAGCAGGGCGGGCAAACCCGGCCGACGCCGTCGCTTCAGGATTTTCATGACGTCATTATAAGCACAGTTACGCCACGGGACGTCGTGGTACGGCGCTGCCGGCGCCTGCGTGCGTCCACCGCAAACCTGCCTCAGGCCGTGAAGCATTATTGGTAAGCGCTAATGCGGCTAGCGCGTGAGCACTACCTGGTGGGCAGAGATTCGAGGTAGGCAATACCCTTCGGGACCTGTTGCAGGACTCTTGATGATTCGTCCTCGAGGAAGAAGTAGCGAATGCCCTGTCGACGCGCTTCGCTGACGACCGCAGCGATTCCGACGTCGCCCTGACCGAGTGTCACGTTTGTCTCGTCGTCCGCGCGACCATCGGGGGAGTCCGGTGTGCCCGGTGCCCTGTCTTTCAGATGCAGCGACGTGAAGCGTCCCGGAAACTTCTTCAGCACGGCGACCGGGTCGGCACCGCCTTGCCGCACCCAGAAGACGTCCATCTGGAATTGCGCCTCGGTAACGCCATTGACCAGCACGTCGAAGAGATCGCCATCCCCATGGGGTTGGAATTCGAAGCCGTGCAGGTGGTACTGGAGAGTGATTCCATTTGCCTTCAAAAGTTTCCCCGCCTCGTTCATGACATCCACGGCGGCGCGAGCGTCATCAACGGTAAAGCCCGCGCTGCTGTCGTGCGGGATCCAGTAGAAGGTCGCAAACTCGGCACCATAAAACCGGGCCTTGTATACGGCCGCGATGGGGTTGTCGCGCAGCTCCTCGAACGTCGTGTCCACGCTGATCAGCTTGAGCCCGTTCTTCTGCAGCTCGTCGCGAAATTCGTCGACGGTGAGTCCGTAGAGAGCCCCGCCGCCCTCGACGTAGTCGAGACCCCAATCAGACACCTGTGCGAGCGCGGCGGGCAGATCCTCAGTCATCTGGTTGCGCAGGCTGTAGAGCTGCAGCCCGAGATTTTCGCCCGCTGCCGTCGACGCGATCAGCGTCAAGACGGCGCCAGTCAGCAGCGCCTTCAGTCCAGGCCAGTGTGTCATCGTGTTGCTCCTTTATAGGTGTCGCGAGCGGCCGCGTTGGCTTCGCGCCGCAATGCGAAGGTCGGCGTCGGCTACCGCCTTCGTAGAGGTCGAGCTCCAGCGTCGAGGGTTCGGGTCCGTCGTAGTAATACTGTCCGTAGCAGCATAGCGACATCAGCCAGTTTACCTGCAGATGGTTGTAGCCGTGCTCGACCAGCGGCTCGAATACGTTCTCCGTGACCCAGTCGAAGTCCTGCGCAATGCTGCCGTGTCCCGTTTCATTGTAGTACTTGAGCCAGACGGGCTCCGTGCCGTTATAGGCGAACCCGTGCGGGTTTTCTGCGTACGCCTTGATGACGCCTTTGCCGGCGTTCTCCTCTGTCACCTCGAAGCGACCTTCGCCGCCCTCGGTGTCGTCGCTCCAGCGCCAGGCGTAGGTCCAGGTCCCGGGTGCGTCCGGCATGAAACGCAGCTTCCAAACATCGCCCGTTGACTTGTCACCACCGCCCTTGCCGTCACCGTCGAAGACACCCCAAAAATCCCATTGCTTGCCCGAGGGGGCGGTGTTCTCCACCAGCAGTTCCACGTCCACGAAGCGATTCTTGTAGTCGTTCGTGTTGATGACTTCGGTCTCGAACACACGGTAGAGGCCGACCGGGTCCGCCGTCGCGGTGCTTGCGACGAAGAGGGCCAGTGCGGCCACCAGACTGCGGATAAGACGTCGACACATAGTTGCTGATTGCATCGTGGTAACTCCTTTATTGCTCATATCGATAGTCGTGAATCGCTCGGTCGCACGTCGCCTCGGCAACATCACGTCGTTTCCAATGCGGCGGGCTTCGGTCCGCCCGTCGCCCAGTCCAGGAGTTCGATCGTGTGCACTACCGGCGTCTGCAAACGCAGGCCGATCTGGGTGGCGCAACCGATGTTGCCCGTGGCGATGACGTCGGCCCTGAGCCGTGCCAGGTTTTCGGCTTTGCGGTCGCCCAGCTTTCCGGCCAGTTCGGGCTGCAGAACGTTGTAGACGCCGGCCGATCCGCAGCAAAGGTGCGATTCGATGGGTGTGACAACTTCGTATCCGGCCTCGGCGAGCAGGCGCGCCGGCGCATTCGTCACTTTCTGGCCGTGCTGCAAAGAGCAGGCGGAGTGATAGGCGACGCGAAGGCCCCTGCGCTCTGCGACGGGCAGCCCCTCCCGCGCGACGAATTCGCTGATGTCGGCGGCGAGTGCCGAAACCCGTTCACTCTTCGCCGCGTATTCCGGATCATCGTGCAACATGAAACCGTAATTCTTGAGCGTCGTTCCGCAGCCAGACGCGGTGACAAGCACAGCGTCGAGACCGCCGTCCTCGACCAGCCGCGTCCAGGCATCGACGTTGCGGCGCGCTGCGGCCAGTGCGCCGGCCTCAAGTCCCATGTGGTGTACAAGCGCCCCGCAGCACTGTTCGCCCGGCGCTTCTACCACTTCGAAGCCCATCCTGGCCAATATCCGGCGTGCTGCCGCCTGGAAATCGGGGCGCAGCACCGGTTCCACGCAGCCGTGCTGCAGAACGACCCGGCCACGGACCGTGCCTGTCAGTCGTTCCGGGGCGGGCGCGCTGCGTGGCAGGCGCGAGGGCGCCAGGGCCAGCATGGCGGCAAGCGGCCGGAGCGCTGCAAATCGCTGCAAGAGCGGACTGAACGGTCGCGCGGCTCGCGCCAGATGTACGGCCATCCGGAAGCGGCCGGGTACCGGCAGTGTCGCGGCAAGCAGGCGGCGGATAAGTCGCTCCGACAAGGGACGCGTGTGGTGTTCCTCGATGTACGCACGGGCATGGTCGACCAGGTGCATGTAGTTCACGCCGGAAGGACAGGTCGTCACGCATGCGAGGCAGGACAGACAGCGGTCGATGTGCTTGACCGTCTCGGCACCGGGTTCCCGCTCGTTCTCGAGCATGTCCTTGATCAGGTAGATGCGGCCGCGCGGACTGTCGAGCTCGTCACCGAGGAGGACGTAGGTCGGGCAGGTAGCCGTGCAGAACCCGCAGTGGACGCATTTGCGGATAACCGCTTCGGACGTCGCATTGCGTGGGTCTTCGAGCTGGGCTTCCGAGAACTGCGTCTGCATGTCAGAAGCGTCCCGTGTCGAATACGCCGTCCGGGTCGAACGCGCGCCGCACGCTCGCTTCGAGACGGGCGACACCCGGTGCGGGTGGGTGCAGGGCAGGGACCTCCGCACGCAAAGCCGCATCGGCGCGTACGAGCATTGCATGCCCGCCGGCGGTGATTGCTGCTTTGCGTATGACGGACGCATCGGTCCGGCTGGCGACCCACGCCAGTGCACCGGCCCAGTCGAGGACCCACGCCGTCTCGTCGAGCGCTGCCAGCAACCCCGCGGCTTTGGCCGGCGCGACGTTAATTCGCCACAAGGGCCTGCTCGCCGGCAAGTGAGTGACGTGCCGTACGCTGTCCCACACCGCATCGCCATCCACATCAGTGAGCGGT
>JBGTLY010000132.1:0-4157 GCA_041743865.1 Woeseiaceae bacterium
GGCCTCCTGCATGTCGCGGTCGGCATGAGCCGGCACGCGCATGCGCGGATCCGGCGCCTCGGTCTCGATCGCGTGTGGCGTGGGCCCGGCGTCGTCGAGGTCCTCCGCGCCGCCGACATTCCCGGGCGCAATGATTTCGGGCCGATTGTCGCCGACGATCCAATCCTCGTCGACACGGAGGCCCTGTACGCCGGACATCCGCTGTTCGCGGTCGCCGCCGAAAACGTCGATGACGCGCGGCGCGCGGCGCGGCTTGCGGACGTGGACTACGAGCTTTTGCCGGCAATCCTCGACCCGGAAAGTGCAGTGGCTGCCGGTTCCTTCGTCCTGCCGAGCGAGGAGCTTGTCCGCGGGGACCCCGCCCGCGCGATTGCGGCGGCACCGCATCGCATCGGTCGGCGCATCCGTTGCGGCGGACAGGACCATTTCTATCTCGAAGGGCATGTTGCGATGGCCGTGCCGCAGGAAGACGGCGGCCTGCTGGTATACAGCTCGACCCAGCATCCCGACGAAGTGCAGAGCATGGTCGCGCACGCGACAGTCCGTGCGGCGAAGGACGTGGTGGTGATCTGCCGCCGCATGGGCGGCGCGTTCGGCGGCAAGGAGTCGCAGGCTGCCCTGATCGCCTGCCTGGCTTCGCTGATGGCCGATCGCACCGGCCGCCCCTGCAAACTCAGGCTCGATCGCGATGACGATATGATCATGACCGGCAAACGGCATGACTTCGTCATCGACTACGAGGCGGGCTTCGATGATACCGGCCGCCTCCTCGGCGTGGACTTCACACTGGCCTCACGCTGCGGTATTTCCGCGGACCTGTCGGGGCCGGTGAACGACCGAGCGATGTTTCACTGTGACAATGCCTACTTCCTCGAAAACCTGCGCATCACGTCGCACCGCTGCAGGACAAACACGGTGTCGAATACCGCGTTCCGCGGTTTCGGCGGCCCACAAGGGATGTTCGCGATCGAGTACCTGATGGACGATATCGCGCGATATCTCGAGGTCGACCCGCTCGACGTGCGGCGCCGAAATCTTTACGGCGATGGCGAGCGCAACCTGACGCACTACGGGCAGGAAGTGCGGGACAACAAGCTGCCCCGGATCCTTGCGGAACTGGAGTCGGATTCGGACTATGCGGCGCGGCGGCGTGCGATACGAAAATGGAACGAGACCAGCCCGGTCCTGAAACGCGGCATCGCACTGACCCCGGTAAAGTTCGGAATCTCGTTCACGTCGACCCACCTGAACCAGGCCGGCGCCTTGTTGCACGTCTACAAGGACGGCAGCGTGCGCCTGAATCACGGCGGTACCGAAATGGGCCAGGGACTGTACATCAAGGTCGCGCAAGTCGTCGCCGACGAACTCGGCATCGACATCGGCGACGTACGTATTACGGCGGCCGATACCAGCAAGGTGCCCAACGCATCGGCGACCGCAGCGTCCAGCGGTTCGGATATGAACGGCAAGGCGGCGCAAAACGCCGCGCTGAAAATTCGTCGTCGCCTGGCCGGTGTCGCCGGCCGGCGCTTCGGCGTGGATGAGGATGACGTCCGCTTCGCGGGCGGGCAGGTCACCGCCGGTTCGGAATCGCTTCCTTTTGCCGAGCTCGTGCAGATCGCCTGGGCCGACCGGGTGTCGTTGTCGGCGACCGGCTTTTACCGGACGCCGGAGATCCACTACGATCGCAGCGCATTTCGCGGCCGGCCGTTCTTCTACTTCGCCTGCGGTGCCGCCGTTTCGGAGGTGATCGTCGACACCCTGACCGGCGAGAATCGCATTCTTCGCGTCGATATCCTGCATGACTGCGGCGATTCCCTGAACCCGGCGGTCGACCTAGGGCAGATCGAAGGCGGTTTCGTGCAAGGCGCGGGCTGGCTCACGAGCGAAGAACTGTGCTGGAACCCTGACGGCGAGCTCACCACGCACGCGCCGTCCACCTACAAGATTCCGGTGTGCTCGGATCTTGCGCCGGATTTCCGCGTGCGCATGCTCACGAACGCCGCCAACCCGGAGCAGACGATCTACCGGTCCAAGGCCGTCGGCGAGCCGCCACTGATGCTGGCCCTGTCGGTGTTTCATGCCTTGCGTGACGCGATCGCCAATGAAACGAACCCGTTTCCGCCCCTCATGGCGCCGGCGACGCCTGAATCCGTGCTCGTCGCCCTGGGGGAACTGGGGGAACTGGAAGAACCGGGGGAACTCGCGAGGTGAACGAGTGGCTGGACGAGCTCGCGGACCTCTCTGCGGCGAACGACCCCGCGGTCATCGTCACCGTGGCCGCGGTACGGGGTTCGGCGCCTCGGGAGCCCGGCGCGAAAATGATCGTCTCAGCCAGTGAGACGATCGGCACGATCGGCGGCGGCCAGCTCGAACACGAGTGCGCGCGGCTGGCGGCGGCCATGCTGGGTGCAAACGAGCCGCCATCGATCCGTCGCTTCCCGCTCGGTTCGGCGATGGGCCAATGCTGCGGCGGCGTAGTGGAAATCCTGTTCGAGCCGGTCGACTACGGCTTGCCGACCTGGCTCGCCGAGCTGCGCGCTGTGCACGGCCAGCGGCTTCCTGCCGTGCTCGTCACCGGTATCGGTGAACACGGCGGCAAATTCGTCGTGACCCCCGATAACGTTTACGGCCCCGATCCGGGCGGATTGCCCGATCCGGTGCTCGCGGCCACCCGGGTTCTGCTTCAGGGCGGCCGGCAGGCCGAACGGCACGATGCGTACCTCCTGGAACCCATCCGTGGCAGCGATTTCAATATCGCGGTCTTCGGTGCGGGACACGTCGGCACGGCGGTCATCGAGGTGCTGTCGCGTCTGGACTGCAACATCCGCTGGATCGACAGCCGCCGCAACATTTTCCGGCGGCCGCCGCCGAACGTGCGTGCGATCGAATCGGCCGATCCACCGCTCGAGGTTGCGGCGATGCCCCCCGGCAGCTGCTACCTCGTGATGACGCACAGCCATGCGCTGGACTTCGAGATCTGCACGCGCATCCTCGGCCGTGACGACTTCGCCTACTGCGGCCTGATCGGCTCCGTCTCGAAAGGACGCCGTTTCGAGAAGCGTTTGCGTGCGGAGGGTATTTCCGACGACGCGCTCGCGCGCCTCACCTGCCCGATCGGGGTGGCCGGAATCAGCGGGAAAAAACCGGCAGAAATTGCGATCGCAACGGTGGCCGAGCTGCTCCTTGTGCGGGATCGCGGAGCCGCACAGGCCGGGATCGTATTGCCGTCGAACGTGCGGCCGTTCTCGCAGCGCTGACGTGGACGCCTACGTCGCCGACGTGCTGAATCTCGTCCTGCGCTGGTTGCATTTCATCGCAGGCACCGCGTGGATCGGTGCCTCGTTCTATTTCATCTGGCTCGACAATCACCTGCGTGCGCCCGCACGCCCTCGCGAGGGCGCGGAGCTCGCCGGCGAGGTCTGGTCCGTGCACGGCGGCGGCTTCTATCGTTCGGAGAAGTACCGCGTCGCACCCAGCGTGCTGCCCGACCCTTTGCACTGGTTCAAATGGGAGGCGTACACGACCTGGTTGTCCGGCATGGCGCTCCTGGCACTGGTGTACTGGTACGGGGCAGGCATCTACCTGGTCGACCCCTCTGTCGCCCGGCTCTCGCCCGCTGAGGCGATCCTGCTCTCGGCGGGTTTCATCACCGGTGGCTGGTTCGTCTACGACCTGCTGTGCCGTTCACCGCTGGGCCGACACGAGCGCGCATTCGCCGTGCTGTTGCTTCTCGCTGCGACGCTCCTGGCCTGGGGGCTTTGCCAGTTGTTCAGCGGCCGAGCGGCCTACCTCCACTTCGGCGCTGTACTCGGCACCATCATGGTCGGCAATGTGTTCTTCGTCATCATCCCCGGCCAGCGCCAGATGGTGGCCGCGGCCACGCGCGGCGTCGCACCGGATCCGGCGCCGGGTATCCGCGCGAAGCAACGCTCCGTGCACAACACGTTTTTCACATTGCCGGTGCTGTTCACGATGCTGAGCAATCACTTTCCGCTGACGTATGCGCACGAGTTCAACTGGCTGGTGCTCATCGCGATCGCGCTGGCCGGCGCCCTGATCCGCGTATATTTCGTCGCACGGCATGCCGGACGTGCGTCGCTGTTGCCGCTCGCGATCGCGGCAGCGTTGCTGGTGGCCGCCGCCTTCGCTATCGC
>JBGTLY010000133.1:0-56414 GCA_041743865.1 Woeseiaceae bacterium
CCTCGCGGCGCTGGGCCTCACAGCCAGCGCCGACAAGGGCGTACCCGGCCGCCCGGGCAGCCCGGCCTGGGGTAACATTTAGCTAGGTGGTATAAAAATTGGTCATATGGCGCTGAATTACGAAAAACTACTGGCTACGACGATCGTCGACCTGCCGTTCAGCTACCGGGACGTCGAGACCATTTTGTACGCGTTAAGCGTCGGCCTGGGGCGCGATCCGCTGGATGTGCGCGAGCTTCCTTACGTCTACGAAGGCGGCCCCCTGCTGAAGACCCTGCCGTCCTTCGCCACCGTGCTCGTGCCGGACATGTTCCCGCCGGACCTCGGCTGGAACTACAGCCAGGTTCTGCATGCTGAACAACGATTGCAGCTATTCCGACCGCTGCCGCCGGCGGCCGACCTGCTTGTCAACAAACGTATCGTCGAGGCATTCGATCGCGGACCGAGCCTCGGCGCAATGGTCCTGTTCGAAGCGGAAGTGCGGCTTGCAATAGACGATACGGTACTTTTCACACTCGGCAACACGATCATCGCGCGCGGCGACGGCGGGTTCGGCGGGCCGAACGGCAAAGGACCGGCGCCGCACCGCGTCCCACGACGGGAGCCGGACCTCTCTTGCCACTTCGTGACGCGTGGGGACCAGGCACTGATGTACCGGCTGAACGGGGATCGTAATCCTTTGCACGCCGATCCGGGACTTGCGCGCAGGGCGGGCTTTGACCAGCCGATTCTGCACGGCCTTTGCACGTATGGCGTAGCGTGCCACGCTATCCTGAAAACCATCTGCAACTATGATCACACACTCATAGGCGGACTTGACGCCCGCTTCTCGGCACCGGTCCTGACGGGCGACACAATCGCGACAGATATGTGGCAGGACGGTAATGTCATTTCGTTCCAGTGCCGGGCCGTCGAACGCGACCTCATCGTTGTTCGCAACGGCAAGTGCACGCTTACCGTATCCTGATATGCAGTGCCTGACGATACAGGTCGATCGGCACGTCGCAACGGTTCGTCTTGACCGACCAGGCAAGCGCAATGCCGTGGACCTCGCCATGTTCGACGACTTCGTCGCGTGTGGGGAACGCCTGTCAAGCGATCGCGGCGTGCGTGCGGTCGTGCTCGCGGGAAACGGGGACGCGTTTTGTGCCGGTCTCGATGTTTCGCTGTTCGCGGGGATGGACCGGGCGTCGGTGGCGGCACAGCTGTCTCCGCGGCCGCCGTCACCCGCCAACTTTTTTCAGAATGCTGCCTTTGTCTGGCGCGAGCTGCCCATGCCGGTCATTTGTGCGTTGCATGGCGTCGCGTTCGGTGCGGGGATGCAGATCGCGCTCGGTGCCGACCTGCGCATTGCGGCGCCCGATACCCGGCTGTCGGTCATGGAGATTCGCTGGGGACTGGTTCCCGACATGGGGCTCAGTGTCACAGCACGGGGGCTCGTCGCGGTCGACGCATTGCGTGAACTTGCCATGACGGGACGCATCATCGACGCGCAGGAAGGGCACCGGCTCGGACTCGTGACGCGGCTGGATAATGATCCGCTCGCTGCGGCGGGCCAGCTCGCCGCCGAGATTGCCGCACATTCGCCGGACGCTGTTCGAGGCATCAAGTCGTTGCTGGGTGAGGGATGGTTAAAATCGCCGGCCGCAGCCCTGGCCCTCGAGGCCAGCGTGCAGGGCCGACTGATCGGATCGCCCAACCAGGTCGAAGCTGCGCAAGCCAACATCGAGCGGCGCCCGCCGCGCTTCCGATAAGATGGTTGCGACCGGAACTTTGCGAGTTCGTGCCGACTCAAAGCCTGTACTTCGATTTAGTTGCGCCAGCGTATTCATCATGCGAGCCGGTATCAACAAAGGCCCTTATCTGGCTGCCGTAGTGGCCGGTGTCTTGCTGTCCGGTGCCGCGGTTGCGGATACTCCGTTTTTCGGCAACCGTTTCGATTCGGGGACGCTTGCTGTCCAGCAAAAGGTCGAAGAGCTCTACCAGGACGGCGAATACGAGCGGGCATTGTTCATCTATGAAAATGAACTTGCGCCACTCGGGGACAAGTATGCGCAGTATATGGTTGGCTTCATGCACCTGACGGGCACGGGTACGAGCGAAAATGCCGTGGCTGCCTCAGCCTGGTACCGGCTCGCGGCCGAACGTTCTTACCCCGAGTTTGTCACCGTGCGCGACCAGTTGCTCAAGACCTTCACGGAGCCCGATCTGCTGCACTCCGACGCCAAATATCTCGAGCTCAAGCGCAAATACTCCGACCTCGTAATTATTGAACAGGGCATCCGCGAGGACCTCGAATTGCTCGAACCCCTGACGGGGTCTCGGCTCGGGGGAACCTCCCAGGCCGTAACGATAGTCAAGCGATCCGGTCTTGCCGTATCGGCGGATCAGGTCCGCGCCCGCGCCCGCGCACGCATCGCGGAACGGCTACGGCAGTTGGATGACCTGATTGACGGCGTCGAGGTAGAAACCGACGTGGACCGACTTGACGTCGATATTCTCCGCGACCAGGTCCGTCTCGAAATCGAACGTATCGACGATCGTTAGGCAATGATTTCTATTCAACGCTGGTCGGGATTGTTATCTGCGGGCCCCGGCAGGGGTGTTGGGCGGCACGGACGGCGGGTCGTCGCGGACGGCAAGTCCGGCTGAGAGAATGAGGGGGAACTGGCGCACGATGTGCCGCGCCATGGGGGTGTCACCGTGGAACCACTTCGGTATCCAGTTGATCGCGCCCATGATCGCATTGCCGGTCATGCGAATGTCACAGGGCCGAATGCTGGCGTCTTCTATACCCTCGGTTAGCAGACTCTCGAACGCCACGCTGTGCGCACGGGACAGGGCCAGGATTTCATCCCGATGGGCGGGCTCGAGTGAGGGTATCTCGCTCATGATGGCGAGCGGGCCTTGCTCGCCGACGATGCCATCGACATGCATTTCGAGGTAGCGTCGCACCTTGTCGAGGCCATAACTGCCATCGCGCACAGCAACCTGCATCGCCTCACGACCGACGGCTGCGGCCCGGACGTAGCACAGGTAAACCAGTTCTTCCTTGTTGCGTACGTAGTAGTAAAGTGCCGCATCGGTAAGCCCCAGGCGTGCGGCGACATCCTTGAGCGACGTGCCGCTGTAGCCTTTCTGGTTGAAGCAATGGGCCGCCGCCCGGAGCATGCGGTCCTTTTGCAGGGCAAATCGGGAGTCTTCTGCGAGGCGGGCCATTGGCCCCGATTTTAATCTGGATTAAAATGATTGCCAATCCGGGCCGCGGCCCGCCTTTGTGCCGGAGGAACTGAGCCAATGAGTTCGGTAGCGAGTGATGTGCCTCAAACCTCGGGCCAGCCGCAGGAAACGCCGCTGCGCTTCGTGACCGCTGCCTCCCTGTTCGACGGGCACGATGCGGCGATTAACATAATGCGACGGCTGATCCAGGCGCGCGGTGCCGAAGTCATCCACCTCGGCCACAATCGCAGCGTCGACGATATCGTCCGCGCCGCCATCCAGGAAGACGCCGACGGCATTGCGATCAGTTCGTACCAGGGTGGGCACAACGAATTCTTCCGCTACATGGTCGACCGGCTGCGTGAATCAGGTGCGGGACATATTCGAGTTTTCGGCGGCGGTGGAGGCACGATCACACCTGAGGAAATCGATGGCCTGATGGGTTACGGCGTCGAACGCATCTATCACCCGCACGACGGTATGGAACTCGGCCTCGACGCCATGATCGGCGATCTCATCGATCGAACGGCGGCGTCCCGGCGTCCGACTCCTCTGGAGATCGCTGGCGAGGGGGCCCCGGCTATCGACATCTCGGGCACGATCTCGGCAATCGAAGAAGGCATATTTGATGAGCAGGCGCTTGGCAAGCTGCGTAAGTCCTGGCGAATCCGGGCCGGAAAAGTGCCGGTCGTCGGGATTACCGGAACCGGCGGGGCCGGAAAGAGCAGTGTCACGGACGAATTGCTGAATCGTTTCCTCGCTGAGTTCCCGGACATGCGGATTGCCGTGATTGCCGTCGACCCGACGCGCCGGCGCACCGGAGGCGCACTACTCGGCGACCGGATTCGAATGAACTCGCTGCGGTCGGAACGGATCTTCATGCGCTCCATTGCCACCCGGCGACAGCATCTCGCCACCAGCGAAATGCTGGAGGACCAGGTCCTGTACATGAAATCGCTGGGGTTCGACGTCGTGATCGTGGAAACCGCCGGCATCGGCCAGAGCGACAGTTCGATCGTCGACCTTGTCGACTTCCCAATCTATGTGATGACCAGCGATTACGGTGCGGCGAGCCAGCTCGAAAAAATCGACATGCTGGATTTCGCCGAGATGATCGTACTCAACAAATTCGACCGTCGCGGTGCCGAAGATGCGCTGCGGGATATTCGCAAGCAGTGGAAACGGAACCGCATCGCGTTCACGACGGATGATGAGGACGTGCCGGTATTCCCGACCATCGCGAGCCAGTTCAATGACCCGGGTGTCACCTGGCTGTTCGTCGAGCTGTGCCGGGCGCTTCGCGAAAAACTGGGCCTCGACCCGGACCAGTTGTCGCCAAAGATCGACGTGTCCATCCGTGAACCGCGTGCCACGGCGATTATCCCGGGCAGCCGGACGCGATATCTCTCCGAGATCGCGGAGCAGGGGCGAAATCTGAACAGCCATTGCGACAGGCAGGCCGACATGGCCCGGCGCCTGCAGCACCTGTACGAATCGCTCGTCGTGCTGGGCGACCGGGAATTGCCGGGCGCGTTCTCGCCGTACGAGGCCGGGGCCCTTGGCGGCGATGGAGACGCCAGCCTTCTTGCCTTGAGGCAGCGTTACCAGGAGACACTGGCCGAACTCAGCAAGGAATCCCTGGATCTGCTCAAGGGGTGGCCCGAGATCAAGGCCGGCGTAACCGATGAAACCTATCGGTACACGGTACGCGGCCGCGAACTGAGCGGCAGTAACTACCGCGAATCCCTGAGCCGTCAGAAGATTCCGAAAATAGCACCCCCGGCGTACCGGGACTGGGGCGAACTGCTCCGGTTCCTGTTGCGCGAAAACCTGCCGGGTCACTATCCGTATACCGGCGGCGTGTTTCCCTACCGACGCCTGGGTGAGGACCCGACGCGCATGTTTGCGGGCGAGGGCACCCCCGAGCGCACGAACCGTCGCTTTCATTACCTGTCGCAGAACCAGGAGGCCGCAAGGCTCTCCACGGCCTTCGATTCCGTCACGCTTTACGGCGAGGACCCGCACGAGCGTCCGGATATTTTCGGCAAGGTCGGAAACTCCGGCGTGTCAATCGCCACGGTCGACGATATGAAAAAACTCTACTCCGGCTTTGACCTTTGCGCGCCGACCACCTCGGTTTCGATGACGATCAACGGTCCTGCGCCGATGATCCTTGCGTTTTTCATGAACACGGCGATCGACCAGCAGGTGGAAAAGCACCTGCGTGAGTCAGGCGGGTGGGAAGGGGCCAGGAAGACCATCGACCGGTACTTCGAAAATCGCATCCGGCCCGGGTACGTCGGCGACCGGCCTCCGGGAAACGACGGACTCGGTCTCGGGCTGCTCGGCATTTCAGGCGACAAGCTGGTCGACCCGGAGACTTACGACCGGATTCGCCGCGATACCCTGGCGAGTGTGCGCGGCACCGTCCAGGCGGACATCCTGAAGGAGGACCAGGCCCAGAACACCTGTATCTTCTCGACAGAGTTCGCCATGAAGATGATGGGGGACGTACAACAATTTTTTATCGAACACGACGTCCGCAATTATTACAGCGTCTCGATCAGCGGCTACCACATCGCCGAGGCCGGGGCCAATCCGATCACACAGCTCGCTTTCACACTGTCTAACGGCTTCACAATCGTGGAGTACTACCTCGCGCGCGGGATGACGATCGACGATTTTGCCCCGAACCTGAGCTTCTTCTTCTCGAACGGCATGGATCCCGAGTACGTCGTAATCGGGCGCGTGGCACGGCGGATCTGGGCGCGGGCGATGCGCGAACGCTATGGTGCCAGCTCGCGCTCGCAGATGTTGAAGTACCATGTCCAGACGTCCGGACGGAGCCTGCACGCACAGGAAATCAGCTTCAACGACATCCGGACGACGCTCCAGGCTCTCTATGCCCTGTTCGACAATTGCAACAGCCTGCACACGAATGCGTTTGATGAGGCGGTGACGACGCCTACCGAACAGTCTGTGCGACGTGCCGTGGCAATCCAGCTGATCATCTCGCGGGAACTCGGGCTCAATTTTTGCGAGAACCCCTGGCAGGGCTCATTCATTATCGACGCGCTGACAGATCTCGTAGAGGAAGCTGTTTACCGGGAATTCGAGCGCCTGTCCGAACGCGGGGGCGTACTCGGCGCAATGGACACGATGTACCAGCGCGGCAAGATCCAGGACGAGAGTCTCTACTATGAAAGCCGGAAGCATGACGGGTCGCTGCCGTTGATCGGCGTGAACACGTTCCTGCCGAAAAAGGGCCAGGAAGACGAGGTGCACGATCTCGAACTCATCCGGTCGAGCGATGGGGAAAAGGGCGATCAGATCCGGCATGTGCGGGATTTCCAGTCGACGCACAGGGACGAGAGCGGGCCAGCACTCCTGCGCCTGCAGCAGCGGGCGCGCGAGCGCGGCAATGTGTTTGCTGAACTCATGGAAACCGTCAAGTCGAATTCGCTCGGCCAGATCTCCGCAGCGCTGTACGATGTCGGCGGCGAATACCGCCGCAATATGTGAGCGGCGGCTGCCCAGGAATTGATTAACCACGGACCACGGCATGTCAGACATCGTCAACTATTCGACTGAGGGAGCCGTCGCGGTCATCGCGATGAACCGCCCCGATGCGCTCAACGGTTTCACGAGGGAACTCTGCGCGGACTTGCACACAGCGTTCGAGCGCGCGGCGGCTGATCCGGATGTCCGGGTCGTCGTGTTTACCGGAGAAGGCCGCGCATTCAGTGCAGGCGCCGACCTGAAGGTCGGGATGGCCGATGCGCGAAGTGTCCACGGCAAGCTGCACTATGAATATCGTCCGGTACTCACGGCGATCGAGCAGATTCCGAAGCCGGTGATAGCCGCCGTACCGGGTTTCGCGGCGGGCATCGGCCTCTCGTACGCGCTGCACTGTGATTTGGTCGTCATGGCCGACGACGCATTCCTCCTTTCGCCGTTTACGACCATCTCACTGGTGCCCGACGGCGGCGCGAACTGGCAGCTCGTGCGCCAGCTCGGCTATCACCGCGCCTACCAACTTGCTGTCGAATGCGAGCGCATCGGGGCAGCCCGCTGTGTCGAGCTCGGCCTCGCAAATTGCGCCGTGCCCGCGGCCGAATTGCGGAGCCACGCGATCGGATGGGGCGAATCGCTCGCCCGCCGGGCACCCTTGTCGCTCGCGGCGACCAAGAAGGTGATGCGTGCGGCCATGGACCAGGGATGGGCCAGCTGCTTTGACCTTGAAGCGGAATTGCAGGAACAATTGCGGAATTCCGCGGATGCGAAGGAAGGGATCGCAGCGTTCCTCGAAAAACGCGAGCCGCAATTCCGGGGCCGCTGAGGCTGCCGGAAGGAGCAGGAATGGACAGATTCATTTTTGACGATGAGCACGAGATGTTCCGCGATTCGGTGCGCGGCTTTATGCAAAAGGAGATCGGTCCTCACAGCGATCGCTGGCATGATCAGGGCATCGTAGATCGGGAGGCGTTCGTCAAGGCCGGGGAGATGGGTCTTTTACTCATGTGGGCGGACGAGCAATACGGCGGCGCGGGAGTAGCGGATTTCCGCTACGAGCAGATCCTGATAGAGGAAAATGCACACTTTGGCGATCCCGGCTTTTTCATGACGCTGCACAGCCGGCTCGTCGGGCCATACATCGGCACCTTTGGCACCGATGAGCAAAAGGCACGCTGGCTGCCGAAATGCATCAGCGGCGAGCACATTCTCGCTGTCGCGATTACAGAACCCGGTGCCGGCAGTGACGTCGCCGGGATTCGGACGCGCGCCGAGGAAAAGGACGACCACTACCTGCTGAACGGCTCAAAGACCTTCATATCGAACGGCATCAACGCGGACCTCGTCGTCGTCGTGGCGCGTACGGACCCGGGCAATGCCCGCGGACTGTCGCTGTTCGTCGTGGAGCGCGGCATGGACGGCTTCGAGCGCGGGAAAAACCTGAAAAAGATGGGGCTGAAGAGCCAGGACACAGCGGAGCTTTTCTTCAACAATGTACGGGTGCGGAAGGAGAACCTGCTTGGCGAGAAGAATCGCGGCTTCTATCATCTCATGCATGCCCTGGCCGAGGAGCGACTGCTCGGGGCCTGCGGCTACCTTGCGTCGGCGGAAGCGGCCTTCAACCTGACCATGGACTATGTCAGGGAGCGCAAGGCGTTTGGCCAGCCGATCGCAGACTTCCAGAACACGCGCTTCGAACTTGCCGACATGAAGACGGAGATCGACGTTGGCTACGCATTCATCGATCGCTGTGTCGAAGTCCATAACCGCGGACAGCTTTCCGCGGACGATGCCGCCAAGGCGAAGCTCTGGACCAGTGAACTCGAAGGCCGGGTCACCGATTCGGGAGTCCAGCTGCACGGGGGCAATGGCTACATGGACGAATACAAGATCAGCCGCCTGTACACGAATGCCCGCGTATCACGCATCTATGCAGGCAGCTCGGAGATCATGCGCGAAATCATCGCTCGCTCGCTCGGCCTCGACCCGAGGAAAAAAGTATCGTCGAAACGTCAGGACGCGGCGTAGATATGAAAGTCGCGTTTCTCGGGCTGGGCGTGATGGGCTACCCGATGGCCGGGCATATCGCTCGCCACGGTCATGACGTCGTCGTCTACAACCGCAGCGCCGACAAAGCCGAGGCCTGGTGCCGGGAGCAGACGGGACAAGCGGCATCGAGCCCCGCGCGCGCGGCCCGGGGCCGGGACGTCGTGCTCACCTGTGTCGGTAACGATGACGATTTGCGTGAGGTGCTGTACGGCCGGGAGGGCGCACTCGATGCGCTCGAGGCCGGCGCTGCCATCATCGACCATACGACCACCTCTTCGGAGGTCGCGCGCGAGGTGCATGCACGCGCGGCGGCAGCCGGTGTCGGTTTCCTCGATGCGCCCGTGTCCGGCGGACAGGCCGGCGCGGTCAATGGCAAGCTCACGATCATGCTCGGCGGGGACGAGGCGCTCGTGACCCGTATGCAACCGGTTCTCGCATGCTATTCGAGGGCGGTCACACGAATCGGTCCCGCGGGTGCCGGCCAGCTTGCCAAGATGGTCAACCAGATCTGTATCGGCGGGGTGCTCCAGGGGCTGTCGGAAGGACTCGATTTCGCAATTCGCGCAGGACTCGACCCGGCGGTCGTGATCGAGGCGATTTCGGCCGGCGCTGCGCAGTCCTGGCAAATGGACAACCGCTGGCAAACGATGGTCAACGGTGAGTTCGATTTCGGATTCGCGGTCGACTGGATGCGGAAGGACCTCGGTTTCGCCATCGATGAGGCATCGCGTAATGGCGCCGCTCTTGAGCTCACGAAGGTCATCGACCGTTATTACGCCGAGGTTCAGGAACGCGGCGGGCGACGCTGGGATACCTCGAGCCTCATTTCCCGCCTGCGCCTGTAGGCGGTGCGACGCCGTGCTATAGTCGCTGCTTCCACAGGGGTGGTCATTCGACCTGAGATCCGCTTCCGGCCATGGTGGCTGCTACGGCGGGAACCCTTAGAACCTGATCCGGGTAATGCCGGCGTAGGAAGGGAAAATGGAAGCATTCCTCCCGCGGTGGTCCACCGCGCTCCTCCTGGTACTGTCCTGCCCGGCAGCGGGGCAGGGTGACGACGAGCCGATCGACGAGATCGTCGTCAGCGCCGACATTCGCGAGCGGGACCGCAGAGAGATCGCCTCCAGCGTGACGGTGCTGGCGGCCGACGACATTGACGCTCTTGCGATCCAGCATTTCGAAGAACTCACGATGATCATCCCGAACGTCAACTGGTCCGGTGACGGACACCGTGCCCGGTATCTGCAGATACGGGGCGTGGGCGAGCTCGAGCAATATGAAGGTGCACCCGACCCATCCGTAGGATTTCTAATCGACGACATTGACTTCAGCGGCATCGGCACGATCGGAACGCTGTTCGACATCGAGCGTGTTGAAGTCCTCCGCGGGCCGCAAGGCAGCCGCTATGGCGCCAATGCACTGGCGGGGCTCGTCTACCTTCGGAGCACGGCGCCGACGGACGAGCGTAACGGACGCCTGCAGATCGTCGCGGGTGGCGACGATCTCTGGTCTGCGGGAATTGCAGCAGGTGGAGCACTGGCCGACGACGGCAAGGCGCTGTACCGGCTCAGTGCTCATCAACACCGGAGCAACGGCTTTCGTGACAATGCGTATCTCGACCGGGAAGACACGAACCAGCGCGACGAACTGACCTTACGCGGCCGCCTCTCTCTCGCACCCTCGGAGCTGCTCGACATCGGCTTGGCGATGCTCTACGTCGATATCGATAACGGCTACGATGCATTCGCTCTCGACAACGGCTACACAACGCTGTCCGACAAACCCGGCCGCGATGCCCAGCAGAGCGCCGGGGCTTCGCTACGCGCAGACTGGAGGGGTCTCTCCGGACTCACTGTCACGTCGCTCAGCTCGTTCGCAAGTTCCGAGACGGCGTTCGGATTCGACGCAGACTGGGGCAACGAAGACAGCTGGGCGCCGGTTCTCTACGACTACTTTTCGCAAAACGAGCGGCAGCGCCGAACCCTGAGCCAGGAATTTCGACTCCGCAATGACAGTAAAAGCGGCCTCGACTGGCTTATCGGCCTCTGGGCGTTGCGGCTCGACGAGGATCTCGACAGCCGCAACCGGGGCGTCTATTACGA
This sequence comes from Woeseiaceae bacterium, assembly GCA_041743865.1. Taxonomy (GTDB): domain Bacteria; phylum Pseudomonadota; class Gammaproteobacteria; order Steroidobacterales; family Woeseiaceae; genus UBA1847. Next base: position 10,884 of record JBGTLY010000133.1, read on the forward strand.
TCCGTATTATGATTTTGCTGACAGCCTGGACGACCTGCTGGAGAGCGATTACCGGGCGGAGAACACGGCGCTGTTCGGGCAGGTCGAAAAGAATTTCGGCGACGCCACGCGTCTTTCCGCGGGACTTCGAGTCGAGCGGCGCAAGGCAGATTACGTGGATTCAGCCGGTCTTCGTCAATCGGTCAGCGACACGATGACCGGCGGCGAACTGGGTCTCGTGCATGATTTCCCGGGAGGCGTTTCCGCCTACGCAAGCCTCGCCCAAGGGTACAAGGCGGGTGGCTTCAACCTGGGATTCGTTCCCGACGGCCGGCGGGTTTTCGAGTCCGAAACGATGTGGAGTGTCGAGGCCGGCGTGCGTACGCGCTGGCTGGACGAGTCGCTGTCGGCGGACCTGACGCTGTTCAGCTATCGCCGCGACGATCAGCAGGTTCGCACCGCGTTCCAGCTGGATCCCGGGGACCCGGCGTCGTTTGTTTTTTTCACCGACAACGCCGCCCGGGGCGAGGCGCGCGGGCTCGAGGCCGAGCTCCGGTGGTTCGCCGGAGACGCATGGGAGTTTTATGTAAACGCAGGGCTGCTGGACGCGAGGTTCGATACTTTCGAAACGCCGGAAGTCGACCTGTCCGGGCGAGACCAGGCCCATGCGCCCGCCTACACGGCGGCTGCGGGCGCCTCGTACCGACATTCGTCCGGCTGGTTCGGTCGGCTGGACGTGAGCGCAAAGGACGCGTTCTACTTCGATGTCAGCCACGACCAGCGATCGGACGCCTATGCGTTGGTCAATCTTCGTGCGGGATTCGACGGCGTGCGTTGGCGGCTCGAAGCCTGGGCGAGGAACCTGTCTGATGAGGATTACGCAGTTCGCGGCTTCTATTTTGGCAACGAACCGCCCGACTTTCCCGCGACGCTGTATACGAGGGCAGGCGATCCCCGCCAGATTGGACTGACCCTCGAGAGGAGTTTCTGACATGAACGTAGCCGTTGACATCAGCCTGTATCCACTCGACCCGGACTTCGTGCCCCCGATCAAGGACGTGATCGAGAGGCTCAACCGACACGCGGGACTCGACATTACGACGAATGCGATGAGCACCCAGATCTTCGGCGAATACGAAGCGGTCATGAAGGCCCTGCATGCCGAGATCGGTACCACCTTCCGGCAGCTGCCCCACGCGGTCTTCGCGATCCGGATACTGAATAACCCGGTGACGCGCCATCGCTGATGGACGACCGGTTGGCGCCGTTCCTGATAAACATCGAGACTGTGTCCCTGCCCGAGGCGGTCGCGGTCGCGGCGGCCATCGCCTATCTCGTGCTGGCGATCCGGCAAAGTATCTGGTGCTGGCCCTGCGCCTGCATCAGCACTGCTATCTATACCGTCCTGTTCGTCAACGCGCAGCTCTATATGGAGTCCGTGTTGAACCTGTTTTACCTCGCCATGGCGGTCTATGGCTGGACGCTATGGGTGCGGGGCCGGCGAGACGCCGGCCGGCTGCCTGTGACGACGTGGCCGGCGGGCCGCCACGCTCTGGCCATCCTGACACTGTCGGCCGCAGCAGGCGCAAACGGCTGGCTCCTGGCGCGGTATACCGATGCCGCATTCCCTTACGCCGATTCGCTGACGACCTGGGGTGCAGTCTGGGCGACGTACCTCGTGGCCCGCAAGGTGCTCGAGAACTGGTGGTACTGGCTGGTCATCGATGGCGTATCGGTGATCCTCTACTGGATGCGCGATCTCGAACTTACGGCGACATTGTATGTCGTCTACCTGCTGCTCATTCCTTTCGGGCTGCTCAGCTGGCGCCGCTCCATGCAGACCACGACGCCGTGACGACCCCTCGCGAGCCCACGGAAGTGTTGCCGCGGATTCCCGGTTGGGCTAATGCCCGCAGCTCGCGAATCTCGCGCGGCAGTAGCAACACGGCCTGGCTGCTCGAGGAGGGCGACCGGCGGGCCGTGCTCAAGCTCCCCCTCATGCCGCGTACGTTCCCCTTGAACGCCCGCGCCGATGAAGCAAGCGTGCAATCGAGCGCGCACGCACTAGGTCTCGCCCCGGCCGTGCTCTACGTCGACGACCAGTTGATGCTCGAAGACTATGTGGACGGTACGGCGTGGACGGACGAGATGCTGTCCCGGCCGGCATACCTCGACGCGCTGGGTGCGGCGCTCAGGCGCCTGCATGCATTGCCGCTGACCGGCCGGCCGTTTCCTTTGAAAGAAGCAGCCCGCGTGTATTTCGCGAACCTGTCACCCGGGGCCGACCGCGCGCGCGCGGAGCGTTGTCTCGCGACGGTCGTCGCCACGCCCCCGCCGGGCACGACCTGCTGTTGCCACAATGACCTGGTCGCTGCGAACATCGTGTCCGCCGGCGGGGTCATGCTGCTCGACTGGGAATATGCCTGCGACAACGACCCGATGTTCGATCTCGCCACGGTCGTGACCCACCATCGGGTCGCGCGCCAGGGCAGGGAGCGGCTGCTCCGCGCCTATTTCGGCAAGGCTGCCGGAGCCCGAAACGACGACCTCGCGCGCATGGGCAAGGCCTACGCGGCCCTGGCCTGGCTCTGGCGCGCATCGCGCACGTAGTCCTTGCCCGCAACCGAAGCGAAGTTACTACCAGCGATTGCGCAGTTCGCGAAGCCTCAGGAACACCGCACGGGGCTCGGGCTCGGCGTGCAGCTCGGGAAAGTCCTCGCGCAGGCGTTCGATGAGGGACGGGCTGCCAAGCCGGAAGAATGTATTGATCGCGCGTTCCTCGCCGATCGTGGTGGTCCAGCCGCGAGCCGGATCCGGTCCGCGACGACGTTCGAGCAGTGCCGAGGCCGCCGCATTATCGGGCTCGCGATCGAGCGTAAAGCGAAGGTTGTTCTCGAGATAGTCGTGGCCCGGGTACACCCGGGTTGCGTCGGGCAGCGTACTCAGCTGCCGGTCGAAGGTCTCGAAGAGTTCCTCGGGGTGACCGCCATTGTGGCAGTTGCCTGCGCCGGCATTGAACAGGGTATCACCGCTGAAGAGGGCCGGATTGCCCTCGCGCGTCAGCAGGCAGATATGACTCATCGTGTGCCCGGGCGTATCCAGGCACTCGAGCAGGACCGTGCTGCCTACCTGTATGACGTCGCCAGCGCCCACGCCGCGGCTCATCCCCGGGATTTTCGACCCCGCGTTGCGATGAGCCACGATGCAGGCGCCGGTCGCCTTTACGATCGTCGGGTTTCCACCGATGTGATCGCCGTGTTCGTGGGTGTTGATGATCTGGCGGATCGTCCAGCCTCGCTCCCGCGCGACGGCGAGGCACTGGTCGGCATCGAGCGGGTCGATAACGAGCGCGTCCCCGGTTTCACTGCACGCGACGAGATAATTGAAGTTGCGCAGCGCGTTCGCCGTCCAGACCTGCTCGACTTCCATCAGGGATCGCCGGCCCGAAATACGGGTTTGCCGCCGACCCAGGTTTCCAGGACACGAATGTCGTCAATCTCGTCGGGTGGAACTTCGAAGAAATCACGATCGACGATGATGAAGTCGGCCCATTTCCCGGATTCGAGGCTTCCGAGCCGATCTTCCTGGTGTGCGGCGAACGCGGCCGCGAGCGTGAAAGAATGCAGGGCCTCGGCGCGGGTCATCGCTTCCTCCGCGTACCAGCCGCCGGCCGGCATGCCCTGGCGATCCTCGCGTGTCACGGCGGCATAGAGGCCGAAAAACGGATTCGGCAACTCGACCGGAAAATCCGAGCCGCTCGCGATCACCGCCCCGCTGTCCAGGAGCTGCCGCCACGCGTAGGCGCCCCGGATACGCTCCGGACCCACGCGATCTTCCGCCATGTTCATGTCGCTCGTGGCATGGATGGGCTGCATCGACGCAATCACACCAAGCGCAGCCAGGCGTCCGAGATCCCTGGTGGCAATGACCTGCGCGTGCTCAATGCGATTCCGCAGCGGCGACGGTTTGCCGGCCTGGACGGCGTCGAAGGCATCGAGGGCCAGGCGGTTGCCGAGATCGCCGATTGCGTGGATGCCCACCTGGAAGCCCATGCGGTTGGCCTTCCGGACACTGGCCTCGAGTTCCCTTTCATCCACGAAGGCGAGACCCCGGTTCTCGGCGTCGTCGCTGTAAGGCTCGATCATCGCAGCGCCGCGGCTGCCCAGTGCGCCGTCCGCATACAACTTCACGGCGCGGATATCGAGCCGGTCTCCGCCATGGGCGATCAGAGGCTCGCCCATCGCATCGAGATTGGCGCCGGCGTCGCTCAGCATCGCGTACACGCGCATATCGAGTTCGCCGTTGTCCGCCATGCTGATCAGCACTTCTGCTTCCGTGATACTGATTCCGGCATCGTGCATGCCGGTCAGGCCGAGCGCCGTCAGCGACTCGATGGCCTCGCGGTACGCCGCCCGGATGTCGTCCTTGTCCGGCGGTGGAATCGTACCGTCGATGATGCTCATGGCATGATCGATGAGGACACCGGTGGCCCGGCCCTTGCCGTCCCGCAGGATTCTGCCGCCTGGGGGATCCGGCGTGTCGTCATCAATACCTGCCAGTTCAAGCATCCGGCTGTTGGCCCAGCCCGCATGCCCGTCAATGCGCCGCAGCCAGACCGGCCGGTCGCTGACGAGCCTGTCGATATCCGCCGCCGTCGGGAATGCCTGTCCGTCCCACAACACCTGGTTCCAGCCACGCCCGGTGATAAATTGCGCGCGCGGATTCGCGACTGCCCAGGCGGCAATTCGCGCCACCGCGTCATCGAGGCTCGGCGTGCCGGCAAGGTCAAGACTCGTCTCGAGGAAACCCTGGTCGGACAGGTGCGCGTGGGCATCGACAAGTCCGGGCAGTACGTAGCGGCCCTGCCCGTCGATGTGTTGCGCCTCGGCGTATTGCTCGCGCAGGTCAGCATCGCCGATTGCGATAACCCGACCGTCGTCCCCCGTCACCAGTACCGCGAACCGCCGGATGCCGTCAGCGCTCGAGGTGTAGCCGATGACGTTGTGCAGAACAATCCCGGCGGCATGAGCGTCCGTTCCGGAAAACCATAGCGCCGCGCAGATCGCAGCAAAGATGCCGTTTTTCAATAGCGTGTCCACTGGGTAAGATGTTTTCTGCCCCTATTGTAAAGGGATTCACCGTGAAAGCACTCAGCTACCGGCACGACGGCCGGTCGACCTATGGGCTCCTGATTGACGGCGTGGTTTACGAAGCGGCGGCGGCCTTTCGCGAGCGGCATGTCAATCTTCGTGCGCTGCTCGAGTCGGGTGCCCTCGCGGACTTGCCGGGGAACCTCGACGCGGAGGGTACGGCCGAGGCGCGGGTGCAGTATCTGCCCGTCATTCCCGCGCCTGACAAGACGATCTGCGTCGGTGTCAACTACCGGCCGCATGCCGAGGAAATGGGTCGCACGCTTCCGGAACATCCCCTTCTGTTCGTCCGATTCGCCGGCAGCCAGGTGGGTCACCGTGAGTCCCTTGTGAAACCGGCTACATCGGTGCAATACGACTATGAGGGCGAGCTGGCGGTGATCATCGGCAGGCCCGCATGGCGTGTCGCCCGGAGCGACGCGTTGGCTGTCATCGCGGGCTTTGCATGCTTCATGGACGGCTCTGTGCGGGACTGGCAGCAACACAGTTCACAATTTACCGCGGGCAAGAACTTCCGGCGAAGCGGCGCCCTCGGTCCCTGGCTCGTCACCCTCGATGAGCTGCCGGATCCCGCGTCCCTCCGGCTCATGACGCGGGTCAACGGCGAGCTGATGCAGGACGGCCGGCTCGGCGATCTGATCTTCGACATTCCGCAGCTCATCGCGTATTGCTCTTCGTTTACCGAGCTCCTGCCGGGTGATGTCCTCGTGACCGGCACGCCGGGCGGCGTCGGCGCTGCCCGGAATCCCCCACGCTGGCTCGACGCCGGCGACACGGTGGAAATCGACGTGGGTCCGGTGGGGGTCCTCTGCAACACGGTTACCACAGAATAGTGTGGTTTTTTCGGTACATTTTTCAGCCCTACAAGAATCGTGCCTACGGTCCAAGGCTTCGAGGATTGACATTCTGTGGTGTTTCTGCGAACGTCAGGCTCGTCGACGCGTAGCCTTTCAGCAACAGTCTCTGTTGTCCGGACGGCGTCGCAGCGAGAGAAAACGCCTTCAGGTACGGTTTGGCGGGGGATCCAGGGGGGCCAGGTACCAGGTACGGTACGATGGTAGCGGGGCGGTTCCGTAAGGAACCGCCTTTCTTTTTTGGGCGGCTGAATCCGCCCGCGCCCTCTGCTACATTGTCCCGCGCACACCAGGGCAGGAAGCCGGAGTCCCCCGGCGGGGAGAGCATGAAAAACGAATCGAAGCCGTCCGCGCATCGTGCCTACTGGCACGCCAACCTTCGCCTCGTGGCCTTCTGCCTCGCACTCTGGTTTGTCTCATCCTATGTTTTCGGGATCCTCCTCGTCGACACGTTGAACGGCATCCGGCTGGGCGGGTTCAAGCTCGGCTTCTGGTTCGCGCAGCAGGGGAGCATCTATGTTTTCGTCGCCCTGATTTTTTTCTATGCGTGTCGAATGAACCGCCTCGACCGCAAGTTCGACGTCGACGAAGACTGAGCGATGAGCCTGCAGGCACTGACGTACCTCGTCGTCGGGCTGAGTTTCGCCCTCTATATCGGCATCGCGATCTGGACGCGCGCGGAGAGTACCGGCGATTTCTACGTGGCCGGCAAGCATGTGTCGCCGGTGGCAAATGGCATGGCGACGGCCGCGGACTGGATGAGTGCCGCGTCTTTCATCTCAATGGCGGGACTGATCGCCTTTTTGGGTTACGACGGCTCTGTCTACCTGATGGGCTGGACCGGGGGCTACGTGCTCCTGGCGCTGCTGCTTGCGCCGTACCTGCGCAAGTTCGGCAAGTTCACGGTGCCCGAGTTCATCGGCGAGCGCTACTATTCGAAGACGGCCCGCATGGTTGCGGTGGTCTGCCTGATCGTCATTTCCTTTACCTATATCGCCGGCCAGATGCGTGGCGTAGGCATCGTCTTTTCCCGTTTCCTGGAGGTTGAACTGACGATCGGCCTCGGCATCGGCATGGGCGTGGTGTTTTGCTATGCGGTGCTTGGTGGCATGAAGGGCATCACGTATACCCAGGTGGCGCAGTACTGCGTACTGATCTTCGCCTACACGGTGCCCGCCGTTTTCATCGCGATACAGATGACCGGCAACCCGGTGCCGCAACTCGCATTCGGCGGCGCCGTCACGGGAACCGGCACGTCGCTGCTCGACAAGCTCGACGATGTCGTGACCTCGCTCGGCTTTACGCAGTACACGGCGGGCACAAAGAGCACGATTGACGTGTTCTGCATTACGCTGGCGCTCATGGTCGGTACGGCCGGGCTGCCGCATGTCATCGTCCGGTTCTTCACCGTGCCGCGCGTACGCGACGCCCGCTTGTCCGCCGGCTACGCGCTTTTGTTCATCGCTATCCTGTACACGACCGCGCCCGCCGTCGGGGCCATGGCACGCCTGAACCTGATCGAGACGGTCCAAACCGGCGAACCCGGGTCGCCCGCCGGAAACCTCGCTTACGCGTCGCGGCCGGCCTGGATGCAAACCTGGCAGGACACCGGTCTCGTCAGCTTCGACGACAAGAACGGCGACGGGCGTATCCAGTACTACAATGATGCGAATCCCGAGTTTGCTGCCGACGCTGCGCGCTTCGGCTGGGCGGGCAACGAGCTCATCGTGGATCGCGATATCATGGTCCTCGCGAATCCCGAAATCGCGGGACTGCCGAACTGGGTGATCGCCCTCGTGGCGGCGGGCGGGATCGCCGCTGCGCTGTCGACCGCCGCCGGGCTACTCCTGGTCATCTCCGCTGCCGTGTCGCACGATGTCATCAAGGGTGTCCTCGCGCCTGGCATCAGCGAAAAAGCCGAATTGCTGTCCGGCCGGACCGCGGCGGCGTTCGCCATCCTGGTTGCAGGGTATCTCGGTTTCGACCCACCAGGCTGGGTGGCTCAGGTCGTGGCGTTCGCATTCGGTCTTGCTGCGGCCTCATTGTTTCCCGCCATCCTCCTCGGGATATTTTTCCGGCGCGTGAACAGGGAAGGCGCGATAGCGGGCATGGTCACAGGGCTGGCCTTCACCTATGGCTACATCGAGTTTTACAAAGGCCTGTTCCTGAAGTGGGCCGGTGCGCCCTGGGGTGAAGACGTTGCATCGAACTGGTTGTTTGGCATTTCGCCGGAAGGCATCGGCGTTATTGGTATGTGTTTGAATTTCGCGGTGGCCATCCTCGTCAGCGCGCTTACGAAGGCGCCGCCGCGCCACATCCAACTGCTCGTGGAGCAGATTCGAGTTCCGCGCACGTTTGCGGAGGACCGCCTGTGACACCCGACGCCGCGACTCGCACTGTGCTGTTCGTCTGTATTGCTTCGATCGCCCTTGCGTCGCCCGCGGAGGCCGGGGAATTCGACCCGACGGAGCAGGCGATCGTGGCCTGGATCGAAGCGCATGCGAGTAGCGCCGTGGACCTGCTCGAGGAGACCGTTAATATCGGCAGCGGCACGATGAACCATGAGGGCGTCCGGGCGGTAGGCCGGGTCATGCAGCGCGAACTCGATGCCATCGGCTTCGATACGCGCTGGATCGATATGGCGGAGGTCATGCGCGCGGGTCACCTGTTCGGCCGGCGGGACGGCGATGGCGGACCGAAAGTACTGATGATCGGCCATCTCGACACCGTGTTCGAGTCGGACGACGAGTTCCAGTCATTCTCCCGTGAGGGCAGCGTCGCGACTGGCCCGGGGGTCGATGACATGAAGTCCGGCAATGTCATTATCGTCTATGCCTTGCGGGCCCTGCAGTCGGCCGGGGTGCTCGACGACGTGTCCGTCGTTGTCGCATACACGGGCGACGAGGAAAGTACGGGTTCGCCGCTCGCGGTCGCGCGCCGTGACCTCATCGAAGCCGGGCAATGGGCCGATATCGCGCTCGGTTTCGAAGCGGCCGTTCACTACGACGACACCGACTGGGCCACTATCGCCCGCCGCAGCTCATCGGGCTGGTCGCTGACCGTCTCGGGCCGCCAGGCGCATTCCTCCGGCATCTTTGGCGACGACGTGGGAGCTGGGGCAATATTTGAAGCCGCAAGAATCCTCAACGCGTTCTACGAGGAGGTCCGCGGCGAAGAGCATCTCACGTTCAATGCCGGGACGATCCAGGGCGGCACCGACGTCGAGTACGATCCCGACCAGAATCGCGGCCGGACGTTCGGCAAGACCAATGTCGTGCCGAGGACGGTCGTCGTACATGGAGGCCTGCGAACCATCTCCGTTGAACAACTCGAGCGCGCGCGCGAAGCCATGCGTCGGATTGTGGCCGACAACCTGCCGCACACCGGGGCGACCATCACGTTCGACGACAGCTATCCGCCCATGCCGCCAACCGAAGGCAATCGGCGATTGCAGTCCGTGCTGTCCGACATCAACGAGATGCTGGGACGCGGACCGATGCCGGCACTGGACCCGTCGCGGCGTGGCGCGGCGGATATTTCCTTTGTCGCTCCCTACGTGGACGCGCTGGCGGGCCTTGGCGGACTGGGGGAGGGCGGACACACGCCGAACGAGACGTTCAATCTGGATTCGATGCCACTGGCGATCAAGCGGGCTGCCCTGCTCATCTATCGCCTGTCGCGCGACGAGCCGCGGAATCCCTGAGCGCATGGCACACGCGCACGGTACGCGTGATGGCAACATGACGCGCGTTTTGTTCGCGCTCGTGCTGACCGGCACGTTCATGCTGGTCGAAGTGGCCGGCGGCATCCTGTCCGGTTCACTGGCCCTGCTTGCAGACGCCGGACACATGCTGACCGACACGATGGCGCTGGCGCTTGCCGCCATCGCGTTCAGGGTCAGCAAGCGTCCGGCTGACGCCCGGCTGAGCTACGGCTACCGCCGCTTCCAGATACTGGCGGCGTTCGTCAACGGCCTTAGCCTGCTGTTGATCGTGGGCTGGATCATAGTCGAGGCCGTCGAGCGCTTTTTTGTGCCGGAAACGGTCGCGGGTCCGGCCATGCTGCTGGTGGCAACGGCCGGGCTGGTGGTCAACATCGTCGCCTTCGTCGTCCTGCACGGTGGCGACCAGGACAATCTCAATATCCGCGGGGCGGCGCTCCACGTTGCCGGCGACCTGCTCGGGTCGGTCGCTGCCATCATCGCCGCCCTGGTCATCATTTACACGGGCTGGATGACGATTGATCCGCTGTTGTCCGTTGCCGTCGCGGTCCTGATCGCGAAGAGCGCATGGATGCTCGTGAAGCGCAGCGCTCACGTACTCCTCGAGGGTGCACCTGACTGGCTGAACGTCGACGAAATGCAACAGAGGCTCGTCAGTGCAATACCCTCAGTGGACAGCATCCATCACGTTCATGTCTGGGGACTGACACCGCAGGACCTGATGCTCACGATGCACCTGCGCCTGGTTCCTTCGGCCGAAAATCCGACGCGAGTGATTCGCGACGTCAAGACATTACTGCAAAAGAGTTACGGCATCGGCCATTCGACGATCGAGGTGGAACAGGACGAATGTTCGGACCACCGCGGCGATTTCAGCCACGATCATTCGGCTTGATGACGCCGATGTAGGGCAGGGTCCGGTCGCGTTCAGCGTAGTCGAGCCCATAGCCGACGACCCACTCGTCGTCGATGCCGAAGCCGATGTAGTCCAGCGTTACTTCGACCTCCGCGCTTTCCGCCTTGTGCAGCAAGGTGCAGGTACGAATCGAGGCAGGCCGGTGCGATTCCAGGATGCCGATGAGGTATTTCAGCGTGTGGCCCGTATCGACGATGTCTTCCACGATGAGCACATGCTGGTCCACGATCGGCCCGCGCACATCCATGACGAGCCGCACGGCACCCGTCGATCGGCTGCTCCGGCCATAACTCGATACTGCGATGAACTCGATGGTGCGGGGAATGCTGAGCCGGCGCGCGAGGTCTGCGAGGAAAATAAAGGAACCCTTGAGCACTCCGACGAGCACGACGTGGCCCAGTGCCGCATAGTCGGCGGAGATCTGTGCTGCCAGGTCGCTGACGCGCTGTTCGATTTCGGCTTCACTGATCAGTACGGGCGGCAATGGCATGGGCTGTCTCCCCGGGTGAGTTCGCCCAGCATAGTCAACCGGCGGCAAGGGCGCCAAGCCCGTTTTCGGGTATGGTGCGTGGCATGAAACGATCGATTGCCATCGCGGGCAACATGGGTGCCGGGAAATCAACGCTGGTCGAGTTCCTGCAGCGGCATTACGGAATCGTCGCCTTCTACGAGCCGAACGAGGAAAATCCCTACCTTGCGGACTTCTACCGCGATATGCGCCGCTGGGCGTTCCAGTCGCAGCTGTATTTTCTCGCCAGTAAGTTTCGCCTGCACCAGGAACTGGACCGGCAACCCGGCGTGGTCGCGCTCGACCGGACCATATTCGAAGATGCGGAGGTATTCGCGACCGCGCTTTTCCAGATGCGCAAGATCTCGTCACGCGACTGGCACACGTACGTCGGGCTGTACGAGGCGATCCTCGACGCGATCCGCCCTCCGGACCTGTTGATCTACCTGCGTTGCTCCGTACGTACGCTGCGCCGGCGTATTCGCCTCCGGGGGCGGTCCATGGAGCAGGACGTACCCCTCGCCTACGTAAAGCGTCTGCAGGTACTGTACGACGCCTGGATCGCACGCTACAGCCTTAGCGACGTGCTGGTGCTCGAGACCGACCGGCTGGATTATGTTCATGACCTCGTGCATCGCCTCGATGTCATGCGTCGCATCGAACGGGTACTGCCGCCGGACTTCGCCGCCAGGGGCTGAGCGGCAAGCGCTGGCGCGATTAATCGCTTGCGCGCTTAAATGCGAATCATTATCATTTCAGCATGAATGACAATACGATGACACTCGCGGCAATGCAGCGCGGCCAGAAGGGCGTTATCAAGGCCGTGGATACCGCCTGTCCGCAGGTGCAGCGTCTCATGACCCTGGGGCTGGTCGAAGGCGCAGAAATCGAACTGGCCGGCGCTGCCATTGGCGGCGACCCGCTCGAGTTCCGCCTGTTCGGCCGCGGCATCTCGCTGCGCCGCGAGCAGGCCCGCCATTTCAGCGTCGCGCCCCTCGGACCCGGTGACTAGCACTCCGGAAATCCGCATACCGGTCAGCCAGATTGCGAATCGCCGACAGCCCGATGTCCGCGTCGCGGTCGTGGGTACGCCAAATTCCGGCAAATCGACGCTTTTCAACCGGTTGACCGGCTTGCGCCAGAGCGTCGGCAACTACCCCGGCGTCACGGTCGAAAAACATATCGGCATCCTCCGCGCTGACGACCGTACGATCGAACTCATCGACCTGCCCGGCACGCACGCCCTCTCAGCGCACTCATCCGAAGAGCAGATCGCAATCGATGTCATCCTGGGCCGGGTCGCGGACATGCCGCCGCCCGACGGCATCCTTGCCGTCGTGGACGCCACGAATCTTTACCAGGGCCTGTACCTGGTGCAGCAATTGCTCGAACTCGGCTTGCCGGTCGTCGTAGCGCTCACGATGTCGGATGCCGCAAAACGCACTGGCGTACAGATTGATACAGACCGACTGTCGGAGCGGCTCGGCGGCGCACCCGTGGTCCCGGTCGTGTCGACGACCGGCCATGGTGTTGGCGCACTGCGCACGACGCTTGCCGGAATTCGATCAGTGCCCGTACCTCTTTCGCCAAATGGCTGGCCTGCGCTCGCCGACGCTGCGCGCGCATTGATCGCGGATACCGGCATCAACGTGCGCCGTGTCGAGGTCGAACGCTTGCTTATCGACGGGCCGAACGAATCGAACCGGCCCACGCTCGATGCGCTGGGCGCGGATGGGCCGGAGGCGCTCGCGCGTGGCCAGGACCAGCTTTTCGGTCTCGTGCCGCCGCTCGCCGCAGAGGCGCGAGCCCGCTATGCATGGGTGCGGGAGGTCCTGCGCGACGTCCAGACGCAGGGTTCCCTCCTGTCGTCCTGGCGGACGCACGTCATTGCGTTCTTCAATCGCCCGGTCCCCGGGACGATAGGTCTGTTCGTGGTAATGGCCATCGTCTTTCAGGCCGTCTTCGCGTGGGCGACACCGTTGATGGACCTGATCGACGGGGCCGCGGCGGCCCTGGGTGCATCAGTCAGTGGAGCGCTGGGCGACAACGCACTGTCGAGTCTCATCGCCGACGGCATGATCGCCGGCGTGGGCAGCGTCGTGATCTTCCTGCCACAAATCATGATCCTGTTCCTGTTCATCATCCTGCTCGAGGACTCCGGTTACCTCGCCCGTGCGGCCTATCTCATGGATCGCGCGATGCGATCGGTCGGCCTCTCCGGCCAGTCGATCATCCCGATGATCTCGAGCTTCGCCTGTGCAGTGCCGGGAATCATGGCAACGCGCGTGATCCCGAACCGACGGGATCGCTTCGCGACGATTCTCGCCGCGCCCTTCATGACGTGTTCGGCCCGCCTGCCGGTATATGCCTTGCTGATTGCGGCCTTCGTGCCCGAGCGGCAGGTAGCCTTCCTCAACCTGCAGGGTCTCGTATTGCTTGGCCTGTACCTGTTTGGCATCGTGATGGGCATCCTGACCGCTCTCCTGATACGTCAGACTGCGCTAAGGGGGCCGAAACCGCCGTTCGCGCTGATGCTGCCGGAGTTTCGCCGTCCCGACTTCCGCACGGTTCTCATCCAGCTCCTGGGACGGGCGCGCGTGTTCCTGCGCCGCGCAGGGACCGTCATTTTTACGGTCGCGATCGTGGTCTGGGCACTGGCGTACTTCCCGCGGTCGGACGGTATCGATGTCGGGACCCATGACGCGATTGCCAGGGCGGAGCAAACACTCTCCGGCGTCGCGCTTACGGCGGAAATCGCGGACATCGGGAACCAGGCCGCCTCGCTGCAGCTGGAACAGAGCTTCCTCGGTCGCGCCGGCAAATTCGTGGAACCGGTGTTTGCGCCCCTCGGCTGGGACTGGCGTGTGTCGTCGGCGGTGATCGCCGGATTCCCGGCGCGCGAGGTGGTCATCGCGGTACTGGGCACCGTGTACGCCGTCGGCGACGAGGCCGACGAATTGACCTTGTCGGAGCGCCTGCGCTCGAGCCGGCACGCGGATGGCTCCCCGGTTTTCACGCTGCCAATGGTCATCGGCCTGCTGATCTTCTACGCCTGCTGCCTGCAATGCGCGGCTACGCTCGCCGTCATACGGCGGGAAACCAACAGCTGGCGCTGGCCGGTATTCGCCTGGCTCTACATGACGACCATCGGCTATGTCGGCGCCCTGCTCGCTTACCAGCTGTTATAGGTCCCGGTTTCAGAGCATGCGGAGCCGTTCGGCTGCGGTGGCCAGTGTTGCGTCGTCCTTCGCGAAGCAGAACCTCAGGCGCCTTTCGGTGAACGGTTCCGCGCAGAATACGGACAAAGGTATCGAGGCAACGCCAATCTCCCGGGTCCAGCGCAGGGCGAGGTCGACGTCCGGGGCCTCGCTGATTTCGCTGTAGTCGACGAGCTGGAAGAACGTGCTCCGCGCAGGCCGGAAACGAAAACGTGTGTCGGCGAGCAGTTTCGCAAAATAGTCACGTTTCGCCTGGTAAAAGTCCGGCAGTCGCTCACCGTAGTCCGGGTCTTCTTTCATGAAATCCGCCAATGCATGTTGGATCGGTGTCACGACCGTGAAGACCGTGAACTGGTGCACGCGGCGAAACTCGTCGCTCAGTCGCACGGGAGCAATGACGTAGCCGACTTTCCAGCCGGTCGCGTGGCAGGTCTTGCCAAACGACGATACGACAAAGGAGCGCTCCCACAGTTCGTCATGCTGCAGGAGACTCACATGCGACCGGCCGTCGAACACAAGGTGTTCGTAGACCTCATCCGACAACAACAACACGTTGGTGCCGCGAAGTATTCCCGCGAGCTGCTCGAGGTCCTCCGCGTCCAGCGTGGCGCCGGACGGATTGTGCGGAAAATTGAGAATCAGGAGTCGAGTGCGGGGGCAGATTGCGTCGGCGACCTGCTGCCAGTCGATCGTGAAATCGAAGCCGTTGGCCGAGAGCCTGAGCGGTACATGCCGAACCGAGCCTCCGGCCAGGGTAACGGCCGGCGCATAGGCATCGTAAGCGGGGTCGAAGACGATGACCTCGTCGCCGCCGCGCACGACGGCCTGGATCGCAGAAAACAGTCCCTCCGTCGCCCCGCTCGATACCGTGACCTCGGAGCCGGGATCCACCTTGCGGCCATGCCGGCGAAAAGTCTTTTCAGCGATCGCTTCACGCAAAGCGGGTACGCCGGGCATCGGGGCGTACTGGTTGTCGCCGTGCCGTAAGTGGTGACAGATCCGCTCGAGCAATTCCGGAGGCGGATTAAACGACGGAAAACCCTGTGCAAGGTTGATGGCGCCGCACTCGTTTGCGAGCGCGGTCATCACGGAAAATATCGTCGTCCCTACGCCGGGTAATTTGCTGTCGAGCGGGCGCGCCATGTCGAGCCGACGATGACACCTGCCGGCGCAGACTGTCAATCGCAAGGTCCCGGAAAATCAGGGGCGCGACCGGTTTCTCGAACGTCGCGGACCGAAGGGAATCGGCGTATTGCGAAATTGTGGCTCGCGGGCGGGTCTGCCGACGAAGTAGCCCTGGGCCAGGTCGACACCGAGTTCACCCAGTAGCGCGAGCGATTCGCCGTCCTGCACATATTCGGCGATCGTCTGCATCTTCGCCTCTGCGCCGATCTCGGCGATCATCCGGATCATCTTCTGGTCCACCGGATTCTTCACGATATCCTGCACGAAAACCCCGTCGATCTTGATGAAATCGAACGGCAGTTTCTGTAGATAACTGAAGGAACTGTAGCCGGTGCCGAAGTCGTCGAGGGCGAGTTTGCAGCCAAGAGACCGGAGCTTGTTGATCTGCCGTTCGACGTTTGCTGGCCTTCGGATGGCAAGACTTTCCGTAATCTCGAACACGATTGAAGCCGGATCCACGCCGAACTCGGCGAAAGTCCGGGCGACGTAGCCGGCCAGGTCGTCCGCTTCAAAGGCGTTGGCGGACAGGTTGATCGACAGCTGAAGTTTCTTCTGGCCATCTTTGAACGCGCTGCTGGCAGCGGCTGCGCGCCTGATGATCCAGAGATCGATTTCCGACATCAGTCCGAAGCGGATGGCTGCCGGGAGGAAAGCGTCCGGACTCACGAGGCGGCCGGTATCACTGCGCAGACGAATCAGCACTTCGTGGTGGGTCGTGAGCCCGGTGTCGATCCGGTTGATCGGCTGGAATCGGAGTTCGAAGGCATCTTCATCCAGCGCTTGTCGCAGCTTGTTCATCCAGCCGACGTCCGCTGAGGTCCGGATGATGCGTTCGTCGGAGGGCTCGAAGAACGCCACGCGATTCCGGCCGGCGGCCTTGGCCTCGTGGCAGGCGATATCGGCCCTGGCGACCAGGTCGTCGTGGTTGAGATTGCTGCCGTCGATCATCGCAATCCCGATACTGCAGTGGACGTGAAACACTCGTTCGGCTTCGAAGTGCGCGACGCGCCGGATGTTCTTCAAAATCGTATCCGCGATCGCCCCCGCGGCTGCTTCTGTCGTGTGTTTGAGGAGGACGACAAATTCATCGCCCCCGAATCGGGCCACCGTATCGTCCCCATCGACACTGCGCCTTAGTTCTTCGGCAACCCGCTGGATGAGCCGGTCCCCCGCCGGATGCCCGCAACTGTCGTTGACGTACTTGAAGCGATCGAGATCGATAAAGAAAAGGGCGCTGGTGCGCCGCACTCCGTCGAAGGCAGCGAGTTCCGACTGCAATTCCTCGACGAAGCGGCGGCGGTTGTACAGCCCCGTAAGGCCGTCGTGATTCGCCAGTTCGAGCAAGCGTGCGTCCCGCTCGCTGAGCGCGGCTGCAGTCTTCTCCAGGGCTTCCACGATCGCGGAAATCTCGCGATGTTCCGCGGGTTTGAACCTCGCGGCCAGATTGCCGTCCGCCAGTTCACGAATCGGCGTCTGCAGGTCCGAAATTGCCGTCAAAGCGCGTTGCAGCGCCCGGCGGCTCGTCCAGATGAATCCTGAAAGGAGAATCATGAGTACCAGCACGGCGTTCTGTATGTTGGCCAGCAACTGGTCGTGGAACCGCAGGTAATCGAGCTCGATGCGGACGAACCCGAGCAGTTCCACGTGCGCCGGCGGACCGGCCGTCTGCGTGTCGAAGTGAAACAACGCTTCCTCGCTCAGCGATTCGATCCAGATGGGTGCGACGATGTCAAAGCGCCGCGGATTGAGGACGCCGCCATCGAAAAGGTAGGGCTCGTCGACACCGACCCTGCTTTTTGCGTTCTGAATACGGTCCGTATCCAGTGCTTCGCCCGTGACCACTTCGAGCTCTTGCGACAGGCTGGTCAATGCTTGTCCGTCCGGGCCAAAATAGCTGATGCGACGGATTTCCGGGTACTTGGTGATGAAACTCTCCAGCTGCAGGAGTGCATCGCCGCTGTGCTCGAGATACAGGGGCGCACCGAGCTCATTCAATTCGCCCGTCCACTGCAGAGCCCAGCGTCCGTAGCTGTCCTTAAGTGCCCACTGTGTGCCGAAATACAGTGCGCCGATCGCGAATCCACCGATGATCAACGCATTGACAATCTGCAAACTCAGGATCTCGTTGACCAGCCCTCGTTTGCCCCCACGGCTCGCGCGCCACCGCTGCACGGCATTGCGCACTGCAACGCGCGTGGCAGCAAATAGCGATCCTGCGGCATGCGCAGGGTGCATCAGCGGGTTACCACCCGGGCCGCACTGAGTGGCGTGAGCTCCGGCAATTCGGCAAGCTGACCGGCTTCGATGCGCCGCAGTAAACGGATCACTGTTGCCGCGATGTCTGCGGGTACCGCCGACACGCTGATGCTGGCGCCGAGCGTCAACATGGCTTCATTGGACACCGCGACTTCGACCTTTCGCCGCCCGGCCTGCGCCAGCATTTCGTGCAGCGTACGGCTGCTCAGAATCCGGCTGTCGGGGAACAGCCAGAAGCCGTCAATGTCGGCCACGATGCGTCGGAATTCATACTGGGCTTCCTGGTCCGACTGCACGACAACGGTCAACAGTTGGATGTCATGGCGATCCGCAGCAAGCCGCGCTTCCTCGAGTAGCGCTTCGTGACCGCTCCCGATGATCGTGCCGACCCGTTTGAGGGACGGGTTGGTTCGCTTCCAGGCGGCGAGGTGTGCGTCGAGCGGCGCAAGCGCCGCAACGCCCCGGCTTGCGTCAGTGAGAAGTCCCGGATCCCGATAGTTGAAGACCTGGCAGAACACGACGGGCACGCTGGCCAGGCCCACCGCGGTCCGCGCCGCATTCATGCCGATCGCGACGACAGCAGCGGCATTCGAGTCGCCGATCTGCCGGAATGTCTGCACGGGCGAGCGGCTGTCATCGGACAGGTCGTAGACGGTCGCGCCGTTCAACCCGCGATCGAGTTCCCGGGCGACCGATTCGTACGCCGGCTGACGCGCGGACAGCACGATCGCAACGCCGGATGGCGGTGGCGGCAGCGCCCCTCCCGATGTCCGGACCGGGCGAGTTCCGGCTGCCGCTGCGATTTCGATTTCCGCCGGACCGGGTGACGCCTTAACCGCTACGGCAGGCCCATTCGATGGCACGCTTTCGGGCGTACCCGCGCAACCGGCGAGCCCCAGCGCCAGCACGGCGATCAACAGCCGCAATCGGCGGAATAAAAGTGTGTTGGACCTGGACAATCGGGAATCCCTGCCATGCTTCTGACCGCAGCGCAGGCGAGCGGTGCTGTCGCCTTGGTTTTAGCGGATTCCGACTGAGGATACTGTGCCCGGTGTCGGTATTTCGGGGACGCGCAATCGACCTGGCTGTCTTATGTCGTGTCGCGCGTGCGGGTCGGCAGGCGGGGTTCTGGACGGCGGGCGTTGGCCGCCTCGGAGCAGGCTAAGCTGTCGTTCGTCTCCCCCGACCCTTCAAAAAAAATGGCCGCTCCCCTGAGTGAGAGCGGCCATTTTTTGTGAGTGGTCGGGGTAGCGAGATGGGCGCACCGCAAGCGGTGGCGCCTGTCGGCGGGCGATGCCCGCCTCGGAGCGGCCTCAGCTATCGTTCATCACCGCCGCCCACTCAAAAAAAATGGCCGCTCCCCATGAGTGAGAGCGGCCATTTTTTGTGAGTGGTCGGGGTAGCGAGATTCGAACTCACGACTTCTACCTCCCGAAGATAGCGCTCTACCAGGCTGAGCTATACCCCGAATGCGTCAGGAACGGCGACGGACCGAATAGTCCGCGATCGTAATGAGTGCCTGCTTGTAGTCCGAGTCGGGAATATCAGTCAAAGCAGCAATGGCAAGGTCTGCGGCCTCCTGCGCGCGCGCCGCAGTGTACTGGAGGGCTCCGGTGGATTCAATCACGGATTGGATCTCCGCGAGCCGTCCAAGGCCATCCTCCCGGATCGCCGCGCGTATCATTCGCCGCTGGTCAGACGTGCCGACGTGCATAGCGTAAATGAGCGGGAGGGTCGGCTTGCCCTCGGCCAGGTCGTCGCCCAGGTTCTTGCCGAGTTCATCCGGGGACGCATCAAAATCCAGGGCATCATCGACCAGCTGGAACGCGCAGCCGAGATGGCGCCCATACTCGACCATGGCCGCCTCGATGGCGGCGCTGCAACCTGCGAGCACGGCGGATAACTGTGCACCGGCCTCGAACAGCCGGGCGGTCTTCCGATAGATGACCTCGCGATACGCTTCTTCGGATACCTCCGGGTCGTGAACGTTCATCAACTGCATGACTTCGCCGGCGGCAATCGTGTTGGTCGCATCGGCAAGAATTTGCATGACACGCATGCTGTCGATGTCGACCATCATCTGAAAGGCCCGGGAATACAGGAAGTCGCCGACAAGCACACTGGCCTGGTTGCCAAAAACCGTGTTCGCCGAGTCGCGACCGCGCCGCCGCGCGGAGGCATCCACCACGTCGTCATGCAGCAAGGTCGCCGTGTGGATGAACTCGATGATCGCCGCTGCGCGGCAATGTTGCGATCCCTCGTATTCAAGGGCCCGTGACGCGAGCAGCACGACGAGCGGCCGGAGACGTTTGCCGCCGCTCATGACAATGTACTCCGACACCTGAGAAACGAGCGCAACGTCTGTAGCAAGGCTGCGCCGGATCAGTTCATCCACGGCCTGCATGTCGTCACCGGCCAGCGCAGCGACGTCGTCGAAGTCCATCAGTTCGGGGGCGTTTTCGACCGCGTGCATGAATTCGATGATGCCTGAAAGCGGTGATCGAGGCGACCGGAAACCGGCAAGCGGAGGGGCTAAACTGCCTGTGCAAGCGATTGATAAGTGCCGGAATTTCTCGGAGTCGCGGCGTTGACCCGGGGCCGGGGAATCTATAGAATTCCGGCTCTTTTGCGGCGCCGGCCGTCCCACGGGCTGCGGCCCCGTCTCGGCCTGCAGAAAACCTTCTATTTCTCAGCGAGTTGCGAACACGCGACACGCACACTGGAGCAAGCAACATGTATGCGGTTTTTCGCAGCGGCGGCAAACAATACCGCGCGGCCAAGGGTGACATCCTGCGTCTGGAGAAGATCGATGCCGAAGAAGGCACTGCGATCGAGTTCGGCGAGGTATTGCTGGTGGGCAGCGGCACGGATCTCAAGGTCGGCAGTCCTCTGATCGATGGCACATCGGTCAGCGCAACGGTCCTGCGCCAGGGCAAGTCGCGGAAAGTGCCCGTGGTGAAGTTCCGCCGGCGGCAGAATTATCTTCGGAAGGGCACGCACCGGCAGTTTTTCACCGAGGTGGAAATCACGGCAATCGGCGGGGTTGCCGACGCGGGAGTCAGCGAAGCCAGCGAAGCGAAAGCGCCGGCAAAAAAGAAAGCGAGCAAGAAGTCGGCGAAGAAGTCCGCGGCCGGTAAATCCGGCACGAAGAAAAAAGCGGCGAAATCGGCCGCGAAGAAAGCAGGGGCCGGCGACAACTGATCGAGCGACATCCGGTCCAGCGACAAACTGGGATTCACGCGTCCGCGCGGCACGGCCCGCAGCGGAACACAGACAGACAGGTAGACGACAGTGGCACACAAGAAAGCAGGCGGTAGCAGCAAGAACGGGCGCGACTCCGAGAGCAAGCGCCTCGGTGTGAAGATCTTCGGCGGCCAGGAAGTGGTGGCCGGCAACATCCTCGTTCGCCAGCGTGGCACGCGCTTCCATGCAGGTGTTAACGTAGGCGTCGGCCGCGATCACACCTTGTTCGCGAAAGCCAATGGCCAGGTTCGCTTCGAGCGCAAAGGCCCGAAGAGCCGCCAGTTCGTGAGCGTCATCTAGCGGCTCGCACGGCGGCCGGCTCGGGCCAGTCGCAAGGCACCCCGAAATACCCCGCCGGTGCGGGGTTTTTCATATCCGGGACAGGCACTCATGAAATTTGTCGACGAAGCCACGATCCGCGTGCAGGCGGGGAACGGGGGTAACGGCTGCCTGAGTTTCCGGCGCGAAAAATACGTGGAGCGCGGCGGTCCGGATGGCGGTGACGGCGGTAACGGCGGCAGTGTCTACCTTGTCGCCGATATGTCGATGAATACGCTCGCCGATTTCCGGATGGGCCGAAAATATCGCGCTGCCAGCGGTGCCGGTGGGGCGGGGCGGAATATGACCGGACGGTCCGGCGCCGATCTCGACGTGCGCGTACCCTGTGGCACCGTCGTACACGACGTCGATACCGGCGAGCTCATCTGCGACCTGACAGAAGACGGCGAGCGCCGGAAAGTCGCAGAGGGCGGCCGCGGCGGACTCGGCAACACGAGGTTCAAGAGCAGTGTGAACCGCGCTCCGCGCAAGACGACGCGCGGTACGGATGGTGAAGGACGCCACCTGCGACTGGAACTCAAGGTGCTGGCGGACGTCGGTCTGCTGGGGTTGCCGAACGCGGGCAAGTCCACCCTGATCAGTGCCATGTCCCAGGCGCGGCCACGAATCGCCGACTATCCGTTCACGACGCTGCATCCACACCTCGGCGTCGTGCGTGTCGGTGAATTGCAGAGTTTCGTCATGGCCGACATACCGGGGCTGATCGAGGGAGCGTCGGAAGGGGCGGGGCTGGGTATCCAGTTTCTCCGGCACCTGCAGCGCACGCGTCTCCTGCTGCACGTGGTCGACATCGCGCCGCTCGATGAGCGCGTCGATCCGGTACTCTCGGTGCGCACGATCACGGCCGAGCTCGAGAAGTTCTCGCCTGAGCTCGCAGGGAAGCCACGCTGGCTCATCATTAACAAGACGGACCTGGTCCTGCCCGAGGAGCGCGCCGCGCGGCGGGAGCGGCTGCTTGCCGCCCTCGACTGGCAAGCGCCGGTATTCGACGTCAGTGCGGCGACCGGGGACGGCACCGAGCGGCTAGCCCAGGCGGTCATGCGGGAACTCGAGCAGCTGCGCGAAGTGGACGAGCCGGACGATCGCGAGATAGAGGATTAAACCCCGGAGACGAACAAGCCCGCTTTGAGCGGGCTTTCGTGAGCGGCCGGATGGTTCGGCCACCCGGTTTGCGCTGGCGTCAGACGACGAGCGCCTTGACCCGCTGGTTCAATCGGCTCTTGTGCCGGGCTGCCTTGTTCTTGTTCACGATGCCCTTGTTGACCATGCTGTCGATCTCGGGCACCGCATCACGGAATGCAGCGATTGCCGCATCCTTGTCACCGGCGTCGCAGGCCTTGATGACGTTCTTGATCTTGGTACGCATACGCGAACGCAAGCCCATGTTCTGTTTGCGGGCTTTCTCCGCCTGGCGGGCGCGCTTTTGCGCCGACTTGATGTTTGCCACTTGAAATACCGTGTCCGGATGCAAAGAGCCGCGTATTATTCAGGCCCGCGCTGGCGTTGTCAATGGCGCGCTCGTGCGGGACCGCCGTCCCCGGGGCTTGTAAGCTAAATTCCTGATTTTGAAGCTTTTCTGGATTAAAATTCGTCCCTATGACGGAGCTTGAAAGAGGCGGCGCGCAGGCGGCCGATGAGCCGGTGCGAGGCGCCGCGGGCGATGGTATTCGGGCCATGACGGGCCGGGGCCTTTTTGCAAAGACATCCATTGTCAGCGGGATGACACTGCTGTCCCGGATCCTGGGCCTCATACGTGACATCGTGCTGGCGCGGTTTTTCGGTGCCGGCCTCGTCATCGACGCGTTCGTCGTCGCGAACCGGATCCCGAACATGCTTCGACGCTTTTTTGGCGAGGGTGCATTTTCGGCAGGCTTCGTGCCGGTGTTGGCGCGATATCGCGAGCGGCACAGTCATGCCGAAACGCGGGAATTCATCGACGCGATAGCCGGGACCTTTGCCGTTGTTCTGTTTCTCATCACCCTCGCAGGCGTGATCATCGCGCCGCTGCTCGTCATCGCCGTAGCACCCGGCTTCGTGGGCGACGGCGGCGATCTCGAACTAGCGACGATGATGCTGCGATTCACCTTTCCCTACCTCTTGTTCGTGTCACTGACGGCCTTCGCCGGCGGCATACTCAACACCTACGGCCGGTTCGCGGTGCCGGCCTTTACGCCGGTGATCCTCAACGTGGTACTGATCGCCGGCGCCGTCTGGCTGTCGCCGCAGCTCGAGCGCCCGGGAATGGCGCTTGCCTACGCCGTCTTTATTGCCGGCTTGCTGCAGTTGCTGTTTCAGCTGCCCTACCTGCGGCAGATTCGGGCCTTGCCCAGGCCACGCTGGCGCCCCAGACATGAGGGCGTGAGTCGCGCGATGCGGCTCATGTTGCCCGCGATTTTCGGTTCATCCGTTGCACAGGTTAACGTGCTCCTGAGCGGGATCATCGCATCCCTGCTTGGGGTCGGCAGTATCAGCTACCTGTACTTCTCGGACCGGCTAATGGAGTTTCCTCTCGGCTTGTTCGGTATTGCGCTGGCCACGGTCACCTTGCCGTACCTGTCGCGACTTTGGTCCAACGATCTGCGTGAGACGTTCTCCCAGACGATCGACTGGTCGATGAAAATCGCCTTCCTGCTTGCGATGCCGGCGGCGGTCGGCCTGCTGGTTCTGGCGGAACCGCTCGTTGCGACCCTGTTCTACGGCGGGAGCTTCGATGCACATGCGGTCCGTATGACGGCCCTCGCGCTGCAGGCGTACGCATTCGGTTTGGTCGGTTTTTCCTTCGTCAAGATTCTTGCGCCGGCATTCTTTGCACGCGAGGATACCCGCACGCCGGTGCGGGTCGCCGTCGTCGCACTGATCGTAAACGCGGTCCTGAGCTTGCTGCTGGCGTGGTACCTCACGCGATCCGGCTACGACGGCCCGCACGTCGGCCTGGCACTCGCGACATCGGTGGCCGCGTGCGTCAACGCGCTGCTGCTGTATCGTGTGCTGCGCAGGGAGAAGGTCGTACAGCACTCGCGGGACTGGCCTATGCTGTGGATCCAAGTTATAGCCGGCAATGTCGCAATGTGCCTGGCCTTGTGGGTCATGTATCGGCCGCTCGCGTGGTGGCTCGCTGAGGGTCTCGCAGCGCGCGCAGCGTGGCTCGCTGCCAGCGTCGCACTGGGCGCGGCGGCGTATATCGTGGTTCTGCTTGCGCTCGGTCTGCGGCCGGCGAAACTGGCCCTCAGGACCTGAATGCGCCTCGTCAGGCACTTGCGAGATATGCCGTACGCCCGTCTCCGTAGGGGTAGCGTCGTCACTATCGGTTCATTCGATGGTTTGCATCGAGGCCACGAGGCGCTGCTCGGGCAGGTGTTCGCGGCCGCCGCGGCGAATGAGCTACCGAGCGTCGTGATGAGCTTCGAGCCTACGCCGAAGGAGATTTTCCAGGCCGACTGTCCGCCGGCGCGACTGATGCGTTTTCGCGAGAAGTTCCAGGCGCTTGCCGACCACGGTTTCGATATCTTCTACTGTCCGCGTTTTTCGGCCGCTATGCGGTCGATCAGTGCGGCCGACTTCGTTCGACGCATCCTGATCCACGGACTCAATGTCCAAACGCTCGTCGTCGGCGATGACTTCCATTTTGCGCGTCGCCGCGAAGGCACGATTGCTTTGCTCGACGCACTGGGCGCCGTCCTGGAATACGGGGTCGTCCAGGTCCCCAGTATTGTCGTCGACGGGCAACGGGTCAGCAGCACGGCGATACGAGAGGCCTGCAGTGCCGGAGATATGGCGCTTGCGACCCGATTGCTCGGACGCCCGTACCGTATGTCAGGACGGGTGGTCCGCGGCGAGCGCGTGGGGCGCGTGCTGGGTTTCCCCACCGCGAATGTCGACTTGCGCCGGCGACAAAGCGCCGTCGAGGGGATTTATGCGGTGCGCGTGCACGGGGTCGGGGACTCGCCCATGGACGGCGTCGCGAGCGTCGGCTCCCGGCCGACTTTCAATGGCACGAAGCCGCTGCTCGAGGTCTACCTCTTCGACTTCGATGCCGACCTCTACGGCCGCTATATCGACGTCGACTTCATTACGCGCCTCCGTGGCCAGGAAAAGTACGACGACGTGAAGGACCTGGTTGCACAAATGCACCTCGATGCCGACAATGCGCGCTCGGCGCTCTGCGCGGACACGACTGACAGGAAATCGGTGTGACACAGAAATTGAGCCCCGGCGACCGCCGTTTCGTGGTCTGGATGGCGGTATCGCTCGTTGTCGTGATTGCAGACCAGCTGACGAAACTCGCGGTGATCCAGTACATCGAACTGTACGGCCGCGTTCCCATCAACTCGTTCATGAATCTCACGCACCAACGAAATTCCGGCGCTGCATTCAGCTTTCTGGCCGACGCCGGCGGCTGGCAGAGATGGTTCTTCACGGTCCTCGCGACGATCGTGTCGATTGTAATCGCCGTCTGGCTTTGGCGGTCCCGCACAGACGCTCCCCTGCCGCTTGCAGCCGGCCTCGCGCTCGTCCTCGGGGGTGCGGTAGGGAATCTCATTGACCGGGTAGCGCACGGCTATGTCACCGACTTCATCCAGGTCTGGTTCGGCGACTGGGCATTCCCGTCGTTCAATATCGCCGATTCGGCAATTACCGTCGGCGCTGCGCTCCTGATTCTCGACTCGCTGTTTTTCTCGGGCCGTAGCGCCAAACCTTCGAATCCGTAGGAGCGCCCCATGGGCGCGACCGATAGCAGCCGCATCGCGCCCGTGGGGCGCTCCTACGTCTGTATCCTAACGGGTTCGCGTCCAGCAGTCTGCCAGTGGCCCCGACGTGCGATCGCCATCCGGCCGAATCGTGAACGTGGCACATTTACCGGCTTCGTTGTCGGCCTTGAGGTACGTCGCGGTTGCCGTGTAAGTGGAGGCATCGGCGCCTGCCACGTCGATCTGGTAGGAGCCGGTCTCGGTGACAAAATTGTCCGCGACAGCGAAACCGAGGTCGGTCATGTCTTCCGAATAGGCCTGGTTATTCAGGTAAAAGCGTTCCTGGTTCGTTGCGATCTGCAGCAAGGCCGCCTTGGCCTCGTTGCGGTGAGATCGGGCGACAAAATCCCGGTAGTTGGGGTAGGCGACCGCCGCGAGGATGCCGACGATGACCACGACGATCATCAACTCCAGGAGCGTCACGCCTCGCATCTTCCGGTACATGGTGTACATGGGAATCTCCATTCCGTTCGGCGTTGCCGCGGTTAGTCTACACCGTCCTGGGTCCACAAGGTCCGGACAGGACGGTTCGGAAAATCAGGATCGAAACATTCCACGCCGACGCAGGCCACGGGCGGCGGTGCGCATGCCTCACCGGTACAGTCCTTTTCCCAGGGTGAGGGGAACAGGAACACCGGCTGCGGGGCAATTCCCCCCTGCTCGAGCCGCGTGATGCGCGCCTCGTCAGCCTCGGCGCCGGTTGCCGGCAGCGCCTGCCCGACTGCAACGATCGGATCGCCATTCGCAACATGCACGCGATAAAGGCGGTTCAGGCTGAGCCCTGCCTGGCAGGGATCATCCGAATCGACCCGCGGCTCGAATGACACGAAATAAACAGCGTCATTGAAGGTGCGCGATGTCGACAGGATCTTCTCGTTCGCGGGCAGCGTGTACTTCCAGCCGCCGGCCGTCGCCGGCACGATCGTATCGACCTGGCCTGCAACTTCGACCAGGTCACCGTCCGTGGCCACCGGGTAGCTCGCGTACTGCGCCTGCGATAGGGGCGAGAACACGTTCGGATCGCGCAGTGAGTAGAAACGATCCGCCGCGCTGTTATCCAGCGGATGCGCGCGGTAGCCGGAGCCGATGTTGATCGCGAGGTAGCGGCGGTCCTGTCGTTTGTCAGTAAACATGGCCACGTCCGGCGTCGTGTAGAAACGCCGCGTATCTCCGGCAGACGGGCTCGCAAGTCCTTCGGCACCGAGCTGCGCAATCACGCCACCCGATACGAGTTTTTGCGGCGTCAGGCCGTTCGCAATGTCAAAACGCCAGATTTGTCCGCCGAGGTCGGCTGCATACATGCGGTCGGCGAATCCGTCGCCGTTGAGGTCGATTATGCGCACCTGGCTCGGAATCGAGCGGGTCATGCCGGTCAGGACCAGGTCTGCGTACGCATCGCGTCCGGCACGCCAGATGGTGTCGCCGGTTTCCAGGTCCAGCATATAGATGCCGGCACCCTCGAGATCCGGTGTCGCCGGGTGGCCCGCCGCATCGTGCGCGGTGTCATAGCCGCCGCCGATCACGAGCACCGCATCCTGCTTGCTGGTCTGGACAGAGCTGTCCACCTTGACCTTCGCGACCGACGGTGTCGACCATGACTGGCCGAACTCCGGAAGCGTGAGGGTCCAGCGCAACACGGGTGACTCGCGGTTGGTCACGTCCAGCATGAAGTACTTGTCGCCACCGCGGCGCATGCCGAACACGATGTAGATGAAGTCGGTGCCCGCCGTGATGATGCCGTCCCCGTTTTCATCGTGAACTACCGGGACGATGTTGCCGTCAATGCCGTAGGTCTTGTAATCAACGTTCTTGTTGAAGTACAGGTCCGTCAGGTTGGCGAGCAACTCATGCGGTACGAATGACCACATCTCGACGCCGGTCTCGGCGTTGATCGCGTGCAGGAACCCATCGTTGGTCGCGTTGAAGACAACGATGTCCTGGCCGCCGAAACTGTCACCGTAGACGACGGCCGCGGGTTCGGAGTGCAGCGTGTCACCCATCGAATAGCGCACGGTCGTCAGCGGATCGTTGTCCTCGTCCCGGATGTCCACGCCGCGGGCCCAGTAGATGAGTTGTTCCATCGTCGGTTCCCCGGCATCGCCCCGCAGGCCGAAGTCCGCCGCGTTGAACGCGCCGATGTTCGCGCCGGAGAGCGCATTCACCGGCGACGTCAGGCTGCCGCTGATCACGTTGGTGTACACATCCCGAACTGCCGGGTTCGGCAGCATATTGGCTGCTCCGCCACGCGTGACATCCGCACCGTCCGGCTTCGTCTGCGTCGACCAGAAATTCTTCGACCAGTCGGCGAAGTAGCCGGTATCCGGATCGACCGCGTTGATATCGTTCGCGTCACGGACTTCGCTTTCCTTGATCGTGAACTTTTTCATGTTGCCGGGCCAGTGCACTTCATCCGCTGCGCGGAACACCGATACGTAAAGATCGTTCAGGTGCTGCGTTCGGTTGAAGGCGTTCACCGCCACGGCTGGCGCGGTAAAGGAAATATCCCGGTCGAAAATGTCCGTGACAATCTCGGTCAGCGCTGCCGTCAGGGTCTTGACGTCGGAGGCCAGGTAATAGGTACCGCCCGACAGTTCAGCTGTCTGCTTGAGGATCGGCAAATCTACCGTAAAGCCGACGGTGTGGGTCGTGACCGACTGCTTGCCCGGCACGTCGGGATTGATATCGGTCTTGGACAGGTATTCCGCAACGTCATCCAGGCAGGCGCCTTCTGTGGTCAACAAACCGGTACATCCGGTGCGGCCCATCACCGCCGAGTAGTCCGGCAGGGTGCCAACGCGATAGTAAGCGTCCCGGTCGGACGTTGGCTGGCCGTCTGTGATCAGCACGATGAAGTTCTTGGCGCAGGCATACTCGACCGGCTGCTTGTACACCAGCGGAGAGGTCGTCAGCCAGGCATCCTTGTCGGTGTATGTCCAGTTGCCGTAATACTCGGGCAGCCCACTGTAGTAGAGAGCCGCCTCATATAGTGTCTCGGACAATGGCGTGTTGCCGCTCGCGGGCAGCGCATCAACGGTCGCATCCATGGCGCCGCGATTCGACTCCAGGTCTTTAATGGCCTGCAGAACCGGACCGCCCTGGGCATCGCTGTGGAAACGCATGATGCCGACGTTGACGTCCTTGATCGAGCCGAGGACGTTCTTCGTGACGGCCTTGAGGATATCCGTCCGCCGCATGCTGGAGCCCGGCGGGTTGTAGTACCAGTTCAGGTAGTTGCTGTCATAGACCGTGTAAATACGATGGGTCGGGCTGCTGCCCCAGTCAACGGACCGGTTTTCCTGGCTCGTATAGGCCGAGACGTTTGTGCCGGAGCGGGCATAAGGCTCGTCTTCCGGGTCCGTGCCATAGCCGTGCACGCCGGAGTCCGATTTGCACTCGACCGCCTTGTCATCCTCGTCGCGGTCCAGCGTATTCCATTTCCACTTGCCGCTGGCCTTCCGGTACTGGGCCATGGTGTCGGTATAGGAACCCGAGGCCGCGAGCTGAGTCAGTCCCTGCTTACATACCATCGCCGACTTTTCGAAGCGATAGTCGCTGCCGCACGAGGGAATACCGGAATTCGTCGTCCAGTAGTACATGCCAAGGTTGCAGGGGCCGGAGTAAGTCTCAGTGCGATCGTACGGCTCCTGCGACTTTTCGACCGTGGTCATGGAGCCGGAGGAATCCAGGATGAAGAGGATGTTCGGCTTTGCCGCATTGCTGATGCCTGGCGTCGACAGCAAGAGCTCGACGTCATCGGCGACCGCGGGTGCGCCCGCGGCCAGAGCTATGAATACACCCGCTGTTGCCCAAGCGAAGTGCTTTGCGGACCTGTTCATGTGTCCCTACCTCTATCCAGTCAATCCGTGACCCGATCGCCCCGCGTGTCACCGCCAAAATCCGTGTATTGCTAATTGTTGATCCGAATGCTCGTAACGGTCAGCGATTCCATATCGACGCTGATCAGCGCGTAAGCATCCTCATCGCTGCGGAGCAATGCGATGCTGTCCTGGAAGACATCGAACTTTACGTTCCGCTCGTCGACGAAAAACTGTGTCTCGGGCGTGAGTCGCGCACGGCGGTGTTCCGCGTCGCACTCACCGCTGCACGGCTTGAACGTGACAGTGCCGTTCAAGGAGCCGGGCAATATCATGTTCGACGGCGAGAGCTCGACCGCATCGACGAGAGTGACGAGTTGGGCGGCGGCCGGCGTCAATGCCAGCAGCGCCAGCGCGCCTGTTGCGAGTTTACGAATGTTCATTTCCTATGCTCCCGACGCTGTGTACTTCCGCATCGAATGTGACGTCCGTTCACTATTCGTATTGTCCTCGCTCCGCGCAAAAAATGCGCGGAACCATTACTCAATTACTCGATGCCATCCTGCGTCCAGAGCGTACGTACAGGCGCGTTTTCGAAGCCGGGATCGAAGCACTCGACGCCGATGCAGCCGATGGGCGGCGGGTTGCATTCCTCGCCTTCGCAGTCTGGGTCATCGGAGCTGGGGAACAGGAAACGGGGTGACGGGGCAATGCCGCCCTGTGCAAGGTCTGTGACCCGTGCCTGGTCCTCTTCGCCGCTGACGATACTGTCGAGATCGGCGATGGGATCGCCATTCGAAATCGCCATCCTATACAGGAAGTTTTGCCCGCGCCCTGCCGAGCAGGTCGCTGCGGCGGCGTTGTCCGGCGAAAACGCGGTGAAGAATATCTCGTTGTTGAAAGTGACGGAATTCGCAAGGACTTTCTGGTTCGGCGGGAGGGTGAATTTCCAGCCCCGGTCGTTGGCGCCAATCGACGTGCCGACCTGGCCGCTGACCTCCACGAGATCCCCGTCCCTGACGATCGAATAGCTGTTGTACTCAGCCTGCGTCAGCTGGTTGAAGATGTCCCTGTCGCGAATAGAATAGAAACGGTCATTGACAGTGTTGTCGAGCGGGTGTGCACGGTAACCGCTGCCGATACTGATTGCGATGAAACGCCGGTTCTGGATGTTGTCATTAAAAATCGAGATATCCGGGGCGTTATAAAATCGCCGTGTGTCCGCGTCGCCGACGGCATTGCCTTCAGCGCCGAGCTGGGCGATGACTCCGCCGGTGACGAGCGAACTTGCAACCTGACCGTTGGCGATATCGAAGCGCAGGATCTGTCCGCCCATGTCGGAGGCGTACATGCGGTCGGCATATCCGTCGCCACTCAGGTCCACGACGCGGACCTGGGTCGCAATCGAGCGAGTCATTGACGGCAATTGCAGGTCGGCGCCGAAATCGCGACCGGCCCGCCACAACACCGCGCCGGTTTTCAGGTCGAGCATGTAGATACCGGCCCCGTCCGTATCCGCAGCCGCCGGATGCGCAAGCGTATCGTGCACGTTGTCGTAACCGCCGCCGATGATGACGACGGCATCGTCGGCGTTCTGGACAGCTGAGTCGACATTGACGCGAGCCACGGTCGGCGTCGACCAGGACTGGCCCATCTCCGGCGAACTGATGCGCCACAGGATCTGCGGTGCGTTCTTGTACGTGACGTCCAGAGCATAGTAGGAATCGCCACCGCGACGCATGCCGAAGACGATGTGCACGAAGTCGCCATCACCGGGCTCGATCTGGCCGTCGCGGTCGCGGTCGGCGACGACCGGCACGATGTCACCGTCGACGCCGTAGTTCTTGAACTGCGCCTCAGGGTTGAAGAACAGCTTGACCAGATTCGGCAGGTGTTCGCGCGGGATGAATGCCCAAAGCTCCTCGCCGGTCGAGCCGTCGATTGCATGGACGTAGCCGTCGTTCGTCGCCGCGAACACAACGACGTCAGGATTGTCCTGGGACCCACCGTAGACGACGGCGGCGGGCTGCGCATGCAGCGGGTCACCCATCGCGTTACGAACGGTCGTCGCCGGGTTGGCATCCTCGTCGAGCAGGTCTTCGCCCCGCGCCCAGCGGATCAGCTGCTCCCGCGTTGGTTCGTCCGGCGATCCCGTCAGTCCCAGGTCCGCCAGGGTGAACGCGGCCTCGTTTGCCGGCGACAGCGCATTGCCGCCGGCGGTGAGGTTGTTGCTTGCCGACTGGTTCGTATAGACGTTTCGGACAGCTGGATCGGGCAGTTGGTTCGCAGCCCCGCCGAGTTCGACGTCATTGCCATCGACGCCGATCGTCCAGTAACTCGAGGCGTTGTCCTTGAAGTAGCCGGTGGCCGGGTCCACGGCTTCGAGTCCGTTGCGGTCGACGATACTGCCGTCTGCGATCCGGTACTTCTTGACGTTGCCTGGCCAGTGCAGGTTCTGTCGCGCCGCGAATGTCGTGAGGTACAGGTCGTTCAGGTTCTGCGTGCGGTTGAAGGTATTTACCGCGACCGCAGGCGCGGCGAAAGACAGCGAGCGATCCGAGATCTTGGCGACGATTCTGAGGAGCGCGAGCGTCAGGCTTTCCACATCGTTCGCGAGGAAATACTCGCCGCCGGAAGCAGCTGCCGTGTCAGCGAGAATCGGCAGGTCAACGGCAAAACCGATCGTATGCGTGGTGACCACCTGCATCCCGGGCTCCGCGGATGCAATGTCGCCCCGATACAGGTATTCACCCACGTCGTCCAGGCAATCGCCCTGGTTTGTGCCCGTGCAACCGCTGCGGCCGAGAACCCCGGCCCAGCCGGGCAGAGAGTCGACGAGGTTCGGTGTTTCGAGGTCCTGGTTCGGTTGCCCGTCTGTCAGGAGAACGTTGAAGTTTTTTGAGCACACGTCGCTCGACGGCTGCCTGTACACTTCCGGACCGGTCGAGATAAGGGCATTTGGATCAGTCGGGTGCTCGTTGACGCGCTCGCCATAGTAGGCTTCAAGCCCCCGCCAGTAGCGGGCCGATTCGTACAGTGTCTCGGACAGCGGTGTCGCGCCCGCCGCGTTCATCGTGTCGAGAGTCGAGTTGATCAGTGCACGATTCGTATCCAGGTCGGTCATCCCCAGGATCACGGGGCCGCCGGCGTTGTTGTTGAACCGCATCAGGCCGACGTTCATATTCGACACCGAGTTCAGGACCGCCTTCGTTACGTCCCGGACGATGTTGATGCGTGCTTCGTCGATCGAAACGGGGTTCTCAAGGTAGTTCAGGTAGTTGCCGTCATAGACCGTGACGGTCTGGCTGGTGGGCCAGCTGCCCCAGGACACTTCGTCGTCGCTGTCGCCGGTAAACGGATCACCCGGCTCGCCGCCCTTCTGCGCGAACGTCCGCGCCGGGTCACCGTCACCGTGGAGGCCGCGGTCCGCGCGGCACTCCACCATGCCTGTTGCATTGCCCGCCTCGACCTGCTGCCAGCGCTGCTTGTCGAGACCGAGAAAAATACTGAACCAGCCGGAGCCACCGTCGCGAAACTGCGCCATAGTGTTCGTGTAGCTGCCGATGCCGGCGAGCTGCAGTGCGGCCGCCTCGCAGACGAATGCCGCTTTCTCGAAGAAACGCGTGTTCGCTGCGTCGCAGCTCGGCAACACGTCAACTTCCGTCCAGTACAACATGTCGGGGTTGCAGGTACCCGTGAAAACGAGCGCAGAGTCGTAGATTTCGCGCGTATTTTCCACGGACGTCATGCTACCGGACGTATCCAGGATGAACATGATGTTTGGCTTAGGCGCAGCCAGTTCGTCGGGATTGACGAGCAACAGCTCCGTGTCGTCCGCTATCGCGGGACCGCCGCCTGCCAGTGCCAGGATGAGGCCAGTGCCAAACAGCCCGAATTTTTTCGTTGTCGTAATCATGGTGCTTCCCTCACGCTATGATTGCGTGCTTACGGCAGGTATACCGAGACTTCCGTGACCCGGTCTTCTTCGAGATGGTGGAGCACGGTGACGTACACGTCCTTACGTTCCGTGACCCGCGCGAGACCCAGGCGAAAGTCGTCGAGAGATATGGTTTTTCCGTTCAGAGACCAGCGAGTCGCCGCGGTGACGCGTTCCGTCTGATAGTCGCATTCGTCACAGGACTTGAATCCGATGGTGCCGGCGTCCGCCTGCGGCAGCCTGAGGTCAGCGAGCGTCACCTCGTGCGCGAGCTGCACGGTGCGGATCTCCGCGACTGCCGGCACTGTCACCAGCACAAAGATCGCAATCAGCAGAAACCGGTGGGTCATTTGCGTGCTCCTTTGCTTTTTTTACTTAAAGCGTCGGGGATTCAGGCCCGACGACATAGAATGCCTGCGTATGGACGGCGCTTGCGTCGCGAGCGGTATCGCCGCCAGGGTCACGGCGCGACTCTGACTGCGATGTTGCGATGAAGTGATACGCCGCGATTCCGCTCCCGACACCGAGGCTGAAGGCGCGATCCGGCACTAGCGTCGAGTCTTCGAATTCGACCCGTGCATCGACGAACTCGTGACCTGTAGGCGAAATGTATTGCGGGAGGTTCGATACGGCGAGCGTGTCCCAGCTTCCCTGGGCAAGTGCGGTTTCAATGCCGGTTTCCGCTGCCTGGAACGCGTTCTCATAGTTCTGGTCGTTGCGAGCCATCGCAATCTCGGTAGTCGCCGTATTCATTCCGGAAATTGCCAGTACCGTGATTACGACCAGCAGGATCAGGCCGACGACCAGCGCCGCGCCTTCCTGTCGCCTGAAATTCATCTTCTTCATGTCCGTGATTCTCATACTCAGGTCCGCGCGTTGCGCAGCAGGATGGTCTTTGAAACCTGCAGCCGGCGAAAGTTGTCATTGAAGGCGCCGAGGTCGACATCCCCCGGCTCGTAGTCATTCGGGTCCTGCACGCCCAGTTCGAGACTCGTGCCCCGGACGACCAGCCAGATGCGCGCGGTGATGACGCGCGCGCCCGGCACATACCCTGCCGCGGCGGGATCGTAGATTTCGTCCCCGGGATTCACGTAGCGGTCGACGGTATTGTCCTCGTCGACATCGATGCCGAGCTGCACCTGCAGGTTCTCGACACCCGGCGCAATCTCCTGGTCGTCGATGCTTGCGACGCCGCCGGTCACTGTCAGCATCTTGCGGCGCAACGTAGGCACGTTCGGGATCAGGTTGCCGGGATCCGCCTGCGCCACGTAGTAGCTGCTCACCAGCAGGTTGTGCGTGGCCGAGTCGGCGGGCGAAAACATCGGCGGCACATTGCCGTCGTCGAACACCTCGCCCTGGACGCGCGTTGTCTGCACCTGAAGGCGGCCTGCCTCCAGCGGTTGCGGTACGACGGTCGCCCGACGTACGGTTATCAGGTCGGAAGTCGCCTGCGCGCCACCCTGAGCCGCGCAAGGCAGGTTGAATGCGTTGTTGGCGCCGTCGACCGGCACCGCGAGATCCAGCACCCAGTCAGCGCCGCAATCGAGCGGTACGCCGAGCCCCTTCGGATTGTCGTTCGCGCCGAGCGAGCGTCCCTCCATGGCCAATCCGCGGCTCGTTCGGCCCCAGTTGCTGGCCATGCGGAGGTCGGCCTCGATCGTATCGATGGCGAACTGTGCCGTCTCCTGGACACGCGCGATGGATTCGTTGATCACGAATGCGTGCCGGCTCTGGTTGTAGATCTGCACGGCGCCGATGACAAGGAACGAACCGATCGCAAGGGCGACCATCAGTTCGACGAGGGTAAGGCCGGTTTGCCTGTGAAGCGCTTGCATCCTCATATCCCCCGAACCGGAATGGTCACGGTGTAGTTCTGCGCGCCTTCGGGTTCTTCCCAGATCACGCTGATCCGGTAAGTCGGTGGCGCGACGGCGTTGTCGAATAGAATCTGGACCTGTCCTGCCGGCAGCGTATCCTCGGCCTGCGCCTGCCACACGAGAATGTCCTGCGCGGCCATCTGCGGTGCGCTGCAGTTCACGCCCTGCGCGATGCAGTTGAAATCGGCGCCGGCCCCGGCGTACGCCGCGCCGGCCGTAGGGTTGGCCCGGATCCGGTCGGCAACGTCTCCCGCGAGCGTCACGGCGTTATGCCGGAACAGCGAGGTGCGACCAGCCTGCATGCTCTGGACGTAAAGGCTCGCGATGCCGAGCATGCCGACCGACATGACGATCAGGGCAACCAGGACTTCGACCAGCGAAAAGCCGCGAAGGCGCCGGACTTGCGAGAAAGCTGCATGCTTCATGAATACCGTTCCTTGTTCCAGGGCCGCAGGGACTTTCGCCACTACGGACAGCCGCCTGCCGCGTCGATCTGTACTTTGTCCCGGAGGATCGTCGCGCGCCCGAGGGGCGTCACGACGAACAGGCGGGCCGCGGAATCACCCCCGGCGGCCGTGATATTGCCGCGCTCGTCACACATGACGACCTGCGACAGGGCAGGGCCGACGCCCACGTCGCCCCGTCCGAGCCCTGTCGGCGAATAGCTGAAATAGGTCGCGCCGTTCGGGATGTTCAACAGGACGCCGGTTTCGGCCGGTCCGTTTTGCCGCAGGATGGCTTCACCGCCATCGACGAGGACATCGCCGTCGTCGTCCTGGAACACAATAAAGCCCTGGTCCCAGGTACCGCCGCACTGCGCGTTGTCGGCACTCGCGCAGATCGTGATATTGCTCTTCGCGCGGGCCGCTTCGCTGCGGGCCACGTGAAACGCGCCATGCAGGTCATTCGCCGTCGCGGTCATGCGGCCGTTGCGATTGAAGTCGCCGAGATTAGCCATGCCGAAGCTCAGGATCACCCCGACCACGGCCAAGGTAACCATCAGCTCGTACAGCGTGAAGCCCGCCTGTTGCTGTTTTCCGGGATGCATTTTCATGCGCGCAATATAGGGTGTCGGCAAGCCAGCTTCCGGCTTTCCCGACGAGCGGTCCTGCGACACCGACGAGCGGTCGCTTGCCGCGCAGGCGATTTGACTTAATCCGCACAGGCATAGAGCTCTCCGCTTGTGCTCCGGAGAGCGACGCGCGGCCGGCCCGTATAGCTCACGACCAGCGCTTTCGGGGGGATACGGCCTGCCCGGTCGCAGGCCACGAGGGTGCCGTTGGTGGCGCGGAGAAAAGTCGCTCGGAGTGTGAACCCCTGGCGGTTCGCGGTGAGCCGGATATCGTCCCGGATCGAATGGACCTGGAGGACGGGTTCGCCGGCGTCGACCGCAGGGGGCTCATCGCCATCCCGGTTTTCAAACATGATCCAGCCGCCGGACCAGTCACGTCCGGGACGACACCGGCGTCCATCCGGGCTCGGGCATAGCGACACCACCCGCCGTCGCATGATCGATTCCTTACGGGCGAGGTGCACCGCATGAAACAGCGCGTTGATTTCCGTTGCCTGGCGGCTCCGGGCGACCACATCGCCCATGGCCGGTACCGCCAGGACGAGCACCGTGGAGGCGATGGCGAGTGTCAGCAGGAGCTCCAACAGGGTATGGCCATGCGTGGCCCGATCGCGATACTGCATGCTGAACCTCCGTGTCACATGCACTACAGACCGCTATTGATAACCGTGCGCCCGCTCCTTTGGCGTCGGCCTTTTCTGGCCTATATCGGCAGCTTTTCGACTATACTGCGCGCACCCTCGATACTGGAGGCTTTCATGGCCCCTTCGGAAATCCTGACACTATTTGACAGGCACGCTGTCCTGCCGACGCCGCAGCGACTGGAAGTTGCCGAGGTGCTGCTCGACCGGCCGCAACACCTGTCAGCCGACCAGATCCTCGAACGGCTGAAGGAAGCCGGCAGCCGCGTGTCAAAGGCTACTGTGTATAACACACTGAACCTGTTCAGCGACCGGGGCCTGATCCGGGAGGTAATGGTCGATCCGGTGCGCAAGTTCTACGATTCCACCACACACGCGCACCATCATTTCTACAACACGGACACCGGTGAACTGGTCGACATCCCGGATGACGCGGTGGCCTTCAGCGCCTTGCCGAGCCTGCCTGAGGGGACGACGGAGGATAGCGTGGAAGTTCTGATCCGGGTCCGGAACACCGCCTGATCCCTGCCGCGGGGAGTCCGGTAAGATTCACTGCTTTCCGCCGGCCAGACTTTTGCGACAGGCCGCGGGCCGTTATACTGCGCGCCGCCTTGCGTGCGTCGCTGCGCCAGAGGGCGTGCGAAGATCGCGAAATCCGTGCCGGATTAGCTCAGTCGGTAGAGCATCTCATTCGTAATGAGGGGGTCAGGTGTTCGAGTCACCTATCCGGCACCATATTTTTCTAAGAAATTCTAAGCCGAATTCTAAGATTCACCGAACGGCTCGCAGTTTTCGGGCTCGGTTATAACGGCGCATCAGTCCGAGTCCGGTTTCATGATCCGAGTCCGCTTTCGCCCGCAGGTCGTGGAACCGCCAGTCGAATCCGGCGTTCGCCTTCAGGCGGCGCATTGCCGACTTCACCGCTTCCGCGGACCAGTGCTCGCCGAGTTCATTGGTGAATACATATCGGCACTTGCTTCGGGCGAGAGCGCGTCGAACAACCTTGCGCAGGCTGTCAGTCCAAAGCCGCAATTCATGCTTTCCGTCTTTCGACTGCCTAACCTGGATGCCTTCCGGGCGCAGATCGTCCCTCGACAGCTCCCGCAGGTCCTTCTGCCGAAATCCCGTCAGATACGCCGCCCACATTAAGTGTCGCAGTCCGGTCTTGGACCGCCGCAACGCACGTCTTAGCGACGCATCGTCAACGTAGCACGTACGTGCACGCTCGCGATTGCGGCGGACGCCCCTGCAGGGATTGATAACGCAGGCTCGGATTCTCAGACCGTAGTCGTAGATGCTCGACAAGACTGCCATCTCTTTGTTGCCGCTTGCGGCGCGGCCAGCCTGGTCACGCATTTCGAGATACGCCGCAATGTCCTGCAACGTCAGGTCGTCCGGGTGCATGTGGCCGCACCACGGTTTCAATACGCGATCGATGATGCGCTCGTACTCTTTTTGTGTGGCAATGGATAGTCGCGGCAAGCGCTTCAGCCTGTATGCGTCCATGACCTCACTGAGCGTATCGGTGTTCTTCTGGAGGAACTTCCACAGCTCTCCGTGAAGAACGTGCTGGGGATCATCGGCCCGACAAAGTCTGCTCCACTTGCCCCTGTGCACGTAGTACAGACTAGGGCCTTTCAAATGCACTTTCGGAGGCAGCTTTTTCATCGATTGTCCGCCGGCCAGTTCGGTTTGGTTTTTCTACTCCGTTGAATTGCTTGATTCAAGGCGAATTCGGTCGTCCATGGGCGTCCGTCGGCGTCGATTCCGTAGAGAATCCCGCTCCGGCGTAGCCACTGACGCACTGCGGACGGCCGGGACCGGTTAGAGATTCGGCAAAGGTCATCGAAACTGTAGGCCTGTTGGCGAGTTCCTTCGCTCGCGTCGTTCACATCAAAGAATTTCTAAATTCAAACACTTAGAGAACTTTCCTAGAATCTGATTGGCGGGCTTTGTGGGTGGCTCGCTACTTATGCGCATTTCTGCTCATCGTCCCAGGTACACCGCCGAGATCGATTCCCGTTCATGGCCCAGCTCGCGAGCGATCGTTTCGCGCGCAATTTGGTCTTGCGCGCGATCGTGGATGGAAAATGATTTCGACGCTGGGCCGCCCGCGGCCGGCGCATCCCAGCCCGTCAGTTCCCGGTAGCGCTGCTGGGCGTAAGCGTGTCGCAGGCCGTGCATGCGGGAGAGGCCTGCCCGGATGCACTGCCCCTCGAAGAGCCGGAGTTGCTGGACGTAGGACTTCTCGGCCGGGATGAGCGACCCGGCGCCGGCCAGGGCCTTGGCCCGCTCCAGGACCTCACGCTGCGCGTCGGTCAGGATCGGGACCTCCCGGGCCCGGCCGCCCTTGGTCCAGCTGGGCTTGAGCCACAGCGTATCGCCCTGGTCGGCGACCCTCGGCCGGATCTTGATGGCTTCCTCGCGCCGAAGCCCGAACGCTGCCTGCAGTTCCAGACTCATCCGGACGTGCAGGTCCGTGACTCTTCCCAGGTTCGTCTTTTCCAGCACCTGGGCGCGATTGGCGCCGTTCGCATACTGCCGGCGCGGCAAACCGTAGTGATC
The DNA here is from genome assembly GCA_041743865.1 of Woeseiaceae bacterium. Classification (GTDB taxonomy): domain Bacteria; phylum Pseudomonadota; class Gammaproteobacteria; order Steroidobacterales; family Woeseiaceae; genus UBA1847. The sequence continues at coordinate 50,908 of JBGTLY010000133.1, forward strand.
GTTCGAGCGGGCCACTACATTCCGTTTGTTGACCTTGCCCGCCCACCAGCGGAGTGCAGCCATGCGGTTTTTCATGGTGCCGGCCGCCACAGCCGAATCGAGCCACCGGGTCGTCAGGGCCTCGACGTGCTTCGGCTTCAGGGACCGGGCGTGCATCTGCGTGAACCCGAGCTCGTCGAGCTGGTTCGCAATAAGCGTTAGCACCCGCTCCCGCTGGACCTGGGTGCCGTAGCTCCCGTCCCGGTTGTGTTTGCAGAGCTGTTTCAGCTGGTGGTTCAGGCGTCGCACCGGTGTCAGAACCCTTAATGCAGTTCCATTCGAAGCTGGTAAGTGTTTCCGATCACTTGCCGACCGTGGTCAGACAAGGCCATCCACTTTGTGGATGACTTTCGATCCCGGGACACCACTCCCGTCTTTACCTGAACAGGCCTGGTCACAGGCCACACCGATTCTCTGCCGCAGCAGAGGGGTTCGGTGCCAACCAGCTGGCTTCCCGTGAGGGAAGTGAGAATGAAGATCGCCAATTCCGAATACCTCCTTATTTTAAAGTGCAGGGCAATCACCTGCGGTGGATGAAAATGCGGGACAACCCCGCGGCGTTTTACAATGGACTGGCGGAGACGAATCCCCGTTGCTGACCTGCAGCCCTTTCAGCACGATTGCCGTTGTATAGCGAACGGCGGCGCTCTGAATGCAGCCAACCGTACAACGCGGTCATTCGCGGGGCATTGGAAAAGTCCGGCCAGTGGCCGCGCCATATAGAGGCTGGAGCCGCGCGTCATTACCGCGCTACGCTGGTAATGACGCGCGTCGAGCAGGCTTCTGCGAGACCGGCAAGCCTGTTCGGCGCCGCTCATTGCCGCTGGTGCCATCCTGGCGCGTGCTGCGCGCGAGACAGACCCCGAAATGAGGACAGTGTCTACACTGTAGACACTGTCATCACGGCTGAACCTGTCTTTTTTTTAGGGTCGGTCAAATTTCGCCACCTGCCAGGGTCCGCGGTGCGGCATCCGGGCCTCGGTTCCATCGAACTCGAAGCTCGTAAGTACGTTCAAATTCCTCGCAAGCAGGTTTTCCGCGGCAACGCCGAGCGTCAGCTCCTGCGCGAAGCAGACGACCAATCAGGTTGGGCGCATAGTGCAGAAATCGGCCAGAACCGGTCATTGAACGCGAGCCGAATTACTACTCGGATTTGATCGCCAGCCAAGACGAATCTACTTGTAAGTGGGTGGCACCGAAATCGGAAAGTACCTTGACGAGATCGATGAAAGCGTCGGGTCCGGCCGAGCCAAAATCAACGGAGAATGTCACCTTGTCTTCGCTGATGCTCTCGGGAAAGGTAACCGAGTGTATATCGTCACCTAGTCCGTACTCGTCTGCCTCTTTCGTCTCGTTCGGGTCGATCCATGTGGTCATCCATGCGTCGAATTTGGAATTTGTAGGGTCAAACGCCGGTGCGGTTATCTCGACACCGTTCCACGCAATCGGCGACAACTCTATGTCTACGCCCTCAATTGTGAATGTGGTCGTTTCCCCAAAAGGTAGTTCGTTCAGATTGAAGTCCGTAAGGTTGGGTGGATCGACGGCTCCGCTCGCAAGATCAATCCTGTACAACCTGAACAGCGCAGGAAGATTCTCCCGCCCACCGACTTCGAGCAGTACCTCAGGTCCGCCCGGTTGGTATTTCTCGCGGTACTCAACAACAGCTTCCTGGTACTGGGTAATGTAGTGCTCGCGGTACTTGGCAAGCGCATCGACAAGTTCAGACATATAGTTTCTCGTCGTTTTCGGAAGTCCCAGTGACCGGCGGAAAAGGGTCTATTCTGTTGAAAAACACATCGTGGAAAGCAGCATTTTTGTGCTCATTTTGTCGATGTGAGGATCTTGATCCGGCGTCGCCGGAGTTTTTCTTCGGTTCGAAGTGTCGTTAGGCATTCATTGGGTCAATTTCACCTACGCAACTGCCATATTGCTGATTCCGGGCGGACCTGTGCCCAAGCGTTTGGCCAACCGTCGCAAGTTTTGTGCGGTCGCAGTCAGCAAGAACTCATCTCTCGCACCAGACAATCCACGTAGTCGCAGCCGATCGACTTTCAAGATGCGCTTCATGTGCGCGAACAGCATCTCCACTTGCTTGCGCTGACGCCGCGTCTGCCGATAAGCCGGCGTCTTGCGAACCTCCCGCGCGACATCTCGCGCCGACTCGTGGATGCTGCGGATCACTCTTCGGTTTAGTGCATTCGGACAGCATCGTTCTTTAAATGCACAATCTCGGCAGTCGAGCTCGCTGGCGCGGTACTTGATCTCTTTGCTCTTGGTAATGCCGGTGCGCGGCGCCGTGAAGTTCCGGCGGAACCGCTTCAGTTCTTTGCCCGCCGGGCAAGTGTATTGATCGTTCGCTTCGTCAAAGACAAAGTCGGAGCGGGAGAACGTGCCGTCGTCACGCTGCCCCTTGTCCCACACCGGGACATGCGGCTCGATGCCTTTCTCGTTGACCATCCAGCCAAGGAACTCGGCGGTGCCGTAGGCCGTGTCACCGATCAGTCGCTTCGTCTCGAGTCCAAACCGGTCCTGGAGCCGTTCGATCATCGTCCGGGTGGAGTTGACCTCATGGCTGCGGAGCGCGGTCGTCGCCTCCACATCCACGATGATCCCGGCTTCGGTGTCCACCAGGTAGTTGGTCGAGTAGGCGAAGTAAGCGGGTCCGCCGGGCGCCGCCGTCCACTGAGCCATCGGATCCGTATGCGACACGTTCTTCGCCGGCGTTACAAGGCCATCCTGGCCCGCCAGCGCGTCGAGGTACTCCCGCACCGCCCGGCTGCCATCGCCCCAGTCGTCATCGTCCCCGTGGTGCTTCTGCCGGCTCGCATCCGCCTTCACCACGCTGGCATCCACGGCAAAACCTTCACCGCCCACCAGTCCGGCGTCCATGCACTGCTGCAAGATCCGTTCGAACACAAAGCGAAACGCATCGGACTCACGAAATCGGCCTGTGCGGTTCTTCGAGAAGGTGGAATGATCCGGCACCGAGTCCGTGATCTTGAGTTTGCAGAACCAGCGGTACGCCATGTTCAGCTTTACTTCTTCGCATAGGACCCGGTCGGAACGAATGCCTAAGCAGTAACCGATCAGCATCATCCGGATCATCAGTTCCGGGTCAATCGACGGCCGGCCAGTATGGCTGTAGTAAGGCGCCAGGTGCTCGCGCAGACCGGATAGATCGAGAACCCGGTCGATCGCCCTCAGCAAGTGATCCTGCGGCACCACGTCCTCGAGACTGAATGCATAAAACAGCTCGTCCTGTGGCATCTCGTTGCTGCCCATCATCGAGAATCGCTCCGGCTATTCGCCTACAACAATTATCGCACTAACCCTTTACTTCAACGAGTTTTTCAACTAATAGGCCAACTTGCGCCGGCGGCAAGAGCCTAAACAGCAAGTCTTAGCCGGCGGCTCTTCGGCCATCACCAGACGGCCACCGTCTGCTGTTATACGTCAATCTGTTCCGACATTTCCAGCGCATCATCGATCTCGATGCCCAGGTAGCGCACCGTGCTGTCGAGCTTGGAGTGCCCGAGTAGCAGCTGGACGGCCCGGAGGTTCTTGGTCTGACGGTAGATCAACGTCGCCTTGGTGCGTCGCATCGAGTGCGTCCCATAGCGTGTCGTATCCAAGCCGATTTCGCTCACCCAGGCATTGAGGATACGAGCGTATTGGCGGGTTGAAAGATGCGGAGAGCGGCTGATCCGGCTCGGAAACAGGTAAGTACTGTCGGTCAGGTTTGCTGCCGCAATCCAGTCTTCCACGGATTTTCTCGTCCTCGCCGTGATCTCGAACCGGACCGGTCGCTTCGTCTTCCGCTGTCGAACGGTAGCTCGGGATTGCACCTGTCCGCTGTTGGCGACGTCGGAGACGCGCAAGGCCAGTAAGTCGCAGGCTCGGAGCTTGCTATCGATGCCGAGATTGAACAAAGCCAGGTCTCGGAGATTGCCCTTGGTCTGCAGACGCGTCCGTATGGACCAGATCTCTTGCATCGTCAGTGGCAATTTCTGTCCGATCAGCCTTCCTTTGTTCCAGGGCTCGCGGCGCTTCTGCCGCTTCTGAAAATTGAACATAACAGGCTCCTGAGGATCGACGGGAGCCCGGATAGTTGCCGTTCGGGCGGCTCAATAACAGCGAAAAGCGGACCGTCCAATGTTATGCTTTCTTTGCGTATGAACTTCGCATTTTGACCCCTTGGAGACGGTCGCGGCTTCGGAAAAGTGGACCTTCGGATGATCCTGCACGGAGGCTCATGTAGTATTGGCTGCGGATGTGCGGATCCTGGGGGTCAGGCGTGTCCGTAGTCGAGGAACTGAAGCGTCGCAACGTCGTGCGCGTCGCCGTGTTGTACGGCCTCGCGGCATGGCTGATCCTGCAGGTGGCGGACGTGCTCGCGCCCGCGCTCGGCCTGCCGGATTGGGTGATGCGCTTCGTCGCCTTGTTGCTGCTTTTGGGCTTCCCGCTGGTCGTCATCTTCTCCTGGGTCTACGAGCTGACGCCGGAGGGGCTGAGGAAACAGCACGAAGTCGATCTCAACCAGTCCATCACGCGCGAGACCGGCCGCAAGATCAACTATCTCATCGGCGCGCTGGCGGTGCTCGCGATCGTGGTGGTGGCCGCCGAACGGTTCATCCCACGCAAGGCGCCTATTCCAGCCGCAACAGAGACAGTGCCAGCAGCGCCCCCCGTGGAGGCACCGGTCCAGGCGGCGGCCAAGTCCATCGCGGTGCTGCCGTTCGCGGACATGAGCGCGGGCCAGGACCAGGAATACTTCGCGGATGGCCTGTCGGAGGAGTTGCTCAACCTGCTGGCGAAACTGCCCGAACTGCGCGTGATCGGGCGCACCTCGTCGTTCCAGTTCAAGGGACGGAACGAAGACTTGCGCGTGATTGGCGAGAAGCTCAACGTCGCGCACATCCTGGAAGGCAGCGTGCGCAAGTCCGGCGAGAAGGTGCGGATCTCCGCGCAGCTCATCCGGGCGGCCGACGGTTCCCACCTCTGGTCGCAGACTTACGACCGCACGCTCGACGACATCTTTGTCGTGCAGGACGACATTGCAGGAGAGGTGGTCAAGGCGCTGCGGGTCACTCTGCTCGGCACGGCGTCCACGCCACGTTTCAACCCGCAGGACTCGGAGGCATATAACCTCACCTTGCAGGGACGCTACTTCCTCGACCGGCGCGGCCAGAAGGACCTCGAACGTTCCATCGATTACTTCCGCGACGCGATCGAGCGCAATCCCGACTTCGCCCCGGCCTGGGCGGGCCTGTCGCAGGCGTACGCAGCACAAGCCAACCTGGGTTTCGTGTCCACGGCGGACGGGTACGGGTCGGCGCGCGAGGCGGCGGAGCGGGCGCGGGCGCTCGATCCCCAGCTCGCCGACGCGCACCTGGCGATGGGCCTAATTCACCACGCCTATGACTGGGACTGGGCGGCCGCGGACGCCAGCTTTCGCCGGGCACTGG
>JBGTLY010000134.1:0-21183 GCA_041743865.1 Woeseiaceae bacterium
GGACGCCGTTCAGGCTATCCTCGCAGCGGGCCGATAAACCGGTATACTGCGCCGGTTTTCGCGCCCGCCCCGCCCAATGAAGCACATTCGCAATTTTTCCATCATTGCCCATATCGATCATGGCAAGTCGACGCTTGCCGACCGGTTCATCCAGATCTGTGGTGGCCTCAGTGCGCGCGAGATGGCTGACCAGGTACTCGACTCGATGGATATCGAGCGCGAACGCGGGATAACGATCAAGGCGCAGAGCGTCTCACTGAATTACCCCGCCCGTGATGGCCAGGTTTACCAGTTGAACTTCATCGACACGCCGGGGCACGTGGACTTTTCCTATGAAGTGTCCCGCTCCCTCGCGGCGTGTGAAGGCGCCCTGCTCGTTGTCGACGCGGCCCAGGGTGTCGAAGCCCAGAGCGTGGCGAACTGCAACACCGCGATCGACCAGGGTCTCGAGGTCGTGCCGGTACTGAACAAGATCGACCTCCCGGCGGCCGATCCGGACGCCGTCGCTGCGGAAATCGAGGATGTCATCGGAATCGAGGCTCGGAACGCGGTGCGGGTCAGTGCGAAGACGGGCCAGGGCGTGCCCGAAGTACTCGAGGCGCTAGTGGCGCGGGTGCCGCCGCCGTCGGGCGACCCGGAGGCACCCTTGCAGGCACTCATCATCGATTCCTGGTTCGACAAGTACGTCGGTGTCGTATCGCTCGTACGAATCATGAACGGCAGGCTCGCCAAGGGTGCAAAGTTCAAAGTCATGTCAACCGGCGACAGCTACAACGCGGACCGGGTCGGCAGTTTCACGCCAAAGATGCAGGATCGCAGCGCACTGGGAACCGGCGAGGTCGGCTTTGTCATTGCCGCAATCAAAGATATCTATGGCGCGCCGGTTGGCGATACGCTGACGTTGACGAAGACGCCTTGTGAAAAGCCCCTGCCGGGCTTCAAGCAGATCCAGCCGCGTGTCTTCGCGGGACTGTTCCCAATCCAGTCGGAAGATTACGAAAACTTTCGCGAGGCCCTGCAGAAATTGCGCCTCAACGACGCAGCCCTGCATTTCGAGCCGGAGACGTCGGCGGCACTGGGCTTCGGTTTCCGTTGCGGCTTCCTCGGGATGCTGCACATGGAGATCGTGCAGGAGCGATTGGAACGCGAATATAACCTCGAACTCATTACGACGGCGCCGACCGTAGTATACGAAGTCATCGACAACGCCGGCAACGTGACGCGGGTCGAGAATCCCTCGCGCCTGCCGCCGTCAAACGAGATTGCAGAGCTTCGCGAGCCGATTATCGAGGCGAACATCCTCGTGCCGGAAGCACACGTCGGGAGCGTCATTAAGCTCTGTATCGAAAAGCGCGGCATGCAAAAGCACCTGCGCTACCTGGGCAAACAGGTGTCCCTGCAATATGAAATACCCCTCGCCGAGGTCGTGCTCGACTTTTTCGATCGGCTGAAATCCGCCAGCCGTGGTTTTGCATCTTTCGACTACCAGTTCCTGCGATTTGAAACGGCAAACCTCGTGCGCCTTGATGTCGTGATCAACAAGGAACGCGTGGATGCGTTGTCGATCATCGTGCATCGCGACAATGCGCAATCCCGCGGGCGAGACCTGGTGGATCGCATGCGTGAACTCATTCCGCGGCAGATGTTCGATGTCGCAATCCAGGCTGCGATCGGCGGACAGATCATCGCTCGCAGTACGGTGAAGGCTCTGCGAAAGAACGTGACCGCCAAGTGTTACGGTGGCGACGTGACGCGAAAGCGCAAGCTGCTGGAGAAGCAGAAGGCGGGAAAGCGGCGCATGAAGCAGGTCGGCTCTGTGGAAATACCGCAGGAAGCGTTTCTAGCTGTCCTGCGAGTCGACAAATGACAAGTATAGAGAGGCTGCTTTGAGCTATAACCTGGCATTGATTCTCACGGTGCTGACCGTGGTTTCCGGGCTCGTCGTTGCGATCAATAAGTTCTACTGGCAGCGTACCAACCGTTGGAACAAGGCGTCCCCGGCGCGCCAGACTCTGGTCGAGTACAGCCAGTCGTTTTTCCCGGTGCTATTGTTTGTGCTGATCATCCGCTCGTTCGTTTTCGAGCCGTTCCGCATACCGTCGGGATCCATGGAGCCGACGCTGGAAGCCGGCGATTTCATTTTCGTCAAGAAGTATGCGTACGGACTCCGCATGCCGGTCACCGAGACCAAGATATTCGATACCGGTTCGCCAAGACGCGGCGACGTTGTCGTATTCCGGCTTCCGGCTGATCCGGGCATCCACTACATCAAGCGCGTCGTCGGCCTGCCGGGCGACGTTATCGAGTATGCCGGGCACCGGCTTACCGTGAATGGCGTGCCGATGCGCGTGGACCCGCCGGTCGGGACGGGGGTAGCCGTGCACGAAGAACAGCTGTTCGATCGACTTCACAAGATCAAGATACTCGTTCCCGGCGGGCGTGAAAACGGCCGTTACGTCGTTCCGGACAATCATTACTTCATGATGGGCGACAACAGGGACAACAGCACCGACAGCCGGTTCGACGACGTCGGGCCGGTGCCCGAGGCCAACCTGGTCGGCGAGGCGAGCCGCATCTGGATGCACCTCGACGGCCTGTCCTGGCCAGACTGGAGCCGCATCGGCAACAAGATAGAATAATGTGGTTTCAGTCACTATTTGCCCGCTAGAATTGGGATAGCCTCACGTGTGCAGGGCTGCAACCGCCCCTGCAGGACCGGAGTTCGCAGCAATGAATCGCCTTTCGAATCAGCGCGGGTATCGGCGGGAAGCAGGCATGACCACGCTCGGGCTGCTGATTCTCATTGTCTTTGTCGGCCTGTTTGCTTTTGCGGCAATCCGCCTGACGCCTGTCTATCTCAACTACATGAAAGTTGTCGGCGTCGTGGAAGGCGTCCGCGACGAGTTCGACGGCCAGAATCCGTCGCGCGCGGCGATCCGTAATTCCATCAGTCGCCGTTTCGATATCGAGTCGGTGGCAGAGATCACGGCGCGTGACGTCGAAGTCAAAGCCGTCGATGGCGGATTCGAGGTGATCGCCAAATACGGCCATGATGCACCGTTCATCGGCAACGTGTCTTTCACGGTACACTTCGACAAGTCAGCGCTCGTTCGCCGCTAGCTATTCGCGTTTAGTTCGCGTTTTACAGGAACCGTGGTCGCGTCGGGTACGGCCGGCGCTCCGGCAGTAATGTGAGCGTCCCGGTTATCGGCGGCCGGGGTCTCGAAACGGCAGTCGCGGGCCGCATAACCTGCGGGGCGCCGATAACAATGAAAGAGCGATACATTGGACAAGGCGGCTGCCTGGCTAAAGGCAAAACTCGGATATCAATTCAGCGATCCTGACCTGCTCGCGCAGGCCCTCACGCACCGGAGCGCAGCTGGCCACAGCAACGAACGCCTGGAGTTCCTCGGGGATGCGGTGCTCGATGTCGTCGTCTCCGAGGCGGTCTTTCGTGCAGAGCCCTTCGCGGACGAAGGCGACCTGAGCCGCCTACGTGCATCGATTGTGCGGGACAAGTCGCTTGCCGACGTGGCGCGTGATCTGGGAATCGGTGAACTGCTCGTGCTCGGCAGCGGCGAAAAGAAGACCGGGGGTCATCGGCGGGAATCGATACTCGCCGATTCCATCGAGGCCCTGTTTGGTGCCGTGTACCTCGATGCCGGTTTCGCTGCGGCGCGTGTTGTCGTCGAGCGAGCACTCGGGGACCGCCTTCGGAATTTGCCCGATGCCAGCGAATTGCGAGACCCCAAGACCCGTTTGCAGGAACGTCTCCAGTCGCGGCGACTCGCCTTGCCGTCGTACGAGCTCGTCGGGGTGACCGGAAAGGCGCACCAGCAATTATTCGAGGTGCTTTGCCGGGTTGACGGTGGTGCGGTGCCGACGACGGGGACCGGGACGTCGCGACGCGGCGCGGAACAGCAGGCGGCGCGACGCATGCTGGCGCAGCTCGGCGGAGACAGCCTTGACTGAGGCCGACTATCGCGCAGGCTTCGCCGCTGTCATCGGGCGGCCGAACGTCGGCAAGTCCACCCTCGTGAACATGCTGGTGGGAAGCAAGGTCAGCATCGTTACCGCGAAGCCCCAGACGACTCGGCACCGGATCCTGGGAATCACGAGCGGTTCCGGCGCACAGATCATATTTGTCGATACGCCGGGACTGCATCGCGACGCCGGCAAAGCTATGAACCGGCTGATGAATCGGACGGCAGCAAACGCACTGGCCGATGCCGACATCGTCCTGTTCGTAACCGATGCCAGCCGCTGGACGCCGGACGACGAGGCGGTCCTCGCGCGACTGGCCGGAGCGCGCGCAGGCGTCATTGCCGTCCTTAACAAGATCGACAAAGTCGAGCCCAAAGAAAAGCTCCTTGTGACGCTCGCGGACCTGTCATCGCGCTTTGAGTTCGCCGAACTGGTGCCGGTCTCTGCGACACGGGGAACGAACATCGACACGCTGCGATCCCTGATTCCCGCCTACCTGCCACCCTCGCCACCGCTGTTTCCGGAGCACATGCTGAGCGACCGCGGGCCAGCGTTCAGAGCGGCCGAAGTGATTCGGGAAAAGCTGATGCTGATGCTGCACCAGGAACTGCCGTACGGGATCAGCGTGCAGGTGGAGCGTTACAAGGAGGCGGGTGCCGGTATCGACGTCGACGCCATCATCTGGGTCGAGCGCGACAGCCAGAAGGGCATCGTGGTTGGCAAAGGCGGACAGCAGCTCAAGCACGCCGGTCGGGCCGCTCGGCTCGAACTTCGCGATCTGACGGGAATGCCCGTACACCTCAATCTCTGGGTCAAGGTGCGGGAGAATTGGGCCGACAACGAAGCCGATCTCCAGGCGCTGGGCTTCGACCCGGTCTGAGGCCCGAGTCGCCATGATCCAGGACAGCCGTCGAGTCGTGCTTCAGCCGGGCTTCCTGCTGCATCACCGGCCCTTCCGGGATTCGAGCCTGCTCCTCGATGTGTTGACGAAGGATCACGGCAGGCTGGCGCTCGTTGCGCGCGGCGCCCGATCTGCGCGCTCAGGGCTGCGGGGCGTGCTGCGACCGTTCCTGCCGCTCAAGCTGTCCTGGGTGCAGCGCTCGGACCTGGGGACGCTGACTGGCGCCGAACTCGACGGGCGGTTGCTGCAATTGTCCGGCGATGTTTTGCTGTCGGGTTACTACCTGAATGAGTTGCTGCTGCATTTCCTCCATCGGCACGATCCGCAGCCGGAGGTCTACCGTGCGTATCGGGACACGGTCACTGCTCTCGGCCAGTCCGCAAACACGGCGGCCGTACTGCGCGAATTCGAACTCGAACTGCTGCGACTGCTGGGCTATGGCGTCGTCACGGAAGAGGTGCCTGCGACCGAGGCCGATTTGCAGCGGGATGCGTTCTACGAGTACCGGCCGGATCAAGGCCCCGTGCGGGTGCAACGCACGGAGGGTGACCTCGTATTCGCCGGAGAGGACTTGATCGGGATCCGCGACCGGCGTTTCGACGAGCCTCGGGTCCTGCGCGCCGCCGGCCGCCTGCTGCGCGCGCTGATAAGCCACCATCTCGGCGGGCGTGAACTGAAGAGCCGTAAAGTACTCCTCGATCTGCATCGCGGGCGCGCTAGAATCAGTGGTTCGAAGGACGAACGAGGAGCGTGAGCTTTGCCGACAGGCGGTATACAACTCGGCGTAAATCTCGACCACATCGCAACGGTGCGGCGAGCGCGCGGTACGACCTACCCGCGGCCCGCGGATGCCGTGCAACTGGCCGAAAATGCGGGGGCCGACAGCATTACAGTGCACTTGCGCGAGGACCGGCGCCATATCCAGGACCATGACCTTGCCGAGATTCGTGACCGGCTGCAGACGCGGATGAATCTCGAATGCGCCCTGACCGACGAAATGCTCGCCATCGCCGTTCGGACTCAGCCGTCCGATGTCTGCCTCGTCCCGGAAAAGCGGGAAGAACTGACAACCGAAGGCGGCCTGGACGTAGCGGGGCAGATTGAGCGGGTGCGGACTGCCTGTGTGCAACTCGGAGCGGCGGGTATCAGGGCCTCGCTCTTCATCGATCCCGATCCCCGCCAGCTAGAGGCCGCACGCGACGCGGGCGCCCCGGTCGTCGAGTTGCACACCGGCGGCTATGCGGAGGCGAGCGGCCCCGCTCAGCATGCGGAACTCGAGCGAATTCGCGCCGCTGCTGCGTACGGCAGCGCACTTGGCCTCGTGGTCAATGCCGGCCATGGACTGAACTACGACAACGTTGCGGCGATCGCGCGAATTCCCGAGATCGTCGAACTGAACATCGGCCATTCGATCATATCGCGGGCCGTCTTTGATGGTTTGACGGTCGCGGTCGCCGACATGAAGCGCCGCATGCTGGAAGCGCGCAAGGATGTACATACCCGGAACGGCAGCGCGCACAGATGATCTTCGGCGTCGGCACCGACATTGTCGAACTGGCGCGTATCGGCGCAACCTGGGAACGCTTCGGTGAGCATTTCGTCAAGCGAATCCTGATGCCGGAAGAGCTGGTGCTGTTTCGCCGGAGCCGGCAGCCAGTACGATTTCTCGCCATGCGCTTTGCCGGCAAAGAGGCGACGGTCAAAGCTATGGGCACCGGTTTTGCTCACGGCGTGTGGGTTCGTGATGTCGGAATCACGAACGACCCGCGCGGCCGACCGCTGGTGATTTTCTCGGAGCGTGGCCGCCATGTATGTGATGAGCTCGGCATTGGTGCAGGTCACGTAAGCCTGACCGACGATGCTGGCCTGGTCATCGCATTTGCTGTCGTCGAAAAAGCAGCAGGGACGGAGTGAGGCATGCATTGTTTTTCATTCGATATCGAAACCATTCCGGACATCGAGTTCGGCCGGACTCTGCTCGGGCTCGACGGTCTGAGCGACGACGATGTCGTCGCCGCCATGACCTTCAAGCGACAACAGGCGACAGGCAGCGATTTCCTGCCGCTCCACCAGCACCGTATCGTCGCGATTTCCGTGGCACTCCGGACTGCCGACTCGTTTCGGGTGTGGAGCCTGGGCGACGAGTCGGCTGGCGAAGCGGAACTCGTGCGGCGGTTTTTCGACGGCATCGAGCGGTATACGCCGGACCTGGTCTCCTGGAACGGCGGCGGATTCGACTTGCCCGTCCTCAATTACCGCGCACTGAAACACCGGGTGCGCGCGCCGCGCTACTGGGAATCGGGTGACAGCGACCGGGAGTTCAAATGGAACAACTATCTCAGCCGCTATCACTGGCGGCACGTCGACCTGATGGATGTCCTTGCAAACTTCAACAATCGCGCATTTGCCCGGCTCGACGAAATTGCCGTCATGCTCGGTTTCCCGGGCAAGCTCGGCATGAGCGGGGACAAGGTCTGGGACACCTGGCGCGCGGGCGGGTTGCGTGAGATTCGCAACTACTGCGAGACCGACGTCCTCAACACCTGGCTCGTTTATCTTCGCTTCGAATACCTGCGCGGCCGACTTGACGACAAGGACCTCGAACGGGAGTTTGCCCTCGTCAGGACCACGCTGGAGGCGCAGGACGAGTCGCACTTGCACGAATTCCTGGCGGCCTGGAGGGTCTCCTAGTTGGGGCGGCGCGGCCGGCCCGAGCCGGAGACGGGGACTATCGGGTCGGTGACACACGATGGACACGGGATCGTGGGCGCCGATGGCAAGAAAGTGTTCGTTGCCGGAGCCCTGGCGGGTGAGCGCGTACGTTTCCTCCGACGCAAGCGTCGACGCAACTATGACGAGGCGGAACTCCTCGAGGTGCTCGAAGCGTCAGAATCGCGGGTCACGCCCCGGTGTGCGGCCTATGGCCGCTGCGGCGGCTGCTCGCTGCAACACGTCGGGGCAGGGGAGCAGCGCAAGATCAAGTTTGCAGCCCTGGCCGACAGTCTCGAGCGAATCGGCAAGCTGAAACCCGACACGTGGTTCGAAACCTTGTGCGGCGACGAGTGGAACTACCGTCGTCGTGCGCGACTTGCAGTCAAGGATGTGACGAACAAGGGAAGGGTCCTGGTCGGCTTTCGAGAACGTCACGCACCGTTCGTCACCGACATGTCACGCTGCGAAGTCCTTGTACCGCCTGCGGATGGCCTGATCGACGCGCTGAGCGAACTCGTGGGCAGCCTTTCGATTCGGGCGCGCGTGCCGCAAATCGAAGTCGCAGTGGCCGATACTGCGATTGCATTGGTGTTCCGTGTCCTGGATTCGCCGACGGCGGCCGACCGCGAGCAGCTGGAACGATTTGCCCGTACCCACACGGTCCAGGTGTGGCTGCAGCCAGGGGGGCTCGATTCGATACAGCGGCTCGCGCCGGCAGCAGCGCCGCCGCTCAGCTACGAACTGCCCGCATTTGGCGTCCGTATGTTCTTCGAGCCTGTCGATTTCATACAGGTGAACGCCGCCGTAAACGAAAAGATGGTGCAGCGGGCGGTGGAGCTGCTGGCGCCGGAAGCCACCGACCGGGTGCTCGACCTGTATTGTGGCATCGGCAATTTCTCGCTACCCATTGCCCGCCACGCTGGGACGGTGCTGGGCATCGAGGGGGATCCGGGCCTGGTCCAGCGAGCGGAAAACAATGCCGCGCAAAACGGCCTGGCGAACGCCGGGTTTCGCTGCGCGGACCTGTCTATGCTCGACGGCCGCGAGGACTGGGTGCGTGCGCACTGGGACCGGCTGCTGCTCGACCCCGCCCGCAACGGTGCCGCCGCCGTCATCGCACAAATGCCCCGCATCGGCCCGAAACGCATTGTCTATGTGTCCTGCCACCCGGGCACGCTGGCCCGCGACGCTGGCGTGCTGGTCCACGAGCACGGGTATCATCTCGACGGGGCCGGCATCATCGACATGTTCCCGCACACGGCACATGTGGAATCCGTCGCAGTTTTCACTAAATAGAACAGCTAGTTATTGAGTTTTTCTAAGATACTACTTATCGTCTGCGAATGTCTCTCGGACCGGTCATGCTCGATATCGACGGCGTTACCCTGACGCCTGCTGATCGCGAATTACTGCGTGAGCCCGCTGTCGGTGGCGTCATTCTCTTCTCCCGCAATTACCGGTCACCGTCCCAGATCAGCGATCTCGTCGGAGAAATCCGCACACTCAGGCGACCGCCGTTGCTCGTCGGTGTCGATCATGAAGGGGGGCGCGTCCAGCGTTTCCGGGAGGGATTCACGGCCGTGCCACCCATGAGGGCCATCGGCCAGCAGTACCGGGAATCGCCGGAAGCAGCGCTCTCACTGGCACGACGCGCGGGCTGGCTCATTGCCTCGGAGCTGCGGGCGGCAGGAATCGACCTCGCCTTCGCGCCCTGTGTCGACCTGGACTGGGGGAACAGCGAAATTATCGGGGATCGTTCCTTTGGCCGCTCACCGGATCAGGTGGCCGACCTGGCTGCAGCTTTTGCGCGGGGCATGCGCACTGCCGGTATGAGCGCGGTAGCGAAGCATTTCCCGGGCCACGGTGCGGTCCTGGCCGATTCGCACGTCCAGCTGCCGGTCGACCGGCGCGACTACGGCAGCCTCCTGGATGATATGCGACCGTACGAGCGCCTGGTTTCGGCCGGCGCCATTGCGGCCGTGATGACGGCGCATATTGTCTACGCCGAGATCGACGCGTTGCCGGCGAGCTTCTCGCCGTTCTGGATCCAGCGTGAACTGCGGTCGAGGCTAGGCTTCGACGGCGCGGTTTTCAGTGACGACCTGAGCATGAAAGCCACGGCACGTGTCGGGAGCATGCCAGAGCGTGCACGCTGCGCGCTCGAGGCGGGGTGCGACATGGTTCTCATCTGCAATGATCGCCCGGGGGCCCGCGCGTCCGTCACAGCACTGAGGGATCATTCGAATCCCCTGTCGCTCGTTAGGCTCGCCCGATTGCACGGCACCGGGCAGGTGCTGTTCGAATCCCTGCAGGCGAGCGAGCAGTGGCAGCTCGCAAAATCGGAACTCGAGCAGTGGAGTCGGCCGCCGGAGCTCGAACTGGATGCCTGAGACCTGTGGAATCATCGTCGGAAGCGGCTTTCGCGGACACCTGACCGGCGAGACTGCCGGCGGCCGCGAAACACGTTGGGGGCCGGCATCGGCGCCG
Organism: Woeseiaceae bacterium; assembly: GCA_041743865.1. GTDB lineage: Bacteria > Pseudomonadota > Gammaproteobacteria > Steroidobacterales > Woeseiaceae > UBA1847. The sequence continues at coordinate 10,085 of JBGTLY010000134.1, forward strand.
CTCCAGCGCGTCGTGATAGGCGCCGCTTCTGCCTTTGTCGTGGCCCGTCACGGCGAGCAGCAGGATATTCCTGCGCACGCCGTCAATTACCGGGCGAACATCGCGCTGCTCGAATCTGCCGGCGTGCGCCGGATCATCGCAGTGAATACGGTGGGCACCATTACGTCGGCCTGCGCGCCGGGACAGCTGGCAGTGCCGGCGCAGCTCATCGACTATACCTGGGGACGCTTGCAAACGTATTTCGACGGTGGTGCCAACGGCCTGCGGCATATTGAATTCACCACGCCATTCTCGGAGTCATTGCGCGCTGACCTGCTCGAGGCAGCCGGGCTTGCCGGTATTTTCTGTCATCCGGGTGGCGTGTATGCGGTAACCCAGGGCCCGCGACTCGAAACGGCTGCCGAGATCGATCGACTGGAGCGGGACGGTGCCGACTTCGTCGGAATGACCGGAATGCCGGAAGCGGCACTGGCCTCCGAACTCGGCATCGAATATGCGTGCCTCGCGTTGTCGGTTAATGCCGCAGCGGGCCGCGGCGCCGACCCGATACACATGGACGTCGAGGTTCATACGGCCCGCGCGCGACTTTCCGCGCTCGCCGTGCTCGATGCGTTTTTTGGTGGCGGCGGCGTTGTTGCTGCGCGATCATGACAGCGGGGACGGGGCAGGGCATGAAGGAACCAGACAGGGAAGTACTCGAGCTCCTGATCGACGCGTGCCGCGAAGCGATCCTGCTCATCAATCTCGATCACCCCGATTGGCCTGTGCTTCTCGCAAACCAGGCATTTGTGCAGCTGGGCGGGAAAGAAGCAACCGCTCTACCGGTCGCGGATGTCATCGAAGGTCTCCTCGGGCGGGAGCTGGCGCTCGAAATAAGCGAGTCACTGCGAAGCCGACAGGAGACCAGCTATCCCGTTGAACTCGCGGGCACTGACTATCTTCTCGTCCTGAAGCCGCTGCCGGCGTCCGACGACGCGCCCGCACGCCATGCGGCGATCTACTTCCGCGGTGGCGGCAGCGGTCGCGGTGCTGCAGGACACGAAGCCCAGCATGCCCTGCTCAACGCGAAACGCCGTATCCGTGACCTTACGCGCGAAGATCCGGTTACTGGACTTCTCAACGAACGGGCGTTCCGCGAAGTTCTCGACCATGACTGGGCGGTCGCGGCACGCGAACGCGCGACGCTGGCACTTGTCCTGTTCACGCTCGATGACTTCGACGCCTACATGGAGGTGTTCGGGCGCCATGCCGCCGACTCGTGCCTGCGGCGCGTGGGGCAGTCAATCCGCCGGTGCCTGCGGCGCGCAAGTGATGTGGTGGCGCGGCTCGATGACGCGCGGATGGTGGTTTTGTCGCACACGTCTGACGACCAGGCTGTCCGCGACTTTGCAGCGCAGATTTCGACAACGGTCCGCGAGCTCGGCCTGCATCATCCGCGTTCCTCCGCGGCCCGGTTCGTGACCGTAAGTCCCGTCGTACGGGCCGTGCAGGCCAGCGACGAAGCCGCGTCCTCTGCAGAGTTTCTCAACCGGCTGCTCGCGGAAGCGGACGAGGCCTGACAGGCGGTCCTCAGAGCCCGCCCGCCGGGGTGCCTTCTTCCTCGACACGGGTGACGCGGGCGATTACGCCAAAGTGCGGATGATCGTAGTAGCGCGTTTCGCCGCTTCTCATGATCCGTGTCTCCTCGAGTTGATAGCGCAACGGCGCGTAGAGCGCGGTGTCGTCGCCAAATGCCATTGTGCCGGCCGGGTGACCGGCGCCGGCGTCGTCGGGAACCGCGCGCGCGCTGACGGGATACGCTTCATCCGCGGCCAGCGACAGGTCGACGCCCAGGTGCAGGAATCGGCTTAGATTCAGCGACACTGTACCTTGCAGGCGCTCCGGCGGATTGCCGAAGCGTTCCAGTGCCAGCGGCGGCATCGTCACGTCGGGTACGGTCTCCTGCACCCAGCCGAAATGCATGAGTGGTACATACGCCTGCAAGCGCGAAAGCATGCGCCAGGTGTCCAGCAACTCGAGTTCGTCCGCGGCAAGGATGCGGTAGCGTGGATCGGGCAGGGTTTCCTCCGCGACCGTCGCCGTCACGGAGCTATCCCCGAAGGCCGGGATAACGTCTGCCGCGATGACGGGTTCCGGGACAAATGTTTCGGTCCCCACCGAGTCAAGTTCCTTGTACGCGAAAATAATGACCTCGACGGCATAGCGCCTGGCGGTCCCGTCCTCAGCGACCTCCGGCGTATCCTGCGCGGCCGAAGCGGCAGGCAGCGCCGCCAGCAAAAGGGCATGCAGAAGTCTTCTCATCAGTCGTGGCCCAGTGTTTTCAACAGCATTTCAATCAGCGCGAAGCGCCTCTCGATATCCGACAAATCGATCCTGAACTGCAGGCGATGGGAACCCTGCAGACGATAGGTCCGGTTGCTATTTTGCACCAATTGCACGAGCGCGACAGGGTCTATATTGCTCGCGTCTCCAAATACGAGATAGCCGCCGGCGTCGGCGGCGTCGATCTTGACGATTCCGAGTGCCGCGGCACGCTGCCTGATAGCGGCAATGCGCAGCAGGCTCTTTGCTGCCGGTGGCAGCAGGCCGAAACGGTCGATCAGTTCGACGGCGAGTTCATGCTGTTGCTCCGCGTCGCGGCACGCAGAAATGCGCTTGTACAGGATCAGTCGCAAATGCACGTCGGGCACGTAATCCTCCGGCAACAGAGCGGGCACATGCAAATTGATATCCACGCCGGAATCGAAGGGCGCGTCGAGATCGGGTTCTTTGCCGGCTCGCAGGGATTCGACGGCCCTGCCGAGCATGTCCATGTACAGCGAAAAGCCGATTTCCTGGATCTGGCCGCTTTGTTCGTCGCCCAGAAGCTCGCCGGCGCCGCGGATCTCCAGATCGTGTGTTGCCAGCGTAAAGCCCGCGCCGAGATCCTCGAGTGAATCGATTGCCTCCAGCCGCTTTACTGCGTCCGCGGTCATCTGCGCTTTTGGCGGTGCGATCAGGTAAGCGTACGCACGATGGTGGGAGCGTCCCACGCGCCCTCGAAGCTGGTGCAACTGCGCGAGACCGAAACGATCGGCCCGATTGATGATGATGGTATTGGCGGTCGGCACATCGATACCACTCTCGATGATAGTCGTGCACAGGAGCAGGTTGAACCGCCGGTGATAAAAATCGAACATGACCTGCTCGAGCTCGCGCTCCGGCATCTGCCCGTGGCCGACGCGAATATTTGCTTCCGGTACCAGTTTCTCGAGCTCAGACCGCATTCGCTCGATGTCTTCTACGCGGTTGTGAATGAAATAGACCTGGCCGCCGCGCTTGACTTCGCGAAGGCATGCCTCGCGAACGACGACCTCGTTCCATTCGCTCACGAACGTCTTGACGGCGAGTCTCTCCGCCGGAGGCGTCGTAATCAACGACATATCCCGCAGACCGCCAAGCGTCATGTTCAGCGTGCGCGGGATTGGCGTTGCCGTCAGCGTGAGTATGTCGATCTCGCTGCGCAGCGACTTGATCGCTTCCTTGTGACGCACACCGAAGCGGTGTTCCTCATCGATAATGACGAGCCCGATGTCACGAAAGTCTTTCGTGTATTGCAACAGCCGGTGTGTGCCGATCACGACATCGACATTTCCCGAGCGCATTCCGGCGACAATCTCGCGCACCTGCTTGGTCGACTGGAACCGCGACAGGACTTCCACGCGCACGGGCCAATCGGCGAAACGGTCCCTGAAGTTGTCGCCGTGCTGTTGTGCGAGCAGGGTCGTGGGTACAAGGATCGCGACCTGTTTGCCGCCATGCACGGCCGCGAATGTCGCCCTGAGTGCCACCTCGGTCTTGCCGAAGCCAACGTCGCCGCAGACCAGGCGATCCATCGGCCTCTCCGATGCGAGATCGCCGAGCACCTCCGTGATCGTCGTGGCCTGGTCCTCGGTCAACTCGAACGGAAACCCGGATTCGAAGGCGCGGTAGTCCGATTCCGACCAGGTATACGCGTGACCCGGCCGGGCGGCACGCCGCGCATAGACATCAAGCAATTCTGCGGCAACGTCGCGCACCCGCTCGGCGGCGCGCCGTCTAGCCCTGGCCCACTGGTCGCTGCCCAGCCTGTGCAAGGGTGCTGTTTCGGGTGATGCGCCGGTGTAGCGAGAGATGATCTCCAGAGCATGTACGGGCACGTACAGCTTGTCGCCATCGGCATATTCAAGTTGCAGGAATTCCCCCGGAATGCCGCCCACATCGAGCGGTACGAGGCCGAGGTAGCGACCCACACCGTACTCCGCGTGTACCACGGGTGCGCCGGGTTGGAGGTCGTTGAGTTGCCTGATGATGGCTTCGGGGTCGCGCTCGGAAGCACGGCGCCGGCGGCGAGTGCGCGGGCGCTCGCCGAACAGCTGTTGCTCGCTCACGATCGCTATGTCGGCGTCCGGCAGGACTACGCCGTTCTCGAGCGGTGCTATGGCGACGCCGATCCGGCGGTCGGCGGCAAGGAATTCGTGCCAGCCGGCTGACCGGGCCAGTCCGAGGCCTCGACCGGACAGCAGTTCGTGAAGCTGCTCCCGTCTGCCGGCCGAATCCGTCGTGAACAGGACTCTCCCCGGGAAGGTCTCGAGGAAACCCATGAGGGCGGCCGCCGCATCCTCGTAGCGGGCATCGATACGCAGTGCAGGCGGCATGCGCACCGTCAGGTTTCGTGCTGCGCCTGCGTCGGCGACGCTTTGCGCCGAGTAACGTATGCGCGCCTGTGCCTCGATACGAGTAGCGACAGCGCCGGGTGTGAAAAAGCTTTCCGCGGATGCAAGCACGGGGCGTTCGGCATCGAGGCTGCACAGTGCCTGGCGCTCTTCGATCTCGCCCCAGGCCTTGTCGAGAATGTGCGTGAGCCCATCCGGCGTAAATACGATCGAGTTGCGCGGCAGGTAGTCGAGCAGGTTGCTGGTTGCCTCGAAAAACAGCGGAAGGTAGTACTCGATGCCGCCGTGGGCAATCCCCTCGGATACCTCGCGGTAGACGCGGGATTTGCCCGGCTGGCCTTCGAAACGCTCCCGGTAGCGGCTGCGAAAAGCCTGTATATCCTCGGCGTCCAGAGGCACTTCCCGCGCCGGCAGCAGCCGTACGACGTCGAGCGGCTCGCCGGACAACTGCGTATCCGGGGAAAAGCGTCGCAGGGATTCGATCTCGTCGTCGAAAAAGTCGATTCGGATGGGCTCGCCGGAACCCATGGGAAACACATCGATCAACGAACCCCGCACGGCGAACTCGCCGTGCTCACGCACCTGGGGCACTCGGTAATAACCGGTGCTCGCGAGGGAATCGACGAATGCATCACGGGTAAGTGGCTGTCCCCGGGAAAGCCTCAACGATCGGGCGGAAACGTAATCCGTCGGCGGCAGTCGCTGCAAGAGCACCGGTGTCGAGGCAATAACGACCCCACGCTCGAGGCCCGGCAACTGCGACAACACGCTCAATCGCTGCGAAACGATGTCCTGGTGCGGTGAGAAACTGTCCCACGGTAGCGTTTCCCACTCGACGAAATGCAGGACCTCGAATGCGCCGTCGGCGAAAAAGCGAACCTCCGCCTCGAGGCGATCGGCCTGCTGCGGATCTTCCGCGAAAACGCACACAGGACGATCGAACAGACGTGCCGTTTCGCTGATAGCAAGCGCCACGCTGGCGCCGAGCAGCCGGCCCCATGCGAGCGGGCTGCCTGGCTCAGGCGCGCTGATGGACGGTGGCAGGAGAACGGTGGACGTGGCGAGTTCGGGGGCGGTCACGGCAGCAGTCGGTGACGGGCGGCCGGCGATTATAAAGAAAATGCCCGCGCCACATGCACGCCGGGCACGAAAAAAAGACCGGGCCGTCCGGCCCGGGCCGAATCGGTCTGAGGCGGGGCCTAGCGCCTGCGAACCGCGTGGATTACGCGGTCATGCTCGAAATAGACGATGAATTGCGTGTACTCCCAGCGTGCGATCGGCGGATCGCCAACGGGCGCAATCTTCGTGACGGGCGCGCCGTACGTCGCTTCGACGCTGGCCTGCGTCGTTCCAGAGGTCGGGCGGCCGTCATTTGCGGCTCCACCGGTGCCTTGCATATCCAGGTTTTGCGCAAGGACTGCGCTGCCGAGGCCGCCGGCCAGGGCCAGCAGAAGCAGTTTTCTGATCAGCATAAAACGAGGGGCCATAAGTAATCTCCCGATCGATTCCGGACCGCTGGTGCGGGCGCCCGGAACAAAAACATCTGTACAAACAGGTTTTTACACTGGTGAGTCGACTTCTCGCGTGATGGCTGTCACAGAATCCCGGGCCCGTGTGCCAGTCCTATCTGTGGTTTAATCCCTGCCGATGCTGAAAGCCCATGAATTGTTCGTTGGTTTGCGTTACCTCCGCGCGAAACGGCGCACGCGCTTCGTCTCGTTCATCACCCTGATCTCCCTGCTCGGGATCGCCCTCGGTGTCGCGGCGCTGATCGTGATCCTGTCGGTCATGAACGGATTCGAGGGTGAACTCAGGAGCCGGCTGCTGAGCATGTCCGCCCACGGCTCCGTGAGCTTGCCGGGACCGGTGGACGACTGGCGGGCGCTCGCGGCCCTCGTGGAGGCAGAGCCGGGTGTCGTGGCGGCAGCGCCGGTGGTGAGTATGGAGGGAATGCTCGCGGCCGGGGGCGCTCTCGAGGCCGTTCTCGTGCAGGGCATCGATCCTGCGGCGGAGACCCGGCTATCGGGCGATACCATCAACATGGTGGAGGGCCGGCTGGACGCGCTCACGCCCGGCGGTCGTGGCATCATCCTCGGGCGGCTCCTCGCCTACGACATCGGCGCGCGTCTCGGGGATGGCGTCGTTTTGCTGATCCCCCGCCCGGTCGGTGACGGGACGATGGAACCGGCCCTCGAGCGATTCGTCATGCGCGGTGTCTTCGAGGCCGGCTTGCAGGAACTCGACGAAGGACTGGCGCTCGTCAACATCAGCGATGCGGCCGGCGTCCTGGATCTCGGCGACGCGGTCGACGCGGTGCGTTTCCGGGCCAAGGACGTGATGGCTGCCCCGGCGATCGCAGCGCAAATCCGGAGCCGGATCGACGACGCACAAACCAGCGACTGGACCATCGAGAACGAGAGCTATTTTCGCGCTATCCGGCTCGAAAAAATGATGATGTCGCTGCTGTTGTCACTGATCATCGGTGTCGCGGCCTTCAATATCGTCGCAAGTCTCGTGATGGTCGTCACCGACAAAACCACCGATATCGCCGTGTTGCGCACGCTCGGCATGCAACCGGGCGGCGTCGTCCGCGTTTTTTTCGTACAGGGAGCCGTGATCGGCTGGGCGGGCGTACTGATCGGGGTGGTGCTGGGAGTGTTGCTGGCGCTCAATGTGCCGACGCTCGTGCCCGTGCTCGAGCGTGCTCTCGGCTTTCAGATCATGCCGGGTGACGTGTACTACGTGACACGCATTCCTTCAGAGCTCGACTGGGGGCACGTCGCAATCATTGCGATTGCCGCTCTCGTCCTGACGTCGCTCGCGACGCTGTACCCGGCCCGCCGCGCCGCCCTGGTCAATCCCGCTGCCGCACTGCGATACGAATGATGCGAGTGCCGTATGAGTGGTGGATCGGAAGGCGCTACGTCCGCGCCCGCAGCAGCAACGGCTTCGTTTCGCTCATCTCCGCAATTTCGATGCTCGGGATTGCGATTGCCGTCATGGTGCTGATTCTCGTCCTTTCCGTCGTGAACGGCTTCGAGCGGGAGCTGAAGGATCGACTGCTCGCCATGACCTCACACGCGTCGATCGAAGGGACCGACGGCCGGCTCTCGGACTGGCAGGCCATTGCGTCAGTGGCTGCCGCCAATCCGCGCGTAGCGGGCACGGCGCCGTACATTGATGGCCAGGCGCTGCTCGTGGCCGGCGAGTCCCTGAGCGGCGCGGAGATCCGTGGCATAGACCCGGATCTCGAGAAATCCGTTTCGGGCATTTCCGGCGCAATGACCGCAGGTCGCCTCGACAGCCTGTCGGCAGGCGACTTCAATGTCGTACTCGGCATCGAACTTGCGAACGCCCTCGGGGTTGGACCGGGAGACAAAGTGACGGTCACGCTCGCAGAGGGCGTGGTCACGCCCGCCGGCGTCGTGCCCCGAACCAGGCGATTCACGGTGAGCGGAATCTACCGTATCGGCATGTTCGAATTCGACCGAAGGCTGGCTTTCATCAATCTCGAGGACGCAGCGCGCCTCTATCGCCGCAACGACTCTGTCAGCGGCGTGCGGCTTGCGGTGCGCGACATTTTTGCGGCGCCCGACATCGTGCGCGAGGTGGCGATCGACAGCGGCCGGCTCGTCCTCGTCACCGACTGGACGCGGCGGCACGTCAATTTCTTCCGGTCGATCCAGATCACAAAATCCATACTGTTCGTGATCCTGCTGCTCGTCGTCGCAGTAGCAGCATTCAATATCGTTTCGACACTGGTAATGGTTGTAAAGGACAAGCAATCTGACATCGCCATCCTGCGAACGATCGGCGCGAGACCCGGGAGCATCGTGCGTATATTCATGACACAGGGCAGCATCATCGGTATCGTGGGCACGCTCGTCGGTGTGGGCGCAGGGACACTGCTGGCAGCAAATCTCGAAACCGTGGTCGGGTTCTTCGAATCGGCGTTCGGCATCAAGTTCCTGGCGGCCGATGTCTATTTCATCAGTGACCTTCCATCGGAACCGCGATCAGAAGACGTCCTGCGTATCGCATCGATAGCGCTCGTACTGGCGCTTTTGTCGACGCTGTACCCGGCATGGATGGCGGCGCGCACCGTGCCGGCCGAGGCACTACGCTATGAATGACACGTCGTCACCGGTCCTCGAATGCCGCTCGGTCGCGCGTCGCTTCCGGGAAGGCAGTTCGGTGCTCGAAGTATTGAGTGACGTGAACTTCACGGTCGCCCCGGGCGAGCGTGTTGCCATCATCGGCGCCTCCGGGTCCGGCAAGACCACGCTGCTTCAGATCCTCGGCGGCCTCGACAATCCGGACGACGGGGAGGTCTATGTGGCCGGCCTTGCCATGCATAACGGCAGCGAAGTGCGGCGTGGGGACCTCCGCAACCGGCACATCGGATTCGTCTACCAGTTTCACCATCTGCTGCCCGAATTTTCGGCAGCAGAAAACGTTGCGATGCCCCTTCTGATCCGCCGCCTTGTGAAAGCCGATGCGATGGCACGGGCAGAAGCACTGCTGACGCGCGTCGGTCTGGGAGAGCGGCTGACTCACAAGCCTGGCGAACTGTCCGGCGGTGAGCGGCAACGCGCAGCGGTCGCCCGGGCACTGATTACGGAACCAAGCCTCGTGCTGGCAGACGAGCCAACCGGGAACCTCGACGCCGGCAACGGGCGGCACGTCCTCGACCTGATGCTGGAACTCAACCGCGAACTCGGCACAAGCCTCGTGGTCGTGACGCACGATCTGTCCATTGCCGAGCGGATGGACCGGGTGCTGGTTCTCGAAAATCGACGCCTGACGCAGAGGTCCGCGCCTTCGCGCGAGGCATGAACCTGGCCGCAGCGGCCGGCGGCGGGCCGCAGGGCGTCACTCGTCGGGCGTCCGGCGGGAGCGCTTCTTGAGCTTGTAGTCGCGCAGGGAGGCGCGCCACAACAGGTCGAGGACGACGTAGCCGATCACAGCGCTTGCCGTCCCCAGCAGGAGGCAACCCAGCGTCAGCGGTTGCCAGAGGGTGACGAACTTGTCCGTAAGCCACGCAAGCGACATCTCGAAGTCGAATTCGAGCGGCGGGGCACCCAGCAGGCGCTGCCCGAGCTTGTACGCCGCAAAATACATCGGGTACATCGTCAGCGGATTGCTGATGAAGGTCGTGACCACTGTGACAGGGATGTTGACGCGCAAGGCCAGCGCCGCGCACGTACCCCACAAAGGATGGCCCGGGAAAGGCAGCCAGCCGATAAAGAGCCCGAGGGCGAAGGCCGGCACGGCGGTGCGGCGCCGGATCCCCCAGTAGCGGGGTTCGTGCATGAGATGCCGGACCGGCGCGAGCAGGCGGCTGTCGCGAAGCTGGTGGCGCTTTATCGCGAATTTTCTGAAGAATCGCCGTGGCATCTCTGCCGCTGGTCCCTGATGATCCGATGTGCTGGAGGAGTGCTGCCGGAACCCGCGCCTGACGCCCATGGTGCGCGCGAGCCTGTGCCTGTTTGCCGGCATGCTGCTGCCGCAGCTTAGCAGCTTTCCCCGATACTCCGATCTCATTGCAGCGGGGAACATCCTGCACATCGTGCCGGCTCTGACGCTCGCCGCGATAGTGGCCGTTCTCGCGCTGGCCGCCCTGCTGTCATTGCGTTGCCGGCGAAGTGTTTGCTGGTGCCTGGCGGGGATTGCCCTGTTTTGCCTGCATGCCGGTCTCGTCAGAGCGGCGTGGCTGCCGGTGGCCTATGCCGGCGACAGCCTGCGGGTCCTCGTGCGGATCGTCGACTTCCCGCGCGAGAGTGCGGCCGGGACGAGCTTTACGGCGGTTCGTGAGGACGATTCGGGCGCCCCGCGGCGCCTGCGCCTGACCTGGTTCGACGCGCCGCTCAGCCTGCGTTCGGGGGATGTGTGGCACTTCGAACTGCGCCTGAAGCCGCCTCATGGTGCACGCAATCCGGGCACTGTCGACATCGGGAAGTGGCTCTTTCGGGAACGGATCGGGGCGACGGGCTACGTGGTCGAGAGCCCGCACAACCGGCTCGAGGACTCACGGACAGAACGCCTGGTGGGGCGACTGCGCGCGCATTTCGCGGAGCGGGTACAGCGCGTGGTGAGCGATCGGGACGCAGCGGCGGTGTTGGCCGCCCTCGTCGTCGGCACGCGCCACCTGCTCACTGACGAGCAATGGGAGCGCTACGGCGTGACCGGGACCAGCCATCTGATGGCGATCTCTGGCCTGCACATCGGGCTGGCGGCGAGCGGTGCGTATGTGCTGTTCGCCGCGCTTCTCGGTTTGTCCGGCGCACAGCGCAACGTGCACACGCCGGCCCTGTGTGCTGCACTGGTGCTGGCCTGTGCCTACGCCGCGGTGTCCGGGTTCGCCGTGCCAGCCCGACGGGCGAGCCTGATGCTCGGCCTTGTCGC
>JBGTLY010000135.1:0-3591 GCA_041743865.1 Woeseiaceae bacterium
GTTGCGGCTCGCAAGGCGCTCCTCTAGCGTGGCCGGCGGACGCGCGCGGCCGACCTGCTCGAGCTGGCGCTCGTAAAACTCGACGTCGCGCAGGTCGTTGCCTCCGAACAGCACCCAGACCACCAGCCGAGGCTTGAGCGGCAGCCCGAAGCGCTGCAACACTTCGAGCTCCTGCCGCAAGCCATAGGCGATCTGGCCGAGATTGGCGGCCGGTGCATTCAACATCGATTCGAGCCGCGCCACAACGGTTTCCTGGCGGGAAACAAGGGCCGCCTCCACGAACGAATCCCCGATCACGACAATGTCGGCCTGCTCGAAATTTCTGTCGTTTCGAAAGCCGTTGCGGTCGTACCTGACATCCACCCGGTAGCGCCGGGGCCGCGGGATCCCCAGGTGCACGAGGTTCCCAGTCACGTCGCCGCTGAAAGCGCTGTTGGGCCAGTGCAGATGAATCAGCACCTGATCCGGACGGTTGTTCCGGCTCGTCAGGTCAAGTTCCGTTACGTCAGATGCAGCGCCAAACACGGTGCGATAGTCGAAGCCGAAGAACAGCACCGGCAACTCGATCAGGAACAGCATCGCACCGATCGCGATCGCCTGAGACGCGCACACCAGCACCTTGTGTCGAGCAGCTTTGCCCCCCAGCAGGAAGTAGACCCCCCAGAGCCCGGCCGCCGTGACTGCCAAGTTGAACGTAAGCCGCCTGAAGCTGTAGAGGCCGGCGATCTCCGGTTGGGTCGGCGAGATGGTGAGCCACCACGCGAGGCCGACGCCGATCACGACGAGCAGCGCAGCGGCGCTGCGCACGAGTGATCCTGGCATGGCGAGTTGTCTGCCCAAGGCTGCTAGGCGTGCTCGCGGACCCGCTGGCGAATGATGGCAACCATCTCGCCGACATTGCGCAGGCTGGCGATTTCGCCGGTATTGAACTTCACTCCGGAGAACGCCTGCTCGATCGCCACGAGCAACTCGATGTTGGAAAGCGAATCCCAGCCCTCCACGTCGATGGCCGCGGTCGCCGGCCCGATCACGATGGTCTCGTCGAAGACGTCGCAGAAAACCTGCGTGAGACGCTCCCAGATCATTTCTTCCGTCATAGCATCGAGTCCTTTGTCAGTTCGATCCGCACCGGCTGCGGCTTGAAATCGTCGACTTGAGTGGCCCAGGTGGTCGTCTCATCGACCCCGGTCCCAATTTTCGCGAAGCCCAGGCTCGCGTAGAAGTCGGCCACGATCCCGTTCTTCGGTGTAGGAGTGCAGCGACCATGGACTTCGCGAACGCCGGCGCTCGCGGCCCAGGCGAATACGTGGTTGGCGAGAAGCTGCTCTACGCCTCGCTTGAACACACGGCAGCTCATCAGCCACAGGTCGATGCGCAGCACGCTGTCGCGCACGTGGCCGCACAGCACGCTGATGATGCCGTTGTCACCGAACCTGTCCACCAGGCGCACGTACGCAGTCAGCACGTCGGGACGATCCAGCAGCGCCTCGACCTCGCTGCGGGTCATGCGCATCGTCGTCAGGTTGAACTGGTTGGTCTTGTTGATGAGCTGCGTGATGCGCTCGAGCTGCTCCCGCTCGAACGGGCGGATCGTCGCTTGTTGACCGAGCGAAGTCAGGTAGCCGTCGTAGTCAACGAGCGATGACAGGAGCGTGTCGCGGTCCTGGTTCTCCAGGTATTGCCCGGTCCTGCGGCGGTCCTCGTCGGTGATCCGCGTGACCTCGAGCCAACCGCTCTGGTCGAGCAGCGTCGAATACTCGGCCGGATCGCGCGACAGCTCGACGACCTTCACCTGCGGGAGCGCCTGACGAATCAGCTCGCGTTCGGCCGGGTTGTCGTCGACGAACACCAGCGCGTCGAGACCGATGTTGAGATCGTGCGCGATCTCCTTCAGCGCGTCGGACTTCGGTCCCCACGACGCCTTGAAGGCAACGAAATCACGCCGACGCAAGACCATCTCCGCCAACTGCTCGAACGGTGCGAGCGCATGGGCTTCCTCGTTCTTGCTGCATACGGCCAGCAGCAGGCCGCGGTCCTTGAGCTTTCGCAGGTACGACTGGAACGCTTTGAACGCCTCGCCTTCCGCGTCGCCCTCGCCGATGCGCAGACCTTCGACCCCATCGTCGCCGACGACACCGCCCCACAGCGTGTTGTCGAGGTCAAGCACGAGGCACTTCGCGGAACGCCCGTAGATCGCACCGATGATGGCCGCGAGGTTGCGCACGAACGGAACCAGGCAGGAGAACGACACCGGCTGCTTGGAGTGATGCCAGAAGCGTGGGTCGAACCACTTGCCGATGCCGTGTACGGACGCCAGCGTATCGACGTCGAGGAGGTGAACATACGGTGGCAGGCGTTCGCCCAGCGTCCGGTTGACCTGCCTCAGGAACGCATTGGCATCCCACGGCAACCGGCAGCCCAGACTTCCATTCACCCGCGCTGGTGCGATGTGGAAGTTGGTGACGACAACCTCGCATCGGGTGCGCACATGGAAGGCTCTGCAAAGTGCCAGCCACTCGGTACACAATCGCTCCACCAACGCGGTCACGGCCTCCGCGGAGTCACCGGCCGCGGGCCACGCGTCGATGCTCGCATGGGTCAACAGGAGAACAGCGACTTCGGGCGCGAAGGTGGCCGCGTCGCTGTCGACGTCGAGCATCTGCTGCGCGTGAGTGCCGTACTCGCCGCTGAACAGCGTCGCATACAACCCGATGGACTCCAGTTCGAGGCGCAGTGGCGCATGCAGGAAGTCCGTGGTCGCGCCCCCCAGCAGCGCGAGGCGAATGTCGAGCTGGCCATTTCGCGATCGGACTGCGTCACCCAGGCGAGCACGCATGCGGCACAGCGACGCATAGAGCCCGTAGTCGGTGGTCGCCCGCGCCTCGTGGAGGAGGCGCCGCAGCGCGTCCTCCGAGCGCCCCGCCGCCAGCAGGGCCTTGATCGTGTCCATTGCGGTTGCAGTCATCCTCGAATGCGGGAAGCGGGAAGCGCGGCCACACGAGCGCTCGAGTTCACTGCGCGGAGTCGAGTTGTGCACATGCGCGACTCCTCACGGCGCCCGGTTCCCTCGCTGCCGGCAACCTTGCCTTGACGGCACCGATGACGACATCCGTCAAGCGCCGCGAGCCTGCAGGCAGCGTGTGCTCGCGATCGTAGAACTCGTCGTTGCGCAACAGTTCCCGGAGGTCGAGCAGGCGATCCTCGCCGAAGGCCTCGCGAACGAGGTGGAGGTATGCGTGATAGTTCGAGTCCTTGAACTGGGCGCGGCTCACCTCGCGCTCCGGCAGGTTGACCACCCAGACCTCGATGCCGCATGCGGCCACGAGTCGGTTGAACTTCTGCAGATGGGCGCGGGCGAGCTGCGGCGCCGCCGTCGGGTTCCATGCGTACACGTCCGTCCACCATCCTTTGAGTATTTCGGCATCAGGGCCGTACTCGATGGGCGGATCGAACGTGTACTTGTACGGCGACACGTACCATGCCATGTAACCCAGGACCGATTGATCGAGCATGTGCGACAGCCCAACGGCGCGCACGAGTTGCGGCATCGGCGGAATGCGCAGCGCGCGATCCATCGACGTCCGCTGCACA
>JBGTLY010000136.1:0-3871 GCA_041743865.1 Woeseiaceae bacterium
CGGCTGCTGTCGATGGTCACGCCCGTGGCACCCGGCGAGGGGCGCACGGCGCTCCTGTTCTTTCTGCACGGGTTCCTGCTGCTCGCGTCGTACCAGATCGTCAAGGCGCTGCGCGAAGCCTTCATGCTCACCAAGTTTTCGGCCGAGACGCGTGCGTACGCTGTTGCGGCCATGGCGCTGATCCTGATGGTCATCGTGCCGCTGTACGGCCGGCTGCGACACCGCCTCCACGGCGAGCAGCTGCTGCGCGCCGTCACGGTGTTCTTCGTGGTGACATTGCCGCTGTTCGCAGTGCTCAGCCACTACCAGATTCCGATCGCGTTTCCGTTCTTCATCTGGGTCGGCATCTACGGTCTTCTGGTCGTGTCGCAGATGTGGGCCTTCGCGGCGGACTCATTCAACGTCAGGAGCGGCCAGCGCCTGTTCGTGGTGATCATGCTTGGCGCCAACCTGGGCGCGCTTGTCGGCTCCAAGTTCACGCAGCTGGCGGTGGCGGGGCTCTCGCCCATGGGTCTCATGGTACTCGCGACCTGCACGCTCGGCGCCACGCTGTTCCTCGCCACGCCTGAACGCGCCGCCATCCCGCCGGGATCGCGCTCGATCGAAATCGATCGCTCCCGACCCGTGCCACGACTGCTCGGCGGCATCGGCATGGTGCTGCGCGATCGCTATCTGCTGCACATGGCGCTGTTCGTGGTGCTGCTCAACTGGATCAACACCACGGGAGAATTCATTCTCGCGGACTACGCGAAAGCCGATGCCGTCGCGCGCGTTGCCGCAAGCGGCGGGGTGCTCGACCTGGGCTCGCTGATCACCGAGTTTTACGGCAAATTCTACTTCTGGGTAACGCTGATCAGCCTGCTCATCCAGCTGTTCCTGGTTTCGCGCATTTACCACCATGTCGGCGTGCGCGGCGCCCTCCTGTTCCAGCCGGTCATCCTCGCGCTGGGATATGGCCTGCTGGCCTTCGGCCCGATGTTCGGCGAGTTGATCGGCGGCTTCATTCCGTTTTTCTACCTGATTCGCATGATCAAGTTTTCAGAGAACAGCATCGATTACTCGCTGATGAACACCACCCGGCAGGCGCTCTTTCTGCCGGTCGACCGCGACTCGAAATACGACGGCAAGACTGCGATCGACACTTTTTTCTCCCGCTTTGGTGATCTTATCCAGGCGGCCGGGATGTATATCGGACTCAATGTATTGAACTGGGCCGTACATGATTTTGCATGGCTGAACCTGGTGCTGGCGCTGGTATTCATTGCGCTCGCGGCGATGATGGGGCGCGATTACAGCCGCAAGACGCAGCAGAGCATGGTGCATGTGGCGCCCGCTGTAGTCGAGCCCATTCCCGATTTGCTCTATTTGCCCGGCGAATCGTTCATGCACCCGGTTTCGCCGAAAACGTTCTACGACGCGGAACCGGGCGATGTTCTGGTCCTGAACGCCCGTTGCGAGGATGGACATCGACTTCCGCACTGGATGCGGTTCAATGTGCGGCTGCAGTCCTTTACCGGCAAAGCACCGCTGAATGTCGACATAGGAGAACTGCGCATCACCGTCATCGCCACCAACCTCGACGGGCTTGAGGCACGCAGCACTTTTGTGGTCAGACGCCGGACGCCCTGAAGAATACGCGCCCGCCACACTGGATCAGGGTGATGTTGTTGCCGCCACCGGCAGTGCCAGCAACGCGTCCCGGCGCGCCAGGATTGCCTTGCGAGCGCGGGCGTCGACCAGCTCGCCCAGCGCAGCCTGCAAACTTGCCTCGTCGAGCGCCCCCAGTCGACGACGGATTTCCGCACCCGGCGTCGGCGGACGCGCCTTGAGGTAAGCGGGCAGACCTTTGGTCGTGCCGAAGGCGCGTTCATGCGAGGTGACATAGACGAACCAGCTGTCTGAATCGAACAGCAACGCCTCCGCCGTGCGGCCATCGTTGCCGATCAACGTGTCGAACGCGTAAACCAGCTGGAACTGCGGTTCGGTCACGCACCAGCCGCCGCCACGCAGCGATTGCTGCTGTACATCGGCCTGCGTGACCCACTTGAGCGGCCGCCCCTGCAGCACGCCGCGCTGGCCCTGTACCTCGCGCTCGACCGTGACCGGCACGAGGCCAAGTCCGAGTTGACGGTCGATCCTGTACGCGGCTACTTCGTTACGGGCCGCATCCTTGGACCGAACCAGGAACACGGCGGGAAATCGCTTGCCGCCGTGACTCACCGATACATGCAGTTCGTTCGGGCCGCCTGGGCCCGTCACCGCAACTTCGCCTTTGCCCAGCGCCGCGAGCACGCTCACATCATCGAATTCGTCGGGCGCCACGAACAGGCCTTCAGGCTGCGGCTGCGCGGTGTCCGATTGCCCCGCATAGCGGACACTGAGTCCGGATGGCTGCAGGATCAATGCGGCGGCCCGGCCGCGGTACGCCGCAGGGTTCATGCCTGAGTCGAGTTTGACGACGCGGCCATTGAATCGGGTGACTACGCGGGAATCGCGAGTCGGCGTATGGCCGACAACGAGCCTCGCAACGCCGAATTGCTGCAATAGCGGCAACAGGACGTCTGATTCAGCCGCCTCGTTGCACAGCGCAGCTCCGCGGTACCAGTTGGGACCCTCCTGCGAAAGCAGGAGGTTGCTGTCAGCGACGTCAAAACGCTGCGTCGCGTCGGTCACTGCCGCATCTGGCGTACCGCCGTTTGCAGCTGTAATGGCCGCCAGGCGTTTCGTGGCGAGTTGCGCTCTGGCGTCGTAATCGTCACCCGGCAGCAGCAGCTTCGCCTTTTCAAGCTGCGCGGCGAGCCCGAGATAGTCGGTGAGTGCCGTGCGGTAGCGCAGGTTCAGTTCCTGAAGACTCATGCCCCGCAAGATGTTCGAAGGCCCGCCGTGCATGAAGAGCGTGTCGTTGAGCACGATTGCCACGGGCAGCGCCAGCAGCCACTGGCCGTACTTGCCCGCGGGGGAAAAAGCGGCGCGGTGGCCAAAGTATCCCGGTGGAAACTTCTGCTCGAAAGCCGCGCCGGATCCCGCGCCTTGTGCCGCTTCCCACGCCAGTCGGTGTTCCGCGCGCTCGGCAGATGACTCCAGGTCTCCATAGGAGGCGTATTCGCCGGTCTCGACATAGCGAAGGTCTCCCAGCAGGTTCATCGCCTCGTGGTTGCCCAACAGCACGTGCAATTGCCCACCGGCCGCTTGGGCCTCTCCCTGCAGGCGCATCAGCAGATCCATGACTTTGCGCGAGTCGGCACCGCGATCGAGCAAGTCACCCAGGCTCACGAGATGCGTATGACCGGCTGCCCAGCGGTCCTTTGCGTCGATAATCCCGGTTTCCCGCAGCAATGCGTGCAATTCCGTATAGGCGCCGTGCACGTCCGCGAAAGCCACCACGCGATCAACTCCGCGCCACTGCTGCTGTGCGGCCTGCGTGCGCGCCTCCCGCGGGCTGATGACGGCCACACTGACGATCAATACGGCCAGCAGGATTCCGATTCTCGGGCGGAGCGCGGTGGGCATCATGGAATTCTCAGGGGCCAGCTGCAGGCACGACGGCGATTTCCCCGCGATCGACGCGTTGGAGCAATTTCGTCAAGAGCCGGTAAACCTCGCGAATCTCCGACTTGGTGAGGCCCATTTGCAGCTCCTCGCCTTTGCGGCGTACTCCGCGGTTATCAAACAGGTTACTACCGCTCGGCACCGGAACGAAGCTGCGGCCTTCGAGATGCCATTGCACGAGCACGCCCAGTTGATCCGTCAGCAGTTGCGGTGTGATCTGGCGCAGCCGTTCGACGGTGTCGGCCGGAAGTTGATTTACGCGCATGTCTTTCCATACGTCGCCACGATCGCTTTCCTCTGACCCGAAGGCGACACCGTGATC
>JBGTLY010000137.1:0-35116 GCA_041743865.1 Woeseiaceae bacterium
GGCCGAAGTTTGCCGGTTGAGCCGTAGTATGATGACGGGCAGCTCGTGACCCAAAAGCGACGCTTAGGCGTAGTGCTTCGAACGTCCGCTTGTGCGCGCCCAGCAATAACTCAGCTCAAACGCGATAGCTGCAAAGTACGCGCCCGCTACCAAAAAGACAGAACGGCCAATTCCAGGAGGAATCGGCCGTCTTGTCTTCGTGGGTAGAATTGTCAAAAAAGGTCAGTAGATTGGTTTCAAATCGATTACAGGAAATCTACTGCTAATAGGAGTACGGGCATCAAGTCCTTTCTCAAGTTTCTGGCGGGTATTGGGATTCTCGTTGCAGTCATTGCTCTGGGGGTCTGGAACTCCCGAGCGGGGCAGGACTGGCTTATCGAGCAGGCTGCAACCGCAGCAATGAAGCGGCCTCAGCCGATGAGTGAGTTCGACGGCCTCCAGGTATTCATGTGCGGTACATCCTCCCCGCTTCCGGCACCGGGTCGTGCCCAGGCCTGCGTCGCGATTCTGGCCGGAAAAGCGCTATATGTGATTGACGCCGGTGCCGGCTCGGCCCAGGTGGCAACACTCAGTGGCTTGCCATTGAAACGTCTGGAGGCGGTTTTCCTTACCCACTTTCACTCCGACCATATTGCCGCAGTTCCTGAGTTCAATCTCAACTCATGGGTCGCCGGTAGACCAAGACCGCTGTCTGTATTTGGTCCCGCAGGTATAGCTGAGGTTGTCAATGGTCTTAACGCCGCCTATCGCCTCGACCGAACGTATCGGGTTGCACATCACGGAGCGGAGCTGCTGGCCCCCGAACTCGGGGAAATGCAGTCGAACTTGATGGAGGCTGGTACGGCGCTGAGATTTGGGGAGTTGACCGTCACCAGTTTCGAGGTGAACCACGATCCAATACGACCCGCAGTAGCTTACCGATTCGATTATCGCGGAAGGTCCGTCGTCATCAGTGGGGATGCCATTGTCAATCAGGCTCTCATCGATGCCGCAACCGATGCAGATTTGTTACTTCAGGACACCCTGTCATTGCCAATCATCAAGACTCTGGAGGAGGCCTCGGCAGGTATGCGGATGGAGAAGATCTTTCACGATATTCAGGATTACCACGCGCACGCCGGCGACCTTGCAGCGCTCGTCGATCAAAGTGGAGTTCGACAGCTCGCTCTATATCACCTGGTCCCACCGCCCTCGAATGCACTGTCCGAGAAAATCTATTCCCGGGATCTTCCCGATGGCACGATCATTACCGAGGACGGGATGATTTTCGAGCTGCCGGCAGGCAGCGAGAACGTAACGTTGGTCGCTCCCTGAGTCAGGCAGAGATCGAGATCTGGCCAATTGAGCCGAAATCGTGGCCGGGTTGTCGGAACACTGCAAATCATGCCCCCGACAAGTAGCAGCATAAGCTAATGCGCGACGTCATCATCTGAAAGCAGCGGTTCGGACTCTTCGGCCGAGTGACGGGTAATGGCCGGAGTTTGCCGGCCAGGTGATAGGATCGCGAACGACGTGGTGAGACCTGAACCTGCCTTTGAGACATTCAGCGAGCGATGCAGTCGACAATGGCCTTTACCAGTTGCGAAATGCGTTGCGCACTCTGGCAGCGGACCCTGAGCCACAGTGCGATTTGATGGGGAACCACAACGTTGCTTGGGAGGTGCGTGACGATGTTCTCAGTGGAATCCGTCTGTTGGAAATCGCTGAAGACTCGGCAATTTGGGACAGAGCTCCAGACACGCTTGGGTACTGCATAGAGTACATCGCCGATTTGCGCCGCATCCTTTCGGATGCGGCGAAAAACTCAAAGGGCATTGCACTGCATATTTGCTAGCTGCGAACGGCGGCTCCTGCCCGGAGTTCGCCGGAAGGATGCTAGGATCGCTCTGGGCAATACTTGTTCGGTCTGGTCAAGAAGTCGGCGTCTCAGCGCATACGGCGTATCCAGCGTTGCACCGGCGCCGGGCAAGACCGCAATTTGCGCTACATTTCGAGGATCGATTCATGGTGATCGAATGACCGACTCGGCTCGCACGCAAAATTCCTGACACTCCCAGCGAACGAGAATCAATGGTCGAATTGTTCGCGAACGTTCGTACGGTCCTACTTTTCCTCGTAGCTTTTTTGGCCTCCGGGGACCCGAAGTTAACAAGTAGGGCATGGGTCAAAAGTGCCACACTGCTCTGTGAGCGTTTTGCTTTCGCTTACAGTTAGTGTTGTCGCAAAACCTTTCGCCTTACCGCAATAAGGGCAACCAGTATGAACGGTTGGGTCTGTTGCGGTGGCCTTGCAGATAATTGGTTGCGTAGGCACTCGAAGGCAAACATCTTCTGTGAAGTCGATTACGCTCCCTGATTCTTTAATCGTCGCCTGAGCCGTGCCTGTTGCCCAGTAATATTCTGTCCAAGGAATGTGCACAGTAGTAGTAAACTTTGCGCCAGTCGACAACTTTACTGACAGGTTTTGGCTGATAGTCCAAGACCAAGCACTTTGCGCGGAGAACACACTCGCAATAATGATCGATTTGACGATTTTCGATTTTTCTTTCTTCATTATTTTTTGCCTCCGGCGGCTCAGTTAGCTTCACTAAACAATCTAGCGCATATAGCAGCAGCCTCGTTGTCTACGCTTGCTTTCCCAACCATCAAAGCAAGTTCTTTGTGGTCGACCAAAGTGTGAACAACATTCAGCTTCTGCATACCGATCCACTGAGTCAGGCGTGCAGAGGCGTCATCATCCAAGCCTGCCATAAACATCGCTAGATGCTGATCCGCGAGTGCGTCTGCAGTGTCGTCAACTTGTTCAAGATCCACAAAAACATCGTCTCCACTTCTTCGTGGTGTGCCATTCTCGCAAAGGATCTTCTCGCTTTGTTCATTGAAGGCTTTCTCATACGATGAAAGAGCTGAGATCATCTTTTCTCGAAGAACTTCAGCTGAGTCGGCGTCGTACCCTGTGTTCCGTCGAATGGTAAAATCGGAATCCTCCACGTCGGCCGACGCAACGGACCGAATAATGGTCAGGAATGCCACGCCATCGGGAAGGTCTGGGCTCTCTGCATACTGTTGTCGGATAGTCTTGCCCATGGTCAGATGATCTGGGCGCACGCTGGCATCGAAGTTGAGTTCTGCAGCAAACAATAACGAAGTGCTGAACAGGGCGGTGAGCGTCGCAGTGACCTGGTGTTTCGTACCCAACCGAAATCCTGTGCTCATGTTTGACTATCCTGACGCGCTTGCTTACTTAGTCGGATAATCTCACAAGAAAAGTGCCTTTGCCGCTTCAAAATCGCATAAGTCGTTCCAATCACTCGTAGGTATTCATGTTTTCGAAAAAGGTTAACGTCGGCACCGCTATGCTTAAAATACAAGAAGCAGTGGCGGGGCTCCTGATTCTAAATTTTGTCAGCGAGGGCGCCGTTGAATATAGGCTGGAACGACGTGCTGCGCCTCTATGGGGTGCTGGAATCCTGGTTTGACAAGACATGCCAGCCGGGTGAGCTTGAACTCGTGAACTGAACCAAGAGCCGGCCTGCGGAACCTCGCGGGCCGGCTCGCCATTTTTGAAGCTCCGCGGTGACCGTTTCATTCTCCACACATGCGCCGCGCCAGCCGATATTGGTCGCGGGCATCATGCTGGCCGCATCTGGTGACCAGATGTTTAAGCTAGATCGCTGATCGCAGGTCGTGCGGCGGGTTTTGGCCGACTCTCGCCTGATGCCAGGACGAGGTAGAATGACGCTCTGTGATCCACACCAGCCGGTCGATCCCAACTAACCACGGTGCGCATTGCATGGAGTTTGATGACAAAATTCGCACCAATTTGGGCGTCGTTGTGTGCTTGAGAGATATGGGCAATGGCTCAAGCCGATTGTTTTTCGATGATGTCAAATCCGATAGGTCGGAAAACCCTCCATGCCGCAGGCCTTACCTTATGCGTATAATGTATATTATGTTAAATTATCTAGGGATTGGGATTTAGCTGTGAACCGATGCCTGAGACTACTCCTCGGGTGTCAGCCTGAGTAAGCGACCGCCGCTACCGTAGCGCTCGTCTTCCAAGAGCCATATGGCGCCGTCGGGTCCCTGAGCAACTTCGCGGATTCGTTGACCCATCTCGAAGCGCTCAGCCTCACGTGCGCCTTCACCGTTAAATTCGATGCGCACAAGGGCTTTCGAGGACAACCCGCCGATGAAGCCATCGCCGCGCCAATCACCGAACAAATTGCCGTCATAGATGATGAATCCGGCCGGTGAGATAACAGGCGTCCACCAGATCACCGGCTCGACGAATTCAGGCCGTGTGTCGTGGTTCGGGATGATGTCGCCGTTGTAGTGATCGCCGTTGGAAACGATCGGGTAACCATAATTGTTGCCCGGTCTCACGAGATTCAGTTCGTCGCCGCCTTCCGGGCCCATTTCGTGGTTCCATAAGCGGCCATCGGAATCAAACACGATGCCTAACGGATTACGGTGACCGAGCGACCATACCTGGGAAGCAACGTCACCATCGTTCACGAACGGGTTGTCGTCGGGGACGCTGCCGTCATCGTTGAGGCGCAAAATCTTGCCGAGGTTCGATGACATGTCTTGAGCCGGATCAAATTTCTGACGATCGCCGGATGATATGAACAGGTAACCAGCATCGTCGAACAGCAGTCTGTGGCCGTAGTGGCCTCGTCCTGAGACCTTCGGCACCTGACGCCAGATGACCTCGGTTGCCGTCAAGGTTTTCTCGTCGAGATCCAGCCGGGCGTGCATGACGGCCGCTCCACGCGTAGCGCCATCGCCCGCTTCGGCATAGCTCAGGTAAATTCTCGAATTATCTGAAAAATCCGGGTGCAGGACGACATCGCCCAGCCCGCCCTGCCCGCCGTAATCGACGTCAGGCACACCGTCAATTTCTGTTTTGTCACCCGTCGGGCTGACCACGAACAGGCGGCCGGCTTTCTCGGTCACGAGCATGCGGCCATCGGGCAGGAAAGCAAGCGCCCATGGCTCGTCAAAGGCCGCAACTTCGGCGGTTTCGAAAGGGTGTTTCGCCGCGCACGCGACCGCGGAAATGAACAAGGCGGAAACCAGCCCCGCCAGTCTTGAAGTCGTGGATCGCATGGGTTATCGGTCCTTTTACTTACTGAATCGTCAATTGCTGAGCTTGGGTACCTTTGTATCCTTTCGTACGACGAACCAACATTCTTGCAAGTCCGACGACGCTGCCGGAAACCAGGGCCCAGGCCGCTGCTTCTTTAGGCCCGACGTCCCAATTCGACTTCTTCTGCGGCTGCTCACCGCCGGCGGTCTCGGCCCATGCTTTGGCGACACTTTCCCTGGTCAGAATGCTGGCGCCGAGGAGAAATAAGGTCATTCTGACGCTTCTGACATACTGTTTTTTTGCTTTCACATGCTTCTCCCGTTGGTGTACGTCGTGCATTCGCTACCACCAGGGCCGGTAAGCGGCCTGTTCAAACATTGACGGTACGGTATCGCGCATTGAGGAAGCAATAGAAGCCATAGCATATGAGTCCTGCGCCGATGACAGTCAACAACAGGGTACCGTAGAATTCGTCGCGCAAGGTCTGCAAGGCATATCCGAGACCACGAGCCTCATCGGGATTCGAGTGAATGGCCGCGAGAATCAGCAGCCCGCCAGTCAGCGAGAATGTGACTGCACGAGCGAATATGCCGAATTGCGCAAATCGCCTGGCCAGTGGGAGACGTTTGGCCGGTATTTCGTACAGCTTCCAGTTGTCCTCAAACTTGCAGTTCGCTGCACGATAAGCCTGGTAAAGTGCCACGCCGATAAATACAAGTCCGGCAACGCCCACCGCCCAGATCCCTGCCTCAAAGCTCATAAGGCTCTCTGTCAGTGCCTGCTGGGTACCCTCGCCATCTGCTGACGCCGACGGGCCACCGCTTGAAAACCAACCTGCCAACCGTACCGCGTAAAACGTGAGCGATGCGTAAAAGAGACCGCTGATCATGAAGCCGAGTCGCTGCATCCAACCCTTGACCCCGCTCCCCTTTCCTTCCGTATCCCGGATTCCCTGGAGGAAGCGCCACACGACGTAGCCCACCAGACCGATAATCAACAGGGCCAGCAAAATATTTCCGAACGGTCCCTCGGAAATCGTATTGATGGCACCCTTGGAACCGGTCAGGCCTTCGTTGCCAAAGGCGCCGTACAGGGCAGAAAGTACGAGCACACCAACGGTCGCATAGACGACCCCCTTGGCCGCATAGCCCGCCCTCGACAAGAGTTCCAGCTTCCGCGAAGCAGCACCAGCGAGGGCTGGTGCTACGGCCACGGACGGCTTGTCAAAGGACGGATTACGGGCCAAAGGGCGCGAGGCGGTCATTCGTCGCGTTCGAGCTCGTCCTCGATCTCGGCCTCTGCGTCATTCTCGCCCGCGGGATCGATATCGATTGTTGGTACTTCTACCGTCTTCCGTTCGATATCGACATCGGGACCGTCAACGTCGTATTCGGGCAACTGGCCACCATCCACGTCGACATCCACGTCGGGGAGGTCGCCGTCTGCGGTTTTCTCAACTTCGCAGCCGGCCACGGCCAACAACAGTAAGCTCGCGCTTATCGGAACCAGTGTTCTGATGTTCATAGTCATCTCCTTAGCGGGCAAGCGTTGCCCGGCACACCTCGAAAAATGCAATTGTTGTGCCAATCAAAATTTCGGGTAGCCCGCCGGTCGTTTCCCACCTGCGACCGCAGTTGGCTGTAATTCTTGCAGGCTTTGTGTAGTTCAGTCGGTGACGTGAACGTCGGGCGACACCAGCGGGGCGAACACGCACAGCGCCTGCGGCAGCGAGCGGCACTCGAGCGGGGTTTTTCCCGTCAGCTCGCCATCGGCGGATACATCCATTGGAGTTTCGGTCAGCAGACGGACTTGCCGTCCCGTATAAATCTCTATGCCCTCCAGTTTGTCAGCACTACCGTTCCGTAAGGCAAGAGCATGTTTCGCGAGCTGCCACGGCGGCTGCTCGCGTATGCAGAGCACATCGAGCTGGCCGTCGTCGAGTCGGGCTTGGTCGGAAACGGTCATTCCGCCACCGTAGTGAATCCCGTTGCCGATTGTGACCTGAAGACAATTAAAGGACATCTCACTGCCGTCGATTTCGAGCGATGCCCGGAACGGCTGTGCGTCGCGCAAAACGGACAACAATGCAACAGGGTAGGCAAGCACGCCCAGTTGCCCTTTGGATTCCGCATCCATCTCGTGAGTAACCTCGGGACCTATTCCGACCCCGACCGCGTTGAGAAACGTTTCTCCGTTGGCTTCACCGACATCCACGCGTCGGGTCTCGCCAGCGACGATGACCTCTACCGCCTCAGCGAGATTGAGTGGAATACGCAGCGAACGCGCGAAATCATTCGCGGTGCCCATTGGAAGGACACCAAGAGTAGACCCGCTTTCCAGAACGACATCGAGCAGGTGTGAAAGGGTTCCGTCCCCTCCGCCAAGCACAACCCTCGTGTCCGGTCCGCCGAGCTCCAGGATAGCGTCGCGTGCCGTATTCGTGTCGTCGACGCGGAAGGCGTACACGGGTCCCAACTCGAGAAGTCGATCGAAGGCCACAGAAACCGGTGCCTTACCACTGCGACTACCAGGGTTTACTATCAGCAGTGTGTGCGTGAAGCGGTCCGACATGGATTATCGTCCGACTCGACCGCGCTGATCATCGCGAATGGCACTTCCGGCAACACGCTCGGACGATTCCAAAGGCAAAATGCCGAGAGTTTGCATGTGTTCCGCGAAGGCGCGGCTGTCTTCGCCGCGCACCATGGGTACCTGGGTGCCCGAGAATTCGTCGAAGACCGAGTCGACATCCAGATCGTAGGGTGAATCGATACGCGGATCGATATCGCGAACGTAGATTGCGAGTACGCGCCCGGGAAAACTCGTGGCGATATCGGCGTAGATTTCGGCATCGTGCTGGCCCGAGTCGCCGATCAAAACCACCGGAAGGGACGTGAAGCGTTCCAGCAAGTGTCTTACGGTCTCCGCTTTGTGTTCCCTGCTGCTTGCGTGTCTATCGTTAAATCCGAGATCACGCAGAAGGAGGGGTCCACCGGGAAGGTCATTGATCTCGATAAAATGATCCAGCAGGTCGTACAGATTCCAACCGGAGTTGGATACGTAAAATATCGGATTCGTCGCGGTTCCCTCGCCTCCGGCCATGAGTGCCCTGTACAAGCCGGCAACGCCCGGCAGAGGCTTACGTGATTTTGCATTACCCAGAAAGGTCAGCCGTGCGGCAGTAAGGAGATCGGTGATGCCCGTATGCAAGACGGTATCGTCCATGTCGCTTACAATGAGGTATTGAGCGTCCCGATGGGGCGAAAAGACGCGGTGAGTAGCGATCAGGAGAACCTCACCGTCAGCATAGGTTGCCGTCACGTCCTCAGAAGCCGGAACGGCAGGATTCCGGTCAAGTCGGACGGCGTAGTATCCCTCATCATCGGTGACGACCGGAAACACCTTGTCACCGTATCGAAGTTTCACTTCCGCGGCGGCAACTTCGTCGCTTTCCCAACGCTGAAACGTGGCGTGAAGGTTTTGCCACCAGGTTTCTGCACCCGTCGCGGTGGCAATCGGCCGACTCGCCAGAACGCGGCCATGAACCCATACGTGACTGTCGTTGGCATACCCGCTGTACGCTGCGATCTGTTGCGGCTTCGAGGAACCCGCGCGTTTTGACAGGCGATTCCGGCTATCGTCGCTCGCACGCTCGACCATATAGATGCCATGGCTTGCCATTTCTCTGAGCTGTTGCATCCATCCCATGTCAGTTCTCTCCATATCCCTGTCCGGGCGCTCTGTTGCCGGAGGACGGGCACCCGCAGTGCACGTCACCAGCGAGGCAAGCAGTGCCACCAGGGTCGCGACCCAGATCCTGCTGATCTGCTCCGGGCCTGTGTCCTTCACAGGCAGGTACGTACTGGTCATTGCTGCCTATCCCTACTGTTGCGACTTGAGCGAGCGCAATGCCGCGAGTGTGGCGGACCGGCCGTCCAGAACAGGCGCCTGGTCCTGAAGACCGCTTTCAATCAGTTCGTCGCACAATTCAAGGAGCTTCCGTTCCTCTTCAAGCGGCACGGCCAGCGGTTCATCGCGCAATACACCTCGCATTCGATCGACGAAGAACTGCCACGCACTAACGTCGCTGTCCTGTTGCTTTGGCAGAATTTTCCGCGCTGCCAATTCCGCACGCAGTGCCACCCGCAGGACCTCGAGAGAACTGCGACGCTCGGTGAGAAACGCCGGCTCCAGCTGCTGCTGTTCCACCTTGTAGGGATCGTCGTAGTACATGAGCAGAACGCCAACCTGCTCGTCCGTACTCCGCAGGAGCGCATCGTCCGCCGAAAGAATGATGTCGTTCATCGACGGCAATCCGGGCGCCGCCCCTGGGCGATGGCCTTCTCATAAACGCTCATTGCCGACGGCAGGCGCTCCTGCAATGCCTCGATGCGGGAGCCGGTCGCCGGATGCGTGGAAAGGAGCTCCGGCGGCGCATCGCCCTCTGCCGCCGCTTGCATGTTCTGCCACAAGGCGACGCTGGCTTCCGGCTCGAAGCCCGCGGCTGCCATGTAGTCGAGGCCGATTAGATCAGCCTCCTCCTCCTGCGCCCGGCTGAAAGGGAGCAGTACGCCCACCTGCGTGCCGAGCCCCAGTAGCGACATGAGGGTCTGCGAGTCTCCCGATGAACTGCCAGAGGCCAATACGGACGCAAGCTGCAGACCGGTGTCAGCAGCGAAACTGGTCGATACGCGTTCGTTGCCATGTTCCGCGATGACGTGCGCTACTTCATGGCCGATCACCGCTGCGAGCTGATCCTGCGTTTCCGCCACACCCATCATGCCGGAATACACGCCGATCTTTCCGCCGGGCAAAGCGAAGGCGTTCTCATCATCTGATTCGAAAACGGCCACCTCCCAATCCTGGCGGTCAACTCCCGGTACGGCCGCGAGTATATTGTCTGCGATACAGGTCACGTACTTCGTAAGCGCCGGGTCGTCGACCCGGGGCGTCTGCTGGTCAATGTTCTCGAATGCCGCAGCACCCATTTGTTCGAGCTGCTCGCCCGGAAAGAGGCGAAGCTGGGAGCGACCGAGAGGCGATGTCGCGCACGCGGCACACAGCGCCACGGCGAGGACAGATGCCAGGGACAGACGTGCTGCCGGCAACGCTCGACAGTCGTAACTCAGCGGCACCATTCCCTGTCTCCCTAACGTCGTTAGTTATTCTGGAAGCAAAGTCCGTGCCAGTGGCAGGACTCTGACTGGCGGTCAGGAATCGCTGGCACGGCGCTTGCACCTCCTTATGCCATTCAACTCGCGCACGCTCGACCGGTAGTCGCGCCGTGCGAACCTGTCGTGTAAACAAGGAGAAGGAAATGGTAAAACTTGCAGGCAAACGCGTGGCAATTCTGGCGACCGATGGTTTCGAGGAGTCCGAACTGACGTCGCCGAGAGAGGCACTCATGGAAGCGGGCGCTGCGGTTGATGTCATCGCACCCGATTCCCGCGAAATAAAGGCCTGGTCCAAAAAGTCCTGGTCTAACGACTTTCACGCCAACCTGAGGCTTGACGAAGCAAAGGCGTCTGACTACGACGCACTCGTGCTGCCCGGCGGCGTATTGAATCCGGACGCCTTGCGGACAAACGAGAACGCGGTGACATTCGTCCGGGCGTTTGTCGAGGCAAACAAACCGATAGGCGCAATTTGCCATGGCCCATGGACCCTTATCAACGCGGATGGTGTGAAGGGCAAGCGCATGACCTCCTGGCCGTCTCTCCGAAAGGATCTCGAAAACGCCGGTGCTGAATGGGAAGATGCCGAAGTCGTCGTCGACCAGGGACTGGTTACCAGCCGTAAGCCCGATGACCTGCACGCGTTCAACAAGAAGCTTATCGAGGAGGTTTGCGAAGGCCGGCACAGCTGACGGGTATGACAAGCTTGTTACGCCTGTCGAGCCTTCTGCTTGTATTCCTCTTGCCCGTGGGCTTGATGGGCCAGGCCCCGCAATCCTCGGATGCGGGCGACGACGAGATAGATCAACCCGTAGTAAATCCGATACGTATAGAGGACGTTCCGGCTGACGAGGCGATCGATACGCGTCTTGAGAACGTTTTCGGCGCGACCGGCTGGTTTGACGCAATCGACGTCTCTGTCGATAACGGCATTGTCTATTTGCGCGGTGTCGCTGGCGATGATTCGCACATCGCATGGGCGGGCAACCTCGCTATGAATACTGAAGGAGTCGTGGCTGTCGTCAACGACATCGCTGTTCCCGAACCGTCCCCGTGGGATCTCTCCCCTACGCTTCGCCAAATCCAGGAGCTGGCGGCCTCAGCATTCCGCGCCGTGCCCCTGGTGTTCGTAGCGGTCGGTCTGCTCGGCCTCAGCTGGGTTGTCGCCCGGCTGGCGCTGAGCGCCGCGACCCGTGTTTTTGGTACGCGCATACGGAGCGACTTGCTTCGGGACGTGTTGGCCCGCGCGGTCGCTGCTCTCGTATTCGTCCTTGGTGCCTACGTGGTGCTGCGCGTATCCGGCCTGACTGGACTGGCGGTGACGATTATCGGCGGTACAGGCCTGCTCGGTCTCGCCATAGGCTTCGCATTCCGCGATATCGCAGAGAACTTCCTCGCCAGTATTCTGATCAGCATCCAGCGGCCATTCGCCATGGGCGACCTCATCCAGGTCGACGGCTATACGGGGTATGTGCAGCGCGTCAATACACGAGCTACACTGATCATGACCCAGGACGGAAATCATGTTCAGGTCCCAAATGCAATAATCTACAAGAATACGATCACGAATTTCACTGCAAATCCGCATGGCCGAGAGAGCTTTCTGGTAGGCATCGGCTACGACGACTCGATACCGGAGGCACAACGCATCGCCCTGGAAGTCCTGCAGCAGCATCCGGCTGTCCTGGCCGAACCAGAGCCACTGGTTCTGGTTGACGAACTTGGCGCGGCCACGGTCAACCTGCGCGTACTGTTTTGGCTGGATATCGGGCGCTTCAGCCCCCTGAAAGTTCGCTCGGCCGTCGTCAGACTGACCAAATCTGCGTTCGATGCGAACGGCATATCCATGCCGGACGCAGCTCGCGAAGTAATTTTTCCGAAGGGCGTTCCGATACGTCGCATCGACGAACCCGCCGCGGCGGCGTCCCGAACGCCGGCACCGACGCGCGACACAAAGGACGCACAGCAAGCCGAGGGCGAACTCGCCAGCGAGGCCCCGGCACTGGGGCGCCAGGCCGACGTGGCACGGCTTCCGGAGGGTGGCAAAAATTTACTGTAGAAAATTCGTTTTCAGGTAGTTCTACCGGCGCGCAATGATCCAGATGGCATGGATGACGCCGGGAATGTAGCCGAGCAAGGTCAGCAAAATATTGATCCAGAATTGCAGGCCGAGTCCGACTTGAAGGAACACGCCAAGCGGCGGCAGCAGTATCGATAATAGTATCCGGATGACATCCATTCTATTTCTCCAAAAATTTTGGCCGAGCAGTAAATTGCAACAGTCATGAAATGCAATAGTCGTGCCAGCGAGACATAATCGTTATGACGGAGAGGAGCGCTCATGGGAAAAACAGAGTCCGGCGCGATGCGGCTTGACGGTGTGCGGCTGACGCACGCCGATCGCGTCATGTTTCCGCAACAGGGTGCTACCAAGCATGCAATTGCGGCGTACTACATGAAGGCGGCAACTGCGATGCTGCCGTATGCCAGTCGCAGACCGCTCACGCTCGTGCGTTGCCCGCAGGGGCAGTCTGAAGCCTGCTTTTATCAAAAGCACGCATCTCCATCAGTACCTGATGAAATCGAACGTTTCACCCTTCGCGAACGCTCCGGCAAGGCCCGGGAATACATGCTCGTCGCAAACCGGCGCGGACTGATTGCAGCAGCGCAGATCGGTGCGCTCGAGCTGCACATCTGGGGCTCCCGAAGCGATCGGCTTGAGCGCCCGGAGCGCATCGTTTTTGATCTTGATCCGGACGAGCATCTGAGCTTCATTCGAGTCCGCAAAGCGGCGTTTGAGCTCAAGGAAATTCTCGAGACGGCCAACTTGCGCAGCTACGCGCTATTGACGGGCAGCAAGGGCATTCACGTTGTGGTGCCGATACGGCGAAGCCGAAGCTGGGAAGACGTCAAAGCCTTCGCGAAAGGACTTGCCACGAAACTTGCGGTATCCGCGCCGGAGAATTACGTCGCGAAGGCGTCCAAAGAGATTCGTGTCGGTCGTATTTACATCGACTGGTTGCGCAACGAACGGGGCGCGACGGCGATCGCTCCCTACTCGCTAAGGGCCCGTTCCGGCGCGCCGGTTGCGGCGCCCGTTAACTGGTCTGAACTCAACTCCCTGGATGTATCGACTGCCTTCACGCTCAGCAATATCTCCGAGCGCCTGGTTGATGCCCCATCCGTTTGGAGCGACTATTTTTCAGTGCGCCAGTCGATCAGCAATGCACACCTCGAATCCGTAAGCGACGCTGAGCGTTCGACTGGATCGTCGGCATGATAATTGCCTTACTTCTGGTAGTTCTGACTAATCCAAATGAAGAGGCATTGATATGACTGGTAACACCGACGCTTGGGCGGTATGGATGACGGGTCTGGGCATATTGTCCGTAATCGTTATCTTCGGCTTGGCGCTCTACTGGGTAAACTCGATCAAGAAAGGAAACCGCGGCCTTCGCCGGCAGCAAGTCTCCGCGGCGGATCGAAATACGACGTCCACGCCCCACGAAGAAGGCGACTATTCGGAAACCCGCGAGGACCTGCGCTGACTGTTTGTCCGTCCGCAGGTTCACGTGGGAAGTAGCCAGGGCGACACGAAAAATGCGCCGCCCCGGCGGCGTTCCTTTACTCGTTCCTTGCTGACGTGTCCAGGGAGTTCGGGAATCCTTCTACATCCTCGGAAGATACGATAATCTCAACGCGCCGGTTTTCCTGACGACCCGCTGTCGTGTCATTCGATGCCACCGGGAATTGTTCGCCAAGACCCTGGGCCCGCAACCGCTCGCCCGCGACACCGGCTTGCATGAGAGCCATCCGAACGGCTTCCGCCCTCTGGCGGGACAGCTCCCGGTTGAAGTCATCCGAACCGCGTGAGTCCGTATGGCCTTCGATCAGCAGTCGCCGCTCGGGGTACTCGTCGAGAAACCCGGCAAGCCGCAGTATCGTGGAATTCGCGCCGGGCTTGAGCGTCGCTTCGCCCGTGTCGAATAGTACGTCGCCGAGAGTAAGGACCAGTCCACGATCGGTTTCTTCGGCCTTCAGATCCGCGAGTTCCTGCTGTAGTGAGTCGGCGCGCTCCGACGCCATATTGGCCTGCATACGCGCATCCTCGGCATCCTGGCGGGCTACCCGGGCCTCCTGCGCCCGCACCTCTTCCAGGACTCGGCTCCGATCGAGCTCAGCGCCCTTGATACTATCGCGGGCGACTCGCTCACCGAGCCGGGCAGCCGCGATATCCGCGTAACTTTCCGCCAGGCGAGCTTCATGGCGAACGATCTCGATATCGTCGCCATCTGCCAGCGCCTTTTCCGCTTGTTCGAGCGCCGTTTCCGCATCGCGCAACTCTGCACGTGCATACTGATCAACCTGCGGTGCTTCGCGTACATCAAGCACAGCTTGTCGAGCCTCTTCCAGCTCAGCTATGCGATCAGGTGTGGTGCTGCAGCCGGCGGCAAATGCCGAGGCGACCGCAACGGCTAGCAGTTGTCTTGTATGTTTCATTGCGTACCTCCCGGATTGTCGTTCACCTGCAGTTCACGACGAAGTAAGTCAATACCTTTTTGAACCTCACGAAGTGAGGTGTCGGCTTCCGCATACTGGGCCTGCGCCATGGCTACCTGGGCTTTCAGTTCCGCTTCTTCCGCCAGACGAGCAGCCTGTTCCTCATCGCCTTGTTCAGCGGCGAGTTTCGCTGCGACAAGCTTTTCGCGGGCGTCGTCCAACTCGCTGAGAGAGTGTTCTTGAGCCCCGCTCTGGGCCGCGTTGTCGATGGTGGTCTCCGCCCGGACTATTCCGGTATCAGCGAGATCCGGGCCTGATGCGCAGCCGGCGGCCAACGCGGACGACGCGACGATCCACGTAACGAGTATCTGCTTCATAAATTTCTCCTCCTACTTTTGAGTCCTGACGGACGCTGGAATTAATCTGCTTCGTTAGATGCAGGCTTCATGCCAATCGATGGCACGCGATCAGCAACGGCATCGTTTCGAGCAGGAGGGGTCGGAGGGCTCGTCGAGCGGCAAATATTGCCGGCGGCGGTAAGAATTGCCGCGGAGTAGGACAAAAAAACGGGGAACGCTTCCGCGGTCCCCGCATTGCTACATTCTGTCGCCGGGTATAGGCCCGGCCAGGGTCATATCCTGGGCCGTCGTCCCATGATGAAGAATACGACTGCCAGCACCAAACCCACGACAAAAAGTATCCACGCGATGTTCGTGGCCGTACCGGCTATGCCGGTGAAACCAAAAACCGCCGCGATAAGCCCTATGATCAGGAAAATAATTGCCCAGTTAAACATTGTTCTCTCCTTTTTTTTGCAGTACACGTCAATGACTGATGGCCATCGACAATGCCAGACCGGGTCCGCGTGCGCGCATTGACGTCAGCTTGGTCAGGGACTTGCAACATGCATGCCAATCCCGTTTGCGGCAGACTTCACGACCGTACCGGTTATTCTTTGGTTTTCGCAGAACAATCGAATGAATCATACCCCGCGGACGCCGGAAGTGCATCCCGTGCTGCAGCGTAAGAGGCCCCAACGACCGCTCACCCTGGGTCAAACCTACTATCGGCGTCGCATTCCGAACACGTAAAATTTTCTGGCGTGGGTAATTTTTGCACCACGGCGGGCGAATGAACACCTGCGTGTCTGACTTCTTTTCGAGTTGCGCCATGGAACGAATGACCGACAGCACGTCTTGGCACAAGATGTGCATCGACATCAGCGAAACGAACCCACTTGGAGAACACCCATGGACACAAATCTCAAGCTTGCTTTGGTCATGCTCGGTCTGATCGGACTGGCCGCCTGTAACACGACATCCGGATTCGGCGAGGACGTCGAAGCAACTGGCGAAGCTATCGAGCGCACCGCCGATGATGTTAAGGACGAGATGACTGACGGCGATTAATCACTGTGAATCTGCAACCCTGCACCGCTGCGTTTTCAGGCGGCGTGCAGGGATCCAGACGAGGAGACGCCAACATGCCTACAGATAAGACATATAGAACGCCAAAAGAAGATCCTTCAAACGAGGGGCACCAGGAAATAGGTGAAGGCGATCGCGAAAGCGCACGCCGCTATAACGAACATACACGCCAATTTGTCGAGTCCGAGTTGAGCAAGGGCAATTCTATGCGTCCGGACGACCGCGACATGGCGGCCGACCCCGATGAGTTAGCCGAAGCTGAGCGGGCCGCTCTCGATCGTGCGAAGGAACAGGACCCGCAGGTTAGTCGCGACTATCGCAAGCCGACGAAGAGTAGCAAGACCCAGGATCACCACTAAATAATCTCCCCAATTGTCCGCCCCACCGTGGTATCGGCAAACAACTTTGGTATCGGCAAACAACAAGGCCCCGGCATTGTCGGGGCCTTGTCTTTTTGCCGCCTGGTACGTCGATCAGAGCGACTGGATCAGTCGATCCAGAACCCGACTGGTCTGCCCGCAATTGCTTCGCTCACGCAAGGCATGATCGAGCGCGGCGCCCGCTTCCTGCAGGTTGCCATTTGCCATGTGAAGTCGGGCAAGTTCAGTCTGCAGCCCGAGGACATGCAGTGAATTGTTGATCGCATGCAAGGCCTGCCGCAATTCAGCCTTGTCAGATTCGTCAATCGGCATATACGTAGCGCTCCCCTGCCTTTCTCTTCTCGTTCGCCCCGTGGATCGTGGCGGGGATTTTGAGATGATGCAGAAATCATGTTCACTGCGTTCTTTGCTGCTCATTTCTTACCCGCAAGGCTGGTTATCTCGACGACAGCAGGCTCGAGATAGAGCCGCCAGCAATCTCGGCCGTCGCGTTTGGCGGCGTACAGCGCCTCATCGGACTTGCGAATCCATTCATCGACCGTCCCCGCGCTTCGCGGTGCGATAGCGATGCCGATACTGGCACTGACTGGAACAATCCCCGTACCTATCCTGCAGGGATCGCTGAAGCAGTTGCGCAGCTTGTCTGCCGCTGAGGCCATATCAACATCCGGCGTCAGGCCGTCCAGAACGATCCAGAACTCGTCTCCCCCTGCCCTGCCAACATGGTCGTTCGCTCGGGTTTGTGCCTGCAGACGATTCGCGCATTCCTTCAGGAGCGCATCACCGGCCGGATGGCCGAAGTGATCGTTTATCGATTTAAAATGGTCGATATCGATAGTGCACAGGGCGGCATTTGTCCCGAGGCGATTGACCGATGCCAGCGATTTGCGCAGTTCGGCGAGCAGACCTCTGCGATTCAACGTCCCGGTAAGCGGATCCAGGGACGCCGAGCGCTTGAACATCAGCTCACGTTGGTGCCGCTCCTGAGCCAGTTGAATGGTACGCAGCAGCCGTTGCGGAGTCGCCTCTGACTTCGGCACATAATCCTGAATGCCAATTCTCACGAGCTCGAGTGCAAGCAGGAAGGATTCGTCTCCGGTCACGACGACGACCACCAATTCCGGGCAGACAGACCGGATTGCCTGCGGCGCAGTTGAACCCGAAGCGTCCGGCAAACTCAAATCCACAAGAGCTACGTCGTAGCGTTCGCCATTGTCGAACTTTTCCAGTGCACCGGCCAGGCTGTCGGCAATATCGAATGAGATACTTCCATCGAGCATCGTCAACGCATCCCGGGTACTGTTGGCCACCACGGGCACATCCTCAATCATCAATATCCGCATAGTTTCGCCCGCTTTTCGAACCCTGCTTAGCACTTAAAAGAGCAAGTTCCATGCCAAGCGGAAACGTGGAAACAGGTTACCGCCAGCGCTTGGGTGCGGACCTCAAACGGCGTAACTGTTGCAGCAATGTGTAAGATTTCCGCGGAAAGCGAATCAGGATGAGTGCGGGCTTGTAGTGGAGCCGGAATCGAATCCATCCGCGATGGACCGGGCGAGACGGATACCGTCAACCGGCTTGAGCAAGTGATAGGCGAACCCCGCCTGTCGGCAGCGCGCGACATCGGAATCGCTGCCATAACCGGTGAGTGCGACCAGTGTCAGGTCGGGCAAGTCGTCTCTGGAGCGCAGCTGCTCAGCAACGCCCAGTCCGTTCAGCTCGCCCGGCATCCCGATGTCGCACAGCACCACGTCAGGATGAAAGGTGGCTGCCTTCGCCACTCCTTCCGCGCCGTCATACGCCACTTCGATGCTGTGACCGAAATACTGCAACAACTGCGTGAGGGAGACGACGGTGTCCCGGTCATCATCGATGAGAAGTACACGCTTGGAAATCATTGCAGGCACTCACTGCAACCGGAGGTTTACCGAGCGAATCAGTCTGTTGAACATGAAACACGTGCGTCTGGCCTTCTGCCCATTCCTGCGAATCCCGGGCCAGTACGCTCGCTCGTCAGGAAGCTTAGCAGATTCCCGCTGATAGTGTTCGGAACATGCCTGGCTCCAGCGCCTACCCGGCTGCGGGCCCCTGGGATAGGATGAGCCTTACTCCTTCCTCCGGACCCGCGCTCTTGCCTAATTTCACCGCCCCCGCCGCCGCGTTAGTTTTCGCCGCGACCGTAGCGCTCAGCCTGCTTGCCCTGTTCCGGTCTCCCGGGATTCTGAATCGTCTGGTGATGCGACCGTATCGAGTCGCACGCGGCCAGGAACTGCATACGGTCGTTTCAAGCGGCTTTGTACATGGCGACGTCGGCCATCTCGCTTTCAACATGTTCACATTCTTTTTTTTCGCGTTTCCGATGGAACGTCTTTTGGGAACGAGCCGTTTCGCGGGCCTGTACCTCACGGGCCTGGTGCTGAGTTCACTTTGTTCTGTCGTCAAGCATCGTAATCAGCCCGCCTACGCAACCTTGGGCGCATCCGGCGCCATTTCGGCAGTTTTGTTCGCCTACATCGTCTACTCACCGATGAGCACACTCCTGATTTTCCCGATCCCCTTGCCGATACCCGCCATACTGTTTGCCGTCGGCTATGTCGCATACTCCTGGTGGGCCGGACGGCAACAACGCGGCGCCATCAATCACGATGCCCACTTATGTGGTGCGCTCTCCGGGCTTCTCTTTGTCCTGGTCATCGACCCGCATGCTTTCCTGAGCCTGCCGGATCGCCTGTAGTCAAACCAGCCAGCCAAACGTTCCACCGGCCAGCAACGCGTATATAAGCGCATCCATAAGGTTCTTTGCGGTGAGCGACCACGGCCGACTGAACCATATACTGTCCTGAACATACGCGAGGCCGTGCGCGAGGAATGCTGTCGTCCCGGCGATACGAAACACCTCGAGATACACGGCATTCGCCGGCAACGTTCGGCTGACCATGTACGCACAGGCTACCCCGACGGCCACGTAGTACAGGAAGGAAGCGACCAGTTTTGGCCACATCTGCGGCAGCCTGTTGTCGGCAACCGTGATAAACGCCTGAGGTCCTTCAATGTACTTGCTTCGCATGGCCTCGTTCTTCAGCTCCGCAGGATCCATGCAATACGGAACCATGTAGTGGCCGGTCACAAGCCCTTTCAAAGCACGGCGTGCCGCTTCTTCGTCCGGCAATTTTTTGAAATCGGACTTGTGCCAAGGCAACACCATCCACACCAGCGCACTGGCGACGAACACAATGATTGCCGATGCCAGGATCGGCAGCCAAAGGCTAAGTATGCTCACTCCCCACCTCCCATAGACTGCTTGTTTCGCCGATTGTAGCCTCCCAGGTCTCAAGTGAAAGCTTCTCGCGGCCTCGATATCATCCGGGGATGCTGAAGAGTTCCCTGCTGCTGATAATCGCGTTGCTACCCGTATGTGCCGTGGCCATAGCGTATGCTATCGCCGTCGCCTACGAGACCGTCCCGCGCTGCAACCCGTTCATGGACGGCTGCACGTCTATCAGCGCAACCGGCCGCCACGCGCCTTCGAGCTACGTTTTCAAGCCGGCGCATCTGCTGCAATCGGCTCTGCTCGCACTATTGTGGCTTCGCGTCTCACGCGACGCGCCGGCGAACTCGCGTCTGCTTGTCATGGCGAAAATCTGTGGCTTGTCAGGCGCTGCCGCCCTTGTCGTCTATACCTTGACCCTTGGCAGCCAGACACCGCTGTACGAGTTCATGCGGCGATTTGGCATCTACGCTTTTTTCCTCGGCACAGTGCTCGCGCAGCTGTTGACTACCGTATCGCTCCGAACCTCGCCAGGCACCGGCCGGCCCGTGCGCAACCCGTGGGTGAAGCTCCTGATGGTGCTGGTCCTGGTTCCGGTGGTCCTCGGAGTCTGGAACTTCGTCGGGAAAGCCGTGCTTGCAGATCCGGATTCCATGGAGAACCGCATCGAATGGAGCGCCGCATTGGCCATGCAATGCTGGTTCCTGTTGCTCTACCTGTATCAGCGCGCTAGTTGTCCGGAGCGGACCAGCGAGGGTCGCTTGTAACCGAGCGATCCGTCAATGCCTCCAGAAATGAGATAAGGTCGCGGCGCTCCTCAGCTGAAATCTCGAATCCACGCACGAACCCGGACTTGTAGGGACTCTGCCTGCCGTCGCCGGCGTCCAACCCTGATTCGATCTTGCGCCCGCCGCGCGAATAGTGGTCCAGCACCTCGTCGAGCGACGCGATACTGCCGTCGTGCATGTAGGGGGCTGTCAGGGCGACGTTCCGCAGCGAAGGCGCCCTGAATCGGCCCATGTCCCGACGCTCACCCGTCATGTCCGCCAAGCCCGTGTTGCGGGCAGGATAACTGCCTTCATCATCGATATTGTAGAGCCCGGTGTTGTGGTAACCGACTGGCGCAACGGACGCGTCCGCATGGGTCGAACTATCGGTGAAGTTAAATCCGCCGTGACAGTGAAAGCACTCGAGACGTTCCGAGAAGAACAGGTCCATGCCCCTCTTTTCGGACGAACCGAGAGCCGTCGTCTCGCCACGCAGGAACGCGTCGTACTTCGAGTTGAAGCTCACAATACTCCGGACGAATGCGGCGAGTGCACGGACGCAATTCAGGACGGAATGGGGCTCCGTGTCCTGCGGGAATACGGCTGGAAACATGTCGGCATAGTGAGCATCGGTGCGCAGTAGTTCGACGAGCTGGTCGTCCCTGCCGGCGAGACCCATCTCGACCGGACGCTCGTTGAACATGGGTACGAGTGCCTGGTCCTCAAGCCGTTCGAGCAACTGGTTCGCCCAGGTCAATCGACTGGCATAGGCGACATTGACCAGCGACATCGCATTTCTCGGATGAACTTCGCCCGTCGCACCAATCGCCGCAGGGCGTCCATCGGTGAATGCAAGTGCCTGCATATGGCAGGAAGCGCACGAGAGGGTCCCGTTTACAGACAGGCGGGTATCGTAGAAAAGGCGCCGCCCGAGCTCGACCTTTCCCGCACTCATGGGATTATCTGCCGGAACCCGGGGCGCGGGCATGTCGGACGAGAGCCCCCAATCGTACCGGTCCTGGGATGCCCGTGCCTGCCATATGAGCCACAAGGCCAGTCCAACGACGGCCGCGAGGGCAAGTACCCTGGCCAGTGTCACAAGATTCGGGCCCTGAACAGTTGCTGTCGGCCTGCCGGTTCGCTGGATCCGGGGCCGAGTCCGAGCACCTCCTCCAGGGCGGTACAGTCCGGGTCCGCGGGTGCGGATTCGCAGATGGCATCACCGTCCGGGACCACAGCGGATTCAACGAGCACGCGAAGGTCGACAGCGATCGTCATTTCCGGCTGCCACTCGTCGATCACAACGACAACCCGATTCGGGTAACGGCAGCCTCGAATAGCAGCAACCGTACCCTCGCAAGCCGCGCTTCCCAGGTGCAGGAGAAAAGGGGTGCCTCCCTGTACGACGCCGGCGCGCAGGAACTTGTAGCCCGAACGCCAGTGCCAGTGCATGGTCGAGTCGTCCAGCGGCGCCAAAGCCTGCAGGGGATCTCCATGATTCAGCGCAAACGGCACCCCCACAACGAACTGCAGGCCGCGGTATTTACCCGCCGGGACACGCGCGAGCACCACGGGGTTGTCGTCGGGTGTGCCGTTGACACAGCTCTCCGTGCCGTCTTCCAGATCGACAAGCGCAATGGTGTTCCCCTGCCATCGGCCGTTATCCGCAAGCCCGGCCGGCATCCGGCCGTCATCGACCGAATGGAATTCCAGTTCGCTCAGGTAAAATCGCAGGTCCGTGAGTTGCGTTGTCCCGACCGGGCTCCCGCAACCAATGGCTTGTTCACCCCAGTAGGCGGCAAAGCGCAGGGGCAGGATCTCTGATGCCTTCGGGGTACAGGACGACAGCAGGAGTACAGGAATCAGGGAAACGAGGAAACGGTACAAGAGACGATGCCACTCGCACAGACCGGGCCGCTATTGTAACGCAGGATGACGTCGTGGTTCAGGATGCGGTATGGGTGGTCGGTCGGCGTACGGGCAATACTTCGTCGTCATCCTCGTTAAACGTATAGTCGAGGACCCCGGTCGCGATGAGATCCGTGGACGCCTGGGCGATGGACAGCTCGGTCTCGAGTTCTCGCTGTTTGACCTCGGAACGAAGATTCTCTGTAGCGCGTTCCGTAAGTTCTCCGCGCAGTTGCCGCGTCTTCCTTACAGACTCTTTAAGATCCGCCTTAAGCTTTGCGAGGTGTTGTTGCTGGTGGTCGATCACGTTGTCGCGTTTCGCGACATCGTCGCGCATAGCCTGGAGGTCTTTCTGGCTGGCTGTCAGTTTGACGCGAAGATCCTCTGTCGAGGACTGCGAAATTCGGTGCTCGGCCTCGAGACTGCGAATGCGATCGTCCCTCGGGTCGCGCTTGCGCGCTTCGTAGCGCGTCCCGATTCGTGCACTGATCGACGCCAGCACCCACCCGAGCAGGAAGGCTCCGGCAGCCAGCAATGCGACGTTCCGAGGAAGCTCCGCAAACATCTGGCAAAGGGTATGCACTTTTGCGCTGCAGAAAAGGACAGAGTTCTCACTCCTGTAAGCACTCTGTCCACGCAGGAACGACCTTGGAATAGAGAAAAAGTCACCAGTAACCCGGACAAAACCTAATTGGAACAGCGATTTAGGACGAAGTCATGTCCTTGGCTTACATCGTTTGGAGCGCGCGCCGGGTGAGGTCCGGAAAATCGGTGAACAAGCCATCCACGCCAAGCCGGGCCACACAGAAATACACGAGCTCATCGTGTGAGCGAAAGCCATCCGGCAGGCTGTCCGACCGCACGGTGTAGGGATGTACGACGAGACCCGCCCGTTGCGCCGCGGCGACGAGGCCACTCGGCCGCGGTGAGCCGTCCCTGAGGTGGAAACACTGGGGCAGCCAGGGACCAATACCGTCGACGAGTGCCGCGAGCCGGGAAAGGCTCTCGGCCGACTGCAGCTCATTGTAGTCGGACGCGGATTCGTGCCAGCTGTTGTCGCCGATCAACTGCACGAGTTTCAGGGTTGAACCGAGGTTTCGGCGAATACGTTCGAGTTCCGTGAGATCGAAGCACTGCACATACACTCGTGAATCCCGGCCCGAATAGCCGAAACTCTCGAGGAGCGACAGGAGCCGCGGCGCAATGTCGATGCCTTCGTCGCGATGCCAGGCCGGGCGCTTGATCTCGGGGTAGATTCCTGTCGCGCGGCCGGTGGCCGTATTGAGCTCGGACACCAGCGTAAGTTCCTCCTCCAGCGTGTGGAATCGAAACTCGCCACTCAGCACCGGATAACGGCCCGGGTACACCGCATGCCCCGTTTCGTCGAATCGCTCCGACGCACGGAGCCGGCGCAATTCCCCGAGGTCGAAATCCCGCACGTAGTACCGGCCATCGGACCGTGCCCGCCCCGGAAATACCTCTGCGACGTCGCTAACGCGATCCAGGTGCACATCGTGCAAGACCACGAGCTCGTCGTCCCGGGTCGCGACCACGTCCTGCTCGAGGAAGTCCGCCCCCATCGCAAACGCGAGGGCTTTTGCTGCCAGGGTGTGTTCCGGCAGGTATCCGCAAGCGCCGCGGTGGGCGATGACGGCGATCGGTTTACTCGACATGACTTTCGGTATGTATTCCACTTCTTTGTTTTTTATATCTTTTTACCATTCTTATCGTACCCTGGAAAGTCAACCACCTCCCATCGGTTTGTGTCTTCGAGGCGAGCCTGGCGCTTAAGCGCATCCACCATGTCGCGGGCATTCCACTCAATGTGTTCACGCGCTCGTGCCAGAAGATCCTTTGGCGTTTCGGACACGCGGCCGTAGGGGCGGATGACGAGGATAGGTTTGCCGTTCGCATCGGCGGCTTCCATCATGAAGTTCACCAGGTCCGATTGCGACTGGTAGAGGGAGGGCAACACGATGACGGCTTCGCTCTCCCGGATCTGCCGGTTCAGCGCGTCCTTGATTTCACTCATCCCTCCCGGCGGACGCTCTTCGGGCCGGCTTACATTCAGGTAGTAGAAGCGATCGACGCACTCGAGAAACTCGAACAGGCGGAGATAGTCATCGGACTCACTGAACGCGTGTGTTACAAAAATTCGGATTGGATTATCTTCGGACACGATCGGCTCCCCTCGTTTCTGTGGCCTGAAGCTCTCCCTTGGCGATTCTACCAATTTAGGACGACAATACGGTCATGCGTCTGCTTCTTTACAATATCCGCTATGCGGTCGGCGGCGGAGCGAGCTTGCATATGCCGCTGCCGGGCGCCGGGTACGTGATCGGCAACCAGAATGTCCTGCCGGAAATTACCCGTTTCATCCGCTCCGTCGACCCCGACATCGTGGGCCTCATCGAGGTCGATACGGGCTCGATCCGCAGCCGCATGATCAACCAGGCGGAGTCGATCGCCGGGAGTCTCGGGATGAACACATCTTACGAGACGAAGTACGGGGAGAAATCGATCAACCACATGCTGCCGATCGTACGCAAGCAGGGTAACGCGTTCATGGCGGCACAACGTGTCCACGGTGAAAAATTTCACTATTTCGACACCGGAATCAAACGTCTGATCATTGAACTCGAGATGCAGGATTTCGCCGTCTTTCTCGTTCATCTGTCGCTGAAATACCGGCACCGCCATTTGCAGTTGCGACGGCTCTACGATCTTGTAGACGCAACGTCCAAACCGGTGATCGTCGCGGGGGATTTCAATACCTTCTGGGGCGAAAACGAAATCTACCTGTTTATGAAGGCGGCCGGGCTGCGCTCGGCGAATGTCAATAGCCTGCCCACCTACCCCAGTCGTGCTCCACGCCGGGAACTCGACTTCATCCTGTACCAGGACGGTATCACTGTCACCGACTTCCGGGTGCCGTCGGTTCGGCACTCGGATCACCTCCCGCTCATCTGCGATTTCAGCGTGACTTGATCCCTTCCGCGGCAGGCAGTATCAAG
Organism: Woeseiaceae bacterium; assembly: GCA_041743865.1. Lineage (GTDB taxonomy): Bacteria > Pseudomonadota > Gammaproteobacteria > Steroidobacterales > Woeseiaceae > UBA1847. Next base: position 25,530 of record JBGTLY010000137.1, read on the forward strand.
GCATGCATATCGTTCAGGCTGGCCCATCGGAGAATACGCAATGAGCACAACGCACTGGAAGTACGAAAAAGATGCTGCGGGTATTGGCTGGCTCACCATCTCGAAGTCAGACAGCAGCGCAAACGTACTTTCGGCACCGGTCCTGGCCGAATTGGATGAGACCCTGGGACGGCTGGAAAAGGACCTGCCGACGGGCGTCGTTATCCATTCCGGCAAATCCGGCGGCTTTATCATGGGCGCCGACATCAATGAGTTCACCAGGATCAGGAGTGCCGACGAGGCGTACGAGCTGGTACGTCGCGGGCAACAGGTGCTGGACCGGCTCGAGGCGTTAGGCTGTCCAACGGTGGCGGTCATCGAGGGTCACGCGCTGGGCGGCGGTCTCGAGCTGGCCCTTGCCTGCGACTATCGTGTCGCCATAGACAGCAACAAGCGCATCCTCGGTCTCCCGGAAGTTCAGCTCGGTATCCATCCCGGATTCGGCGGCACCGTACGCTCGGTCCGGCTCTGTGGTGTACGGCCGGCCATGGAGTTGATGTTGACGGGCAACCCGGTAGATCCGCGCAAGGGACGCCGGATCGGCCTCATCGACAGACTGGCCAGGCCTGATAACTGGCAGAGCGTCGCGAGCGACCTGGTCAGCACCCAGCCAGCTCGACAGGCAGCGCCCTTCCTCGAAAAACTTTTGTCCTTCGCAGCGCTCCGGCCGGTCATTCGTCGAATCCTCGAAAAGCAAGTCGCGCGTAAGGCCCGGCGGGAGCATTACCCGGCCCCCTACGCCATCATCGAACTCTGGTCGCGTTATGGCGCCAAAGGCGCCAAGGCCTACGATGCGGAGGCGCGGTCGATTGCCGCACTGATGTGCACGCCGACCTCGCGCAATCTCGTCCGTGTCTTCTTTCTGCAGAACAGGCTGAAGAACCAGGCAGCTGACAATGCGCCCCGGGTCCGCCACGTACACGTCGTCGGAGCCGGCGTGATGGGCGGTGACATAGCCAGTTGGTGCGCATTGCGCGGCCTGAGTGTCACGCTTCAGGACCGTGAGATGAAGTACATCGAACCGGCGCTCGCACGAGCGAAGACACTCTTCGAAAAGCACGTGCGAGACGGTGCGGAGCGCGCCGCGACCACAGCGCGCCTGACCGCGGACGTCGCGGGCAAGGGCGTTGCTGATGCCGATCTCATCATCGAAGCCATTTACGAGGACCTCGAGGCCAAGCAGTCGCTGTACAAGGCCTTACAGCCGGACATGAAAGCAGACGCCGTGCTGGCGACCAACACGTCGAGCATCCGGCTCGAGGAACTCCGAACGGTACTCAGCGCCCCGGAGCGCTTCATTGGACTGCACTTCTTCAACCCGGTGGCGAAACTACCGCTGGTTGAACTCATACGTTGCACGGATACGGATCGACAGGCGCTCGACCTGGGTCTGGCTTTTGTCCGAAACATCGGCAAATTGCCACTCGAATGTGCAAGCGCTCCCGGATTCGTCGTCAACCGTATCCTCGCCCCGTATACGAACGAAGCGCTGCTGCTTGCGGCCGAAGGTGTCAGCTTGCAGGAGATCGACAGAGCCGCCATGCGCTTTGGCATGCCGATGGGACCGATCGAGTTGCTTGACAGCGTCGGCCTGGACGTCGCCTTGCATGTAGCCAGGGTACTCAGTGCAGCTTACGGGCGCCCGGTGCCGACCTTGCTCGAATCAATGGTCGCGGACAAGCGGCTCGGCCGGAAGTCCGGCCACGGCTTTTATCACTGGGAGGACAGCGGACCCGTGAAGACGGACGCCGGCCGGCCGGCGCCGGCAGATACTGAAGACCGATTGATCCTTCCGATGGTCAACGAGGCCATGGCCTGCCTGGACGAAGGTGTCATCGACGACGCCGACCTGCTGGACGCCGGGGTAATTTTCGGTACGGGCTTTGCGCCGTTTCGCGGCGGGCCATTGCAGTATGCAAAGGCAGAGGGCGTCGCGACAATCGTTGCTCGGCTGGCGGCCCTCCAATCGGAATATGGTGATCGATTCACCCCACACCGCGGCTGGGAGTCGCTGTCTCACTGAATCGACGTGGCCCGGAACGGTGACCATTGCATGTTTCGCCAATTGCACGCGTCAAATCCAAAGTGTGCGGCGGATCACGCTGCGGCGGATCGGGAGTTCCGGAAGTTGTTGAATTGCAGGTAGAATGCCCCGAGACCGCGTTGCGGCCCAAATAACAATCGAATCGATGTTCGCCTGCCAGCCGGGCGATCACAGAGCGAACGGGTAGACTATGACGGACGAGCAGACCACCACCGCACTGCTCAAGCGCTTTTCGCCGCTGGACGGGCTCAAGCGAGATAACCTCGCCGCCCTGGCGCGCAAGGTCCAGGTTCGGGAACTAACCCCGGGTCAGGTCCTGTTCAAGGAAGGCGACACGGAAAAGCGTACGTTTTACGTCGTTTCTGGCACGCTCGAGCTCGTGGATCACGGCAAAGTGGTAGGCACCGTCGAGGGCGGATCGGATTTTGCCCGTAATCCCGTCGCGCCGGTCTATCCGCGCCGCGTGTCGGCCAAAGCCCGCGACCGAGTGCAATTCATGTCCATTGACAGTGACCTTCTGGACGTCATGCTGACCTGGGACCAGACAGGTTCCTATGAAGTGTCGGAATGGAAGAATGGCAAGGACGACAGCGGCGGCGAGGACTGGATGACGATGTTGCTGCAGACCAAAGCGTTTCACAAAATTCCGCCCGCAAATATCCAGGCGATCTTCATGCGCATGCAACAGATCAACTACAAGGCGGGCGACATCATCCTGAAACAAGGTGCCGAGGGCGACTACTTCTACGTACTGACGCGCGGCGCCGCTCTCGTTACGCGGGAGACACCGCTCAGCAAGGACGGTATCAAACTGGCGGAACTCTCCGTGGGCGATACCTTCGGCGAGGAAGCTCTGATTTCCGACGCGAAACGCAATGCCACTGTAACGATGATGCGCGATGGTGCTGTCATGCGCCTGGGGAAAGAGGATTTCAAGAAACTGCTCAATGAACCGATGCTCGATTGGGTGGAAGCCGCACAGGCGTCGAAAATCGTGAAGGAAGGCGGCCAATGGCTGGACGTCCGGTTGCCCAGCGAGTTCGAAAACCAGCACCTGGACGGCGCCATCAACATCCCGCTTTATTTTATCCGCCTCAAGATCAACACCCTCGACAAACACCGCAAGTACGTCGTGTGCTGTGACACCGGTCGCCGAAGTTCTGCCGGTGCATACATCCTGAGTGAACGGGGCTTTGATGCTTACATTTTGCGCGGCGGCATCAACAACAAGGACGCATCATAACGGCCGGGACCGCACTGCCGCCGTCCCGGATGTTCTACATCGTGTGGGTGGGTTTGTCGCCGCCCAGCGCGCCGGCCAGGTAATTCTCGATTTTCTTCTGCGTATTGCCCTGGTCCTGGTCGCTGAACTGAACGCCGATCCCTGCCGTGCGCTTTCCCTGCGCGCCTTTCGGCGTCATCCAGATCACCGTGCCGGCCACCGGAATCTTCTCGTTTTCGCCCATCAGGTTCAAAAGCATGAATACTTCGTCGCCGAGCCGATAGGAACTGTTCGTAGGGATAAACAGACCGCCGTTGACGATATAGGGCATGTACGCGAGGTACAGCGCACTCTTGTCCTTGATGGTCAGCGTCAGTAGTCCCGGTTTACTCATTCCCGCACCGTCGTTTCAAGAGGCTGTCGCCCAGGCGAACTCGCTTTCTGCCATGTGCCGTAGTCCCGTTGCCCAGTCGATCAGCAGCCCCTCGAGTGCCAGATGGACATTGTACGAGCCGCCGGCTTGCGCGCGCAGTCGATTGATCTGGTCTAGATAACAAAAGAGATTCCGGCTGTCCATGCGCTGTAGCACAGATTCACCCGTCGGGTCGGCGGCTTGCGATCCCGCTACCGATACGCGTGCTGCCGACTGGACCTGCCGCGCCAGCCATTCGAGGACGAAACCGGCGTCATATTTCGCCCAGGATTGGGCGACATCGACGGGCGAGGCCCTGCCGTCGGCTACCTGCACCCATTCCCGCGCCAGCGTCGTTGTGATTGCGTTGCGGTCCGCCGCTTCGATCGCCGCCAGCGGCGCATTTCCCGCGGCCCGCAGCGGCTCGGCCCACGCGATACCCGGCCGGTACCGATCCAGCCAGGCCAGGCTCTCCGTCTCCGCCGGCAAGCGAAAGGTCAGGCGCTGGCAACGACTGAATACGGTCGCGGGGAGACGGCCGGGGCGATCCGCGACCAGGATCAGCAATGCGTCGCCGGGCGGCTCCTCCAGCGTCTTCAGGAGGCTGTTCGCGGCATTGGCGGTCATTGCATTCGCGGGTTCGATGATCGCCACCTTGCCGCGCCCTGCGTAGCTCGTCAGGACCAGTGCCGCCAACAGCTCCCGGACCTGGTCGATACCGATTGCCTTGCCGACATCGGGCCGCGTCAGCCAGTGCAGGTCCGGGTGTTGTAGCGCATCGAAGGGCCAGGTCGGCAGCAACGGGGCAGCGTCCGGGACGAGCTTGTGCCGGGCCATCCACGCCGCGGCTGCACGTTTGCCAGTGCCCGGTGGGCCGGCGAGCAACACGGCGTGCGGCTGGCGGCCCTGATCGCCGCTGGAACGCCAGCGGTGAGCGAGGTCGCTAAGCCAGTTTAGTTCTTTATTATTATGCACTTATGGAGACTTCCTCTATCCATTATCACTTGGGCTGCGAGCGCGTCAGGCGAAGGACGATACGGTCAATGGCCGCTTGTACACTCGGAAGGTCGCCGGCTGCATCCACCACGACGTAGCGCTCGGGTGCGGCGGCCGCGAGTTCCCGGTAGGACCGGCGCACCCTCTCATAGAAGCTTGCCGATTCCCGGTCCAGCCTGTCCTGTTCGCCGCGCGCACGCGTGCGCGCGAGTCCGGTGGCGACGGGTGCATCGAGGAGTATCGTTACATCCGGGATGAGATCGCCGAGCACCCACTCCGCGAGCGCATCGATACGCGCCATCGGCAGGCCGCGTCCGGCGCCCTGGTACGCCCGGCTCGCATCAACGAATCGGTCGCTGACGACCCAGGTTCCCTTGGCAAGCGCGGGACGAATGAGGTTTTCGACGTGCAGCGATCGGGCCGCGAACATCAGCAAGAGTTCCGCCATCGGCGGCACCGGCTCGTCGGATTGGCCAATGGCAATGTCGCGGACTCTTTCCGCGGCCGGGGTGCCGCCGGGTTCCCGGGTCCTGATGACACTGTGGCCCGCTCGCTCGATACCGGCCACCAGGCGCTCGAGATTCGTGGACTTTCCGACGCCCTCGATGCCTTCCACGGTAATGAATTTGCCTCGTGCCGCGCTCATCGCTTGCCTCGGGCGTTCAGCTCACCGCGATTGCCGCAGTCGTTCCAGGTACTCCTGCACGGCGCGCTCATGTTCCTCCAGGGTGGTCGAAAAGCGATGACTGCCGTCACCCAGTCCCGTTGCCACAAAGTACAGTTCCTCGCTGTCCGCCGGGTGCAGAGCTGCATGAATCGCTGCACGTCCCGGCATGGCGATCGGCGTTGGCGGCAGACCCGCTCGTGTATACGTGTTGTAGGGCGTATCGGTTTGCAGATCCCGCCGGGTCAGATTGCCGTCGAAGCCTGCCCCGAGTCCGTAAATGACGGTCGGGTCGGTCTGCAGGCGCATGTTTCTGGCCAGCCGGCGAACGAAGACACCGGCAATCCGCTCACGTTCGTCGGCTCGCGCCGTTTCCTTCTCGATAACCGACGCGAGAATCAGCGCTTCGTACGGTGTCTGCAGGAGCGTACTTGAGTTCCGCGCCGACCACTCTTCAGCGAGCGTCGACTGCATGAGCCGATAGGCCTGGCCGAGGAGCGAGCGGTCCGCCGTGCCGCGCGGGAACCGGTAGGTCTCCGGGAGAAACAGCCCCTCGGGCGATGAAGCAATCGCACCCAGTTCGGCCAACAGCACGGGCCAGTCTGCTGCGCCCATGCTGCTCACGATCTGTGGGTGTGCCTGGAGCGCCGCGAGCAGTTCACGATGATTCCAGCCTTCGACGATCGTAAACGCATACAGGACCACCGCCCCGCTCGTGAACTGGTCGATGAGGCCGCGGGGCGTGGTTCCGGCGTCGATCAAATACTCGCCGGCATGGACGTTTTCTGCCTGGCCTGTCCAGCGGGCGTACAGGCGCAGCAGCCTGCCATGCCGAGCTATGCCTTGCGCTTCGAGACGGGTGGCGATGGCCGCGAAGGAACTGCCCGTAGGTATCTCGAACTGGAGTCCTCCCTCAGGCACCGCGAGCGGCGCGTCGAGATAGCGATTCGCGTAGTACACGCCAGCGCCGAGTACGAGCAGGAACAGGGCAAACAGGATCGCCAGGATTGCCAGTAGGTGCTTCAAGGCGCCGGCTACAGGGGCGTCATCTAGTCAAACGCCCGGAACACCAGGCTGCCGTTGGTGCCGCCGAAGCCGAACGAATTGGACATGACGATCCTGAGCCGGGCGTCGCGCGGCGTATTCGCCACATAGTCGAGGTCGCACGCGGGGTCCTGCTCGTCGAGATTCACCGTCGGCGGCACGACCTGGTGACGGAGTGCGAGGATTGAAAATATCGCTTCGACGACACCGGCGGCGCCCAGCATGTGACCGGTTGTGGATTTTGTCGAACTGACCAGGAGCTTTTCCGCCGCATCACCGAAAGTGCGGCGGATTGCGACAGTCTCGCCGATATCGCCGGCCGGCGTCGATGTGCCGTGCGCGTTGAGGTAGTCAACGTCCGCGGCATCGATTCCGGCATCACGCAATGCAGCCGTCATGCACTTTCGTGCACCCTCACCGTCCGCGGGCGGGAGGGTGATGTGATAAGCATCGCCGCTCATGCCGAAACCGACGAGTTCGGCATGGATGATCGCGCCACGCGAGCGCGCATGTTCGAGTTCCTCGAGCACGACGCAACCGGCCCCGTTACTGAGTACGAATCCGTCACGATTCACGTCGAACGGCCGGCTCGCCGCATGGGGATCGTCATTTCGCGTCGTCATCGCGCGCGCCGCACAAAACCCGGCCATGGCCGAGGGCGTCGTCGCATACTCGGAACCGCCGGCGAGCATGACGTCGGCATCGCCGTAACTGATGGTGCGACCCGCAATGCCAATGCAATGAGTGGACGTCGCACATGCGGTGACGATCGAGATATTAGGGCCGGTCAGGTGCTGCAGGATGCTCACCTGGCCCGAGGTCATATTAATGATGCTGCCCGGTATGTAAAACGGTGACACCTTGCGGACGCCGCCCGCCAGCAGCTTGTCGTAGTTTTCCTCGATGAACCGGATCCCGCCGATACCGGAACCCATGGCAACGCCGACACGGTGGCCGTTGGCGTCGCTTACCTCCAGACCGGAGTTCCGCAGAGCCTCGATACTGGCGGCAATCCCGTAGTGAATGAAGGGATCGTTCTTGCGCTGGTCTTTACTCGACAGGTAGTCGTCGATGTTGAAATCCCGGACCGTGCCCGCGATGCGGGTCGGGTACGAACTTGCATCGAAATCGGTGATCTCGCCAATCTGCGACTCGCCCTTGCACAGGTTTTCCCAGGCAGCATCAAGCCGGCCACCTACAGGAGAGACGAGGCCCATACCTGTAATGACAACACGTCGCTTGGTCAATGGAATGCCGTGGGCAGTGGCGGAATCGCCAGGGTGAAGAAACCGGCGCGGCGTGAACCGCGCCTCGGTAATTCAATCGCCCTTCGAACGGGAAGTAACGAAGTCGATGGCTTGCTGAACTGTCGTGATCTTCTCGGCTTCCTCGTCGGGGATTTCGGTCTCGAATTCCTCTTCAAGGGCCATTACCAACTCGACGGTATCGAGGGAATCGGCACCCAGATCATCGACGAACGAAGCATCGTTCGTTACCTCGTCTTCCTTTACGCCGAGCTGCTCGGCGACGATGCTTTTCACCTGTTCTTCAATACTGCTCATGTGCTCGCTTCTCCTGAGAAGGCCGTGAACCGGTAAGTCTTTGATTTTTAGAGGAGCGTCTTACCGAGGACGCGTATTGTAAGTGAAACAGTGCCGGCATTCTATACGGTTTGGACGAGTTTTTCGCCGGGTTTCAATCCATCAACATGCCCCCGTTTACGTGCAAGGTTTCGCCCGTCACATACGCAGCGGCCGGAGACGCAAGGAAGACAACGGCGTTCGCGATGTCGCTCCCTTCGCCCAGGCGGCCGAGCGGTACCTGGCCGAGCATGGCCGCCCGCTGTTCGTCCGAGAGGACCCTCGTCATGTCCGTGTCGATGAACCCCGGTGCGACGACATTCACCGTGATGTTGCGAGAGCCGATCTCACGTGCGAGAGACTTGGAAAAGCCGATCATCCCGGCTTTTGCCGCCGCATAATTGGCCTGCCCTGCATTGCCCATGATCCCGATAACCGAGGCGATACTGATGATGCGGCCCTTCTTCGCTTTCATCATGCCCCGCAGGCAGGCTTTCGACACCCGATAAGTCCCGCCGAGATTGGTCGAGATCACCTCGTCCCACTCCTCCGCTTTCATTCGCATGAGCAGGTTGTCCCGGGTGATGCCGGCGTTATTGACGAGTATCGTCGGCGGGCCATCCCCGTCCTGCACATTGGCAATGGCCGCCTGGACCGATGCCTCTTCGCCGATGTCGAGTTTGATGCCGCGCCCTCTGGGCCCGAGCGCATCGCTGATCGCGCTCGCGCCGCGTTCGCTCGTTGCCGTGCCGACAACCGTTGCGCCGGCATCAGCCAGTGCCCGGGCGATTGCAGCGCCGATGCCGCGGGATGCCCCGGTGACAAGTGCGACTTCACCGTGCAACAGGTCGGAGGTAAAAAGGCTGCTCATTCACTATCCTCCATTCACTTTCCTCCTTGCTTAGTTGGACTGCCTGCAGGGATGGCGCACCACGACCGGCGGCGCATCAGCACGCCATCGCCTTAACGAGGCTGTCGTCGTCCTCAATGGCGAACACCGGCATGGATTTGTCGATCCGGCGAATCAATCCCGCCAGCACCTTGCCCGGACCGCACTCGACGAAACGTGTCGCGCCGGCTGCCGTCATCGTTGCGACGGCGCCCGTCCAGCGGACCGCACTGTAGACCTGGCGGGACAGCTGGCGGCGTATGTCGTCAGCGTTCCCGTACGGGGCTGCCATGGACGCACTGACGACGGTGATGTCAGGCGTGCGGAACAACGTGGCCGACAGCGTCTCTGCCAGTGCAAGGCCGGCGCCACGCATCAGCGAGGAATGCGATGGCACACTCACCGGCAGCAGTATCGCCCGGCGAGCGCCCCGCTCTTTTGCGTTCTCAATGGCCCGGTTGACGGCGGCGATGTCACCGGCGATGACCACCTGCCCTGGCGAATTGAAGTTCACCGGCTCGGCAACCCCTGCCGAGGATGCGGCAGAGCACGCCGCAACGACGTCCTCGTCCGCGAGGCCCAGGATCGCGGCCATCGCACCGGCACCGGCCGGAACGGCGGCCTGCATGAGCTCTGCCCTGAGCCGCACGATCCGCACCGCATCCCGGAAATCCACGGCACCGGCACATACGAGGGC
>JBGTLY010000138.1:0-2965 GCA_041743865.1 Woeseiaceae bacterium
CGAAGGAATCGCGGCCATGGGCGAAAGAATCGCGGGCATGGCCCGCTCCTACGGGTACGGGACGCAATCATCCGTAGGAGCGCGCCATGCGCGCGAAAGAATCGCGGCCATGGGCGAAAGAATCGCGGGCATGGCCCGCTCCTACGGGTACGGGACGCAATCATCCGTAGGAGCGCGCCATGCGCGCGAAAGAATCGCGGCCATGGGCCAAAGATTCGCGGGCATGGCCCGCTCCTACGAACCGAGGCGGATGCGCAGCGCATCGATCTTGGCGGCGCGCAGACGGCTGCGCAGCAGGTTGAGTTCGTCGAGATCGTCCGTCGGCCCGATGCGCACGCGGTGATAGGTCTTGTCATCGATGGTGACCTTCTGGATGCCCGACTCGATGCCTTGCAACGCGAGTTCCGCGCGGCGCCGGTCGGCGTCCGCGTAGGTCGTGAACGATCCGGCCTGCAGCACGTAGACACCGGGCTGGACGACGGCTTTCGGCTCGACATCGCGCGGGGTACTGGCGGCCTCCTCCGTCACGACCACTTCGAAAGCGGGGAGCATCTCGTAGAAATCGAAGCGGCTCTTTTTCGGTTCTTCCTGGTCACCGCCGCTCGCGTTTTGCGCAACCCCCGCCGCATCGCTGTTCCGGTCCAGCGCAGCTTCCATGCTGGCCGGCTCGCGAATCTCCGCTACCGGCGCGGGGGCCGCCGACCGCCGGTCGCTGAACCAGACAGCCGCCGCGACGGAAAGTCCAATGGCGAGACCGAAGGCGCCGTAGAGCCATCCCGGATAATCCTGGCGTTCGTTTCGGGATGAGCGCCGCCGGCGCTTGTCGACCACTACATCGACTCCGGTGCCGAGACGCCGATGATGCCGAGTCCGTTGGCAATCACGATCTGCGTCGCACGGCAGAGGGCGAGACGCGCGTTACGGAGGTCCGCATCGTCGACCAGGAACTGCTCCGCGTTGTACCAGCTGTGGAAATCGTTCGCGAGCTCGCGAAGGTAATGCACGAGATGCTGCGGCGCGCGATTGTTGGCGGCAAGTTCGATGACTTCCGGGTAGCGGCTCAGGGTGCTCATCAGCGGCCGGGCCTGGACCTCGGTAAGCGCGCCGAGCTTGCCGAGTCCCTGATCGCGATCCCACTTCAGCCCTTTCTCGTCGAGCTGCCGGAACACGCTCGCGATGCGGGCGTGCGCGTACTGGATGTAGAACACCGGGTTGTCGTTCGACTGCGATTTCGCGACGTCGAGATCGAAGTCGAGGTGCTGGTCGTTTGACCGCGATACATAGAAGAATCGCACGGCATCGTTACCCACTTCGGCGCGCAGCTGCCGGAGCGTGTCGAAGTCGCCGCTGCGCGTCGACATCTGCATCTTCTCGCCGCCTCGATAGAGCGTCACGAACTGGACCAACTCGACCTCGAGGTCCTCGCCCTTGTAACCCATGGCCACGAGCCCCGCACGCACGCGCGCGACATAGCCGTGATGGTCCGCGCCGAGGATGTCGATGAGCCACTCGAAGCCGCGCTCGCGCTTGTCGAAGTGATACGCTATGTCGGAGGCGAAGTAGGTCTTGATGCCGTTTTCCCGAATCACGACACGGTCCTTTTCGTCACCGAAGTCCGTCGCAGGGAACCAGGTCGCGCCGTCTTTCTCGTACAGAATGCCCCGCTCGCGCAGTACGTCGAGTGCGGCGTCGATCCGCCCTGTCATCGTCAGGCTCTGTTCCGAATACCATTTGTCGTACACGACGCCGAACTCGGCCAGGTCGTCCTTGATGTCGTCGAGGATCGAGTCGAGCGCCTGTTGCCGGACGCGGTCGAACAGGGCCTCGCCGAGCAGCGTTTTCGCTTTCGCGATCAGCGCCTCGACATAGGCCTCCTTGTCTCCGGCCGGTTCGTCCGGGAGCAGGCCGGCGTTCACCTGTTCCGTCGTTACCGCGGGCACGCCGCGCGTGTCGATGGCGGCGGCGATGTCCCGGATGTAGGCACCGCGATAGCCGCCCCTGGGGAACGCCACTTCGACGCCATCACGCTCGATCAGCCGCAGCCAGACACTCGCACCGAGAATGTCCATCTGGCGCCCCGCGTCGTTCACGTAGTACTCGCGGGTTACCGGGTAGCCGGCGGCCGCGAGCAGGTTGCCGACGGTCGCGCCGTACGCAGCATGGCGTCCGTGACCGACATGCAGGGGGCCGGTCGGGTTCGCGGAGACGAACTCGAGGAGCACCTTCGGCCCCGTTCGCACGGGCTGCCGCCCGTAGTCCGCGTCGCGGGCGAGGATCGTCGCGACTTCGTCGTGAAAAGCCGCCGGGCTCAGTCGAAAATTGATGAAGCCGGGACCGGCGATCTCGACGTCCTGCACGGCGGGGTCGGCGGCCAGCGACTTCATGATCGCGGCCGCGAGCTCGCGCGGATTGCGCCGCGCCGGCTTCGCGATCCGCATGGCGACGTTCGACGCAAAATCACCGTGGGCGGCATCGCGCGTACGCTCGATGCTGGCCATGACGTCGAGACCGGCCGCAGCCTCGGCCAGCCCGGGGTCGGACGCCAGTGCGTCGGAAAGAAGTTTTGCTACCAGGCTTTTCATGCTGTGCGGGAGTGGCAAGTGGGATGCGCCGTCGGCGAGCCACGATTCTCCGGGAAAAGGTGGCCGCATTCAACGCCGTATCGGTCAATGCGGAACGCGCCTCGAACGCATGACTGGAACGTATGGCTGGAACGTATAGCTGGAACGTATGGCTAGAACGTATCGATCGGGTCGACGTCGATGGACCAGCGGACCCGTCGTGCGTCGGGCAAGGCCTCGAGCCAGGGCCTGAGGTCGCGAAGCGCCGCATGCAAGGACTGCCGATGCTCGCTTTGCAACAGGAGCTGGGCCCGGTACCGGCCCGCCTTGCGGGCCATCACGGCATCCACCGGTCCGAGAACGCGCACCCCGGACGCATCGCTGCGCTCCAGGCGGCGACGGGC
>JBGTLY010000139.1:0-20474 GCA_041743865.1 Woeseiaceae bacterium
CGCAGCCCCGCCGCGAGGCGCCGGGATTCCGAATGTCGTATGACCAGCTCGCCAATAAAAAAGATCACGACGACGCCGGCTGTAACCGGCCAGTCGATGCCAGTGACCGGCGCGACCATCAGCAACACGGCCGCGGCGACGACAACGAAGGCGCAATAGCCGGCCATCAGCCGCGCCACGCCATCGGACACCGGAACCCGGTACGGCCGAGGCCGATCCGGGTCGATACGCCGCATGTGCGCGAACGCTAACAGCATGCCGACGTAGGGCAGGAGAAAAATTACGGCGCTGCACGCGAACAATGACCAGAACAGGTCCTCGTTGCTTTGTGCAAGTGCGCCATAAAGGACGATGACGAGTGTGCTCACGACGCCCATGGCGATCGCAGCGCCAACCGGCGTCCCGTAGCGCGGGTGCTCGGACGCGAGCAATCTTGGCAGCTCACCGCCGGCCGCGGCTTGCTGCGCAGCCCGGTTGCAGCCGATGCACCAGGTGACGACATTTGAGAACACCGTGTACAGCACGGCGATACCGAGTGCGAATGCAAAGGCGCGGCCGGCGGCCGAGCCGCCGAAGAACAGGTACAGAGTGTCCACGAGCCCTTCAACCAGGTTGATATCCGCAAGCGGCACGGCAACGAGAATGGCAAAGGTGCCGAACGCGTAGAACAGGATTACGATTACGCCGGACAGGAGTACGGCCCGCGGGATGTCCTGCGACGGGTGTCGGATCTCCCTCGCGTTTGCGCACATCAGCTCGAAGCCGAGCATGCCGTAGATGACCGTGGGCAGGTACTTGAGACTGTCGTCAAGCGATGGCCTGAGCGTAGCCCAGCTGATCTCGTTCGCCACGCCGGCGTCAGCGGCGTGTAACAGTGCCCCCGCGATCAGCGCGATGAAGACGAGGACCTTCAGCGCAGCACCGACGTTCGGCACCCATTTCCCGACGCTCAGGGAAATGATACTGACGAACACGGCCAGCCAGGTAAGCGCGACGCCCATGGCGATCTGCGAACCGAGACCGAGTTCGAATCCGAACAACTGATTCACGATGCTCGCGAAAAAGATAAACAGCGATGGGGTCCATAACAGCGTGTTGACCCAGTAAGACCACGTGACTCGCGAGGCCCAACGGCGCCCGAATGCGTCGCGTACCCACGCGTAGATGCCGCCCTGCTCCGGGTAGGCGGTGCCCATCTCGGCGTTCATGAGCCCGTACGGGACGAAAAACGTCAGGCCGAGGAACACCCACCAGAAGAGGCTCGATACGCCGATCGAGGCGGTGGACGAGAGGGTCTCGAGCAGGAGGATGGCCGAGACCGTGATCAGGGTCAGGTCTCGCAGGTTCAGGGTCTTCGTGGTCGACATCGGTGGGCGCCCGTATACGCGTTGCAATTCAGTGTCCGCCAGCTGACACTGGCGCGCAACAGTCACGGGCGGGGGCAGCCGATGCAGGCGTCGTTCGATTTCAGCGGGAAGCGGGTGTTCGTGTTCGGCGGAACGAGCGGCATCAACCTGGGTATCGCCCGATGTTTCGCGTCGGCAGGTGCCGAAGTGGCGGTGGCGAGCCGCTCGAGGGAAAAAGTCGACGCAGCCGTGGCGGAGCTCGAGGGGCTCGGGGCGCGTGCCTCGGGTTATGCACTCGACGTCCGCGACGGCGATGCCGTTGCAGCTGCGCTGGCGCAGCACCAGGACGGTGCGCCGCCGCTCGACATCCTGGTCTCGGGCGCCGCCGGCAATTTCCCGGCGCTTGCCAACGATATGTCGGCGAACGGTTTCCGGGCGGTCGTCGACATCGACCTCATCGGCAGTTTCCACGTTTTAAAAGCTGCGTACCCCTGGCTGCGGAAGCCTGGCGCGTCGGTCATCAACATCTCGGCACCTCAGGCCTACCTCGCCATGCCGATGCAAAGCCACGTATGCGCCGCAAAGGCGGGCGTGGACATGCTGACCCGCACGCTCGCGCTCGAATGGGGCGCCGCCGGTATCCGCATTAACAGCATCGCCCCCGGACCGATCGCCGATACCGAGGGCTTCCGCCGCCTGATCCCGAACGAGCGCGTCGCCGAGCAGGCCCGGCGCAGCGTTCCGCTGCAACGATTCGGCAGCGTCGTCGATATCGGTCATGCCGCGATGTTTCTGAGTTCGGATGCCGCAGCCTATGTCAGCGGCATCGTCATGCCGGTGGACGGCGGCTGGTCCGTGGCGGGCGCGAGTGCGGCCGCATTGGCAATGGCCCAGCAGCAATCGCAGGCGCAGCAGTAAATTCCTGCCCGATATTTCCCCTGGTTATTGTCCGCACAACGACTGAATTCGTGCTGGTTGATTTCGTATCCTGCCAGTGACGAGCGCATTCGAATAACGAAGCGTTTACATAGCCAATCGATCGTAGAAACGAACAACGCCTTTCCTTCGACGTGCATCCATTTAGAGGATCACGACAAGGAGATAGCGATGAAAGCAATGCGACAGCGCGTTGCCGCAGCCTGCGCATGCGGCCTGTTGTCCGGGTTCACGGCTATGGCTGGAGGCCCTACCGAAGAGTTCGAAGTGCGCGTGCGATACGGTGACCTCGACATCGAGCGCCCCGCCGGTGCAAAGGTTTTATACAGCCGGCTACAGTATGCATCTGAGAAAGCCTGCGCGGTGGGATCGTTCCGGGAACTCGGATCGCTCCAGCGCGTACGGGAGGCAAGAGCTTGTTACGACGAGTTGCTCAACGATCTCGTTGCGAAGGTCGACAACGATGCATTGTGGGCCCTGCACACCGGGTGACACCGTGTGCCGACGCTGACGCCTCGCCCTCTCAGGCGGTGCGTTCAGCGCCGGCAATCTGTCAGAAATCGCGCAACACGAAATTCTCAAGAACGATAGCCCCGCTCTTGAAGCTGCTGTCGATGTAAAAGTCCTCGCTCCCGCTGATTGTTCGTGAATGTATTGGCACGCCGTTCACGCGGAACTCGAGCAGCGTTCCGGACACCGCAATCGATAACTCGTCGCCCGCGGACAGGGGGCCACCGCCGGCCGCATAGCTGCCGTTCACATACACGGTCAGGAGGCCATTGGAGCTTCGCAATCCGTACTCGACATCGCGCCAGCCCGAATCCGTCTCACTGACCCCGAATCCGGCAACCCAGGTTGTGCCTGCAGGGTTGCTGCCGATAGTCCACGAAGCGCTGTAGTCGTTCGTCGCCCCGAGCAGGGACAGCGGCGCGGAATTGATGGTCGAGATCCAGTTTTGCGGTGTTCCCGCATACTGAAGGTCGTTATCCGTGTCCGTAACGCCGGCCGTTGCGCCGAACCAGGTGCTGATCGGTATCGTGTCCGGGTCCGGCGGATCGCCGGTCACTGCGAAAACCGAAACGCTTATCGATACGGCGCCGGATCTGAACGAACTGTCGACGTAAAATGCCGGCATGCCCGAATAGCTGCTGGTATGCACCGTTAGCCCGTTCAACCTGTACTCGATGACGCCGGCATTGACGTAGAGCGACAGTACGTCGCCTACAGCGAGATCAGGTCCGAAATTGACGTACACGCCGTTCTCGTAGATGCGGAGAGATCCGTCAGAACTTCGGAGGCCGAAATCAACGTCCCGCCAGTTCAGCGAACCCTCCGTTACCCCGAGGCCGACGATCCAGGTTGTGCCGGCGGGCTCGGTATCAATGGTGAACTGGACTTCAAATGGCTGGCTGATGCCGAGCGTTGAGAAGTTTGCGGAGGTGATGGAATTCGCATTCCACTGTCCGCCTGCGCCGTTGTAGCTGACCCGGTTCGACACGGCGGATACGCCGCCGGCGCCAGGAAGCCACGCGGTCAGCGGAATCTCTTCCGGGTCACCCCCACCGCCGGCCGAACAGCTACCCGCAACGGCGATCTCATCGTAGCCGCCGCCGATGCTCGATACCGCGACGCAGGCGGGCTCCACCGAGACGCCGGCAAACGACGCAACGTGTCGACCGGCGAGGGATTGCCATGCCAACGGGCCGAGCAGTGTCAACACGCCGTTGCTCTTGGTGAAGGCGCTGAGCGAAACCGAATCACCGAGATCCGAGGACGCCTCGACGAGCAGGGTCTGGGCGGCGTTGTTCCACGTCGCTGCAAGGATCTCCACGATGTCCGATTGGGGCATGGACGCAATCCAGTTCGCCACCAGCTGTGTGCCGGCCGTATCGACAATGGACGTAGCGAGAGGCGGCATCCGGTGTGTCGGGTTGAGCGTCAACATGCGCTGGAGCAATATCGATGTGCCCGGCGTCCCGGGCGTAATGAGCCTGGCGCCCGCAATCCCGAGGTCTCCCTGGGTCGGTTCCTCGTTAATCGCGCCGATCTGGCTCGTCGGCAGCCAGTAGCGGAAATCTTCGCCCCCCTGCCCGGGGCCGTTGGGACGGTGGCACATGGCACAATTTGCGTGCAGGTAGGCCCGTGCGCGTTCTTCCAGGCCGGTGCCTGCCTCATCAATCAAGGGAAGCCGGTCGAGATTGGCAGGAGCTTCCGGCAACGGACCATCGAGCATCCCGATGAATTCCAGCGTTTCGAGCTGGTTACCGGTCAGCCCCGACTGGGGATAAAAAATGTCGCTGTTGAGCTGGGCGATTTCAGGGCCCAGCGAGCGTCCCGCCGCCTCCGTATGGCAACTCAAGCACTGACTGCGGCTGGGATACGTCCACAGCACACCGCCGATTTGCTTCTGCAGCCCTTCGGGAGGCACGAGGGATGCGTCCGTTCCGCCGGCGTTCCATTCGAAGGTGTATCCCGCCCACTGTCCGTCGGCATGCCGCACCATCCAGCGCGTTTCGATCGGCAGGCCGCTCAGACTGAACTCCTTGACGAGCACTGTGCCGGCCGGGAACCCGAAGTCCCCGTCCGAATTGATATGTACCTCTGCATCGTTTGGTACACCCATCCAGCGGCGCTTGGTCGCGCCGTCCGACCAAAGTTCGACGTTCACTGAGTAGGGTATGAGACCTGTCGCCGGCTCGGTTGCATTGCCGCCCTGGACGCACGCGCTCGATGACAGCATCGTGGGGAAGTTGTTCGGTTCGCTGCCTGCGGACTGCACTAGGCGCAGGATGGCACCGGGCGACAGTGCGTAGAGCTCGCGGTCGAAAGAACTTTCAGCGAAAGACAGAATGAATCTGTTCGATGTGGCGATCAATTCGGTTGGTCCATTTGTCGCGGGATCGAACGAAAACAACTTGCCGTTCGTATCTCCAAAGACGTACTTCCCGTAAAAGCCCGGCATATTCGAACCGCGATAGACGAAGCCCCCGATGACGGCGTCGCCGCTTATCTCCTGGGATGAGTCGTGCGAGTACTCGAGCACCGGGAGCACAAGTCCCGTGTAGTTGCAGGTTGTAGAGAACTGACAAAGCGTGCCCTGGAAAAGGCTCCACCCGTAATTTCCGCCCTTTACGATCTTGTTGACCTCCTCGCGATCGCTGGGCCCGACATCTCCTTCCCATATCTCGCCCGTGAGCGAATCGAAACTCCAGCGCCATGGATTGCGAAAACCCCAGGCAAAAATTTCCGGTCGGCCCCCACCGGCTGCAAATGGATTGTCATTCGGGATGGCATAGGGCGCGCCGCCATCCACGTCGATGCGAAGAAACTTTCCGTTAATGTTGTTCAGGTTCTGGGCATTGTGATGCGTGCCGCCGTCACCGAGCGACATGTACAGGTACCCATCATTACCGAAGGTCGGACGTCCGCCCCAGTGCCATTGCTTGTCGCGCGGGACGCGAAGAATGACCTCCTCGCTGTTCGGATTTGCCGTTGCACCGCCATCGAGACTTGTAAAACGCGAAAGGCGGGCTTCGAGAGGCATACCGCCGGTACCATCCGCGCTGTAGTAAAGGAAAAATTCCCCATTTGAGGCGAAGTCGGGGTGGAACGCCATTCCGAGCAGTCCCATTTCGTTCCACTCCCGTCCGCCGAGCACACGTTCGACCTGTCCGGAAATGTCGAGCAGTGTTCCGGTTCTCGTAAGTGTCGGACCGTCCTGGTAGATCGCGACGTAGCCACTTCGGTCCGCGACGTACCAGCGTGTCGGATCGCCCGGCGCTCGCAGCATCTCGACAGGCCATGCGCCGTTTTGAGTTGCCACAATTTCGACATCGACATTCGCATCCACGGCCGGACGTTCGGGGGCGACACAATCGTTAAGCGGGCGAGTCGCGAGTCCCGGGTTTCCTATCGCAACACTGGAAAGGCTTGTCACTGATACGACGACAACCAGTGCCGCCATTGACCGCTTGCGCATTTGCTGCAGGCACGCACGGAGAACACACCCCGCCGAGATGCTGGTACGTCGCATGGATCCGCTCCCCAGGGCTTTCGGGCCCTTGTATTTTTTCTATCTTGGCTTTCTTAGTCGCAGCGGCGCTTTGCGTTCGGATGACGGCCAGAGCAGCGCTCGCAGACCTCTTGACCCGAATTGTCGCAAAAATTCCCTCGTCGCGATCACGGGCCAGCTCTGTGCGGCGGTACGTCGAGAACACGGCGGAGCCAAGGTATGCAAAAAGAACAGCTTACGAACCTAATCTCAGGCGAGGTCTTGCTGATCTGCAGCGGAAAGTGCCCTGACCTCGCGCAAATTCCGCCGGGTAAACCGCGCGCCGTGCTCACGCCGGGAAAAGGTTGGTGGTTTGGAAATGTGATGCGGTTCCGCGCACGATGGAGCCTTACATCCGAAACTCCGTCCGATGTCGTCGTTGATCATTATTCGAGCACATCACTCAGACACACAATGTCGCTAAACGCGGACAAGTGCGTCGCAAATCGGCGACAGGTGACAAACGGAATGACGATGCCATTATGGCGCGGTGGGAAGGCGGGAACCGGGGAACGTAGTAACTTTAGTAACGATTCTCGCCACCTCCGACGCACGCTTGGGCGGCGTGTTGTGCGTTTTCGGGAGCAAGCGTTGCAACCGTCTTGTGCATTTGTAGCTTCACTCACGCATAGCGTGACCGTGACAGGTAACGGTGAAGCTTTTCTCTCTCTTTTTGTAAACGAAATTGCACTCGGAGAAATCAGTGACTACATGCAAACTCATGCGCACCATTGGATGGTGCGCAGCTGCTTCGCTCGTCCTAATGTCGGCACCGGCAGCTGCCGAACATCCTTACCTCAATGACGCGAACAGCGGAAGGACACCGCAGACCGATGGCAGCGTACCGCCCCTACAGCACGATTATCCCCGCGTGCACTCCCATGAAATGTTTGGCGGCAGTGTCGAAGCGTATTCCAAATACCAGTTGATCACCGCCCACGGCACGCACTTTTCATCAATCGAACGGATCCAGCAACAGTATTCGGCCGATACCATGGCGCTGCGGCATATCTCAGGTCGAGCCTACCAATCGTACAACTACAGCCATTGCGTAATCTCCGGCGGTGTTGCCTTCGAGGCGACGACGGCCTCCAGCCAGGGTGGACCGAGTTCGGCCGGGTGCGGCATCTACGCGGGACATTGGTTGTACCGTAGCGGCACACGACTTCGTCAAAGCATCGGGGCAAGTGCGACGTCGCTTGCTGTCGAAAATGCATCGAGAATCGATGCCGGGCAATACGTCGTGATATACGACGCACCGGCAGGTTCGTTCAACAACGCCGAACACGCACGGGTCGTGTCAGTGAATCGATCGGCGAACACCATCGAGGTGCAGCGCGGCTACAAATCCAGTAGCGTAAACCATCCAAGCGGCGCCATCGTCTCCCAGCATGTACTCGGGCAGGGAACCGATCCGAAGCTTTGGGCGTTCAACATGTCGACGCAGTCCCCCCGCGATGCCAGCAACCGGACCTTTCCACAGTTCTACGCAGAGTGGCTCGGACGGAACCTCGACCGCTACAACAATGGCACGCGGACCTCGGCCAATATCGCCGGCATCCTTTTCGATGCTGATTTCTACAATGAATATACCCGCTACGAAGTCGATGCGGACAATAATCTGGTGGTCGATGATGCGGTGGGCCCGAATGGAGAGAACTGGCTGGGCGACGGCCTCGACGACTTTTACGCGCGCGTAAAGAACCAGTTGACGGGCTACTACGTACTCGTAGGCGTACATCATGGTCGCGGCTTCGATTCGGCTCATGGACTGCAGATGGAAAACTGGCTGGATTACGGTAATGGTGATTTCACGCCAAATCCTGTCTACGAAAAGCTGTCATCGATGATCGCCGGCTACCTGTTCAATTCACAGGAGCGATCGAACGGACCGGCGCTGGTGACGAACCTGACAAAGACGCCGACGAAGTTTTATCCTGGTGACTCGAACAATGTTCCCTCGAACGCGCCCTTTCGCCTGGCATTGACGACCGCACTTATACAAGGCGGATACTTCGGTACCCATTCCGCACTCACGCCGGACCCTTGGTGGGACGAGTTCGCCGTGGACGTACGTCCCGGCTCTGCGAATTTCGGCAAGGCCATCAGCAAGAGCAACGTGAGCGCGATCCACGAGCATCGCGGTTGGCTCGGGAAGCCTCTCGGTCCCTTCAAACGTGTTTACGCCGACGCAGACTTCACAGCGTCCAGGAGCATGATTGGCAACAACACTTTCGACAGCAATCTGACAGGTTGGGATTCCAAGAACGTGTCGATCAGTCGTGTAAGCTCCAATACCATGGACGGATCCGGGGCAATGTACGTCTCTCGCCTTAATTCCACGTCGGGCGGTGAATTCGGCGCTTCGGTGAATGGCGAGCAAGTCAATGTCACGCGCAATGTGCCCTACACTCTTGCATTCTCCGCGCGCGCATCCGATATACGGGAACTCAAGATTTCTCTTGGCAATGATTCGTTTCCCGTCGCGATCGGGCCCAACTGGCGCCGGTATGTCGTGACCTTGAACCCGACATCGACTTCCTCGACACGCCTGAAGTTCATAGTAGGCGGTGAAAACACGGAACTCTGGTTCGACTCCGTATACCTGTTCGAAGGTGATGCTAACGTCTTCAGGCGAGACTTCGAGCACGGCGTTGCGCTATCCAATGCAACGGCTCAATCCCGCACGATCCAGGTGGGGAGCGGTCTCCGGCGCATCAGCGGTACGCAGGACCCGACAGTCAACAACGGCGCCCGCGTAACGTCGGTCACGCTTCCGCCTTATGACGGCATCGTCCTGGTGCGTGAGGACGGCCAGACGGGGCCCGATCCCGAGCCTGATCCCGATCCCCCGACTTCAGGCAATGCGGCGATCGGCGACTACGTCTGGCGTGATTCAGACGGCGACGGCATCCAGGACAACGGAGAGTCAGGCGTCGGCGGCGTCACCGTCCAGCTCCGCGAGTGCAACGGAATCTTACTCGCGAGCACGACGACATCGGGTAATGGCTCGTACCTTTTTGACAACTTGTCCTCCGGGGGCTACCTCATCCGGTTCGTGGCACCGAACGGTGCGAGCTTTACTCAACGGAAGGCAGGCAGCGACGCGGGTAAAGACAGCAATGCGGACAGCAGCGGAAATGCCCACTGCGTTACTGTCGGTGTCAACGACACCCGCCAATGGATCGACGCGGGCCTGGTGTACTAGGTTCACCAGGGCCTGGCGCTAAAAAAAAGAACCCCCGGCCTCTGAAAGGCCGGGGGTTCTTTTCGTTGCGCAGCTGTCGCGGTTTATTGCGTCAGGGTGAATGTGCCCAGATCGATTGCGCCGCTCTTGAAGGCCGTGTCGATATAGTAGTCCTCCGTACCGCTGATCGGCGACGAAAAGAACGTAACGCCGTTCAGCTGATAATCGAGCATGGTGCCGTTCACCCGGATGGAGAGGACATCCCCGATCGTGAGTGAACCGTTGCTGGTACGCCAGAGGCCGCTCTCGCGTACCTCGAGGGCGCCGTTGGTACTGCGGAGGGCGTGTTCGATATCGGTGCGCTCCGGTCCAGTCTCATTGACACCGAGCCCGACATACCAGACGGTGCCGGAGGGATTGGAATCTATCGTCCAGCTGACCGTGTAATTGTCCCCCGCGCCAAGTGAGGACAGGCTTACGGAATTGATCGTGCTCGTCCAGTTGCTGGGCGTACCGGAGAACGACAGGTCGTTGGCGTTTGACGTGACGCCCCCGGCGGCGTTGACCCAATCCACGATGGCATCGGCGTCCGGCGGATCAACCGGACCGGTGTCACCAAACGCGGTTACGTCGATCGCGATCACACCGTCCTTGAATGCCGAATCGACATAGAACGGCGGAGATCCGGTGTAGGTAGTCGTGTACACCGGCGTGCCGTTAAGCCGGTAATCCAGCGTGCCGTTGTCGACGAAGATCGAGATCACGTCCCCGTTGTTCAGCGTGCCGGCGTTAGTCCGCCATTCCCCGGATTCACGGACTTCGAGGGTGCCGCCCGAATTGCGGAAGCCGTAATCGATATCCGTCCGAGCCGTGCCACTCTCGGTGACGCCAAGCCCGACCACCCAAAGAGTCCCGGCCGGGTTACCCACGATCTCGAAGCGAACTTCGAAAGCGTCAGTAAAGCCCATATCCGAGAACGGCACGGAGTAGGCCTGGCTGTTCCATCCGGTCGTCGTCGAACTATCGAACGAAATCCGGTTGCCCGACGTCGTGACGCCACCCTGCTGGACGATCCACATGGTAACCGGTACTTCCACTGGACCGGACGAATCGTCGTTGACGATAGTCCCGGTTGCAACGGTGTCGCCGAATTCCGCAAGACCAGTCAGGTTTGCCAGCGAGACAGTGAAGGTCTCGTCCGGTTCGACATCATCGTCGACACCGATCGATACGTTGATCGTCGTTGACAGGTTGCCGATCGTGATGGTGCCGGGAACCGAGACCAGTGCGGTGTAATCGCCACCGCCGACGGTCGCCGTGCCATTTGAAGTCGATGCCGTGAAGCTCACGTTGCCTGTCGCGGGCCCGCTCAGCGAAACGGTAAAGCTGAGTGTACCCGTATCTTCGTCAGCCGAAGCATCGGAGATCGATAAAACCGGCGGCGCCGTGTCGTCGTTGACGATGGTCCCGGTAGCAGTTCCGTCTGCAAGGTTCGCTCCGGTCACGTTGCCTATGGTGACGGTGAATGTCTCATTGGGCTCGTTCTGGCTGTCGATGCCGATAGCTACATTCACCGTGGTGGATAAGCTGCCGGAGGTTATGACGCCGGCCTGCGCGGAGAGCGCCGTGTAGTCAGCATTTGCGACCGTGGCCGTGCCGTTCGTGGTCGTCGCCGTGAACGTGACGTTCGAGGCAGCTACTTGCGTCAGCGAAACCGTGAAGCTGAGCAAGCCGGAATCCTCGTTAGCCGAAGCATCGCTGATCGTCAGGTTTGGAACACCGGCGAAATCATCGTTGAGGATCGTTCCCACAGCCGAGCCGTCCGTAACGATAACGTTGCTGCTAAAATTTGAAAGGTTGAGCAGCACGGTTTCGTCCGCTTCCACTTGGGCATCGACGCGAAGTCCCAGGTTGATAAGCACCGAAACGTCGCCCGCAGGTATGACGTAGGGCTGGCCGGTAAACCCGGCATAGTCGCCGCTCGCGAAGGTGGCTGTCTGGCCCAGCGTCGCCGCATTAAACGTGACGTTCGCTGCGGAAGCATGGCTCAGTGATACCACGAAAACCAGGGGACCGTTGTCCTCGAAAGCTTCGGCATCGGCGATCGATAGCGTCGGTACCGGACCGTCATCATTGATGATCGTGCCGACCCCCGTATCGTCCTGAATGAATGAATTGGTCGAATCGACGAGCACCACAGAGAAAGTCTCGTCCGGTTCGGCCACGAGGTCGCTGCCGATGTCGACCACGACGGTGGTGGACAGATCGCCAAGGGGTATCGTGCCCGCGCTGAACACGAGCGGTGTGAAATCACCGTCCGCCACCAACGCCGTGCCTTCAACGGTGGAGACCGTGAAATTCACATCGTCCGAAGCCGCCGCCGACAGCGACACCGTGAAGCTGAGCGTGCCTGCGTTTTCATTCCCGGTCTCATCGGAGATCGAGAGTTCGGGCGGCGGGGGCTCGTTACAGTTATACAGCGTAACCAGATCGAACGGCGGCTGGATGCGCTTGCCGCTCGCGCCAACGATCAGGTTACGAATGTCCTGGCGGGAGAAATCGAAACAGGCATTGTTTTGGCCGCTGGTGCTGAAATCGAAGCCCTTGTCCTGCGTAAAGCGCACGCCGACGTTGAAATTGAGCTCCGTCGCCGGACCGGCGCCTACCGAATCGCCGCCGGCGAGTCCGAATCCGCTGACGCCGCTGAACGGCGCATCGGCAATCACCTCACCCTGGGTGCGAAGTACGGCTTCTTCATGCCGACCACCCTTGGCGCGAAAATGCCAGGTGTCCGTGCCGCAGTCACGCCAGAGGAACGTTACCGGGCCGTAATCGAGATTGTAGGGCGGTTCGCCGCATTCGTCGCCCGGCTTCAACGTGGTAAATACGGGCGAGCTCTGGTTAATGGGCGCGAGGCTGCCGCCCTCCGTGGCGATGTAAAGGGAATCGGCCGAAACACCGTTGTGATTGTCCACCTGGCCCGACGGCCAGACGATCTGTACGTTTGCGGACTGGTTGCCGGCGAGGCCGAAGTGCTGCCACGGCTGGTTCTGCGCCCAGCGCGTATAACCGCCATCCTGGACGCGAACCTGGGTCTTGCCGCCGGCGGTGACATAGACTTTTGCCCCGAGCCCGTCGCGGTTGGACGTAACACCCTGCAACTTGAGCTGGAGCCAGTGATTCGAGTTGCCTTGGTTTCGAAGCAACGTGTCCGGACCACCGATGCCCCACGGATAGAAAAGGAGCCCGTTGGTCGCAAAAATGTCGACGAAACCATCGAGGTCGTAGTCGACGAATACCGCGTTTTCCGCGACACCGTAGTCGAAGCCGACACCCACCGGTCCCTCTGCACCGCTCGAGTTATCGAGGACAAAGTTACCGTTGCCCTGGTTGATCAACATCCGGTTGGAAACGTTCTCCGAGCCCCGCCCGCAGGTGAGGTAGATGTCGAGGTCCATGTCGTTGTCGAAATCTGCCGTCGTACCCCCGCCACAGTTAACCGGGGCATTCAGGCCCGAAGCGTTATAGACGAACCCGCCTGCGGTGTTCCGGTACATGCGCGGCGCTATCGGGAGATCCCGGCTGCTCAGCCCGACCTGGTTGAGATTCGTGATGGCTTGTGTCGAGTCGATGACGATATAGGCCTGCCCTTCGTCGGGCAGCGCCACGTCCCAGCGGCTCTGGCCGCCGTTCCATGTCGCACAGACCTGGTAGTCGACGTTGGCATTGCCGTTGCAACCCGACTGCCCCTGGTTGAGATTCACGACGAACGGCGATTCGTTGCGACTGAGGTCGCGGTTCCAGACTGTCATCGTGATGGAACCGCCGGTCTGGAAGTTAAAACCGTAGTTGGGCGGATCGCCGTCATTTCGCGCAATCCAGCTCTCGACGCGATTGTTCCCGGCCATGGCGGTATAGGTCGGCCGTGTAGAGCCGCGAATCATCAGGACGTCGGTGCGGAGATCGCCGTCGAAGTCACCGACGATCGTTGAGTTCACATTGCCAAGGGACGGCAACTGGTCCGTAACATTGACGAAGGGAATCGTCGTAATGTCGTAGGCCAGATATGGCCACTGCCCGCGTTGGACACAGAGAAGCTCCAGGCTTCCGTTATTGTCGATATCCATGAGGTGCGCGAAGTTGATGTCTTCGTCGTTGCAGTCATGGCCGGTGCCTAGCTGGGTGGAGAATGAACCGAGAGAGTTCTGGTAGCGGAAGTAAGTGCCAGGACTCAAGCCCATCTGGAATGTATCCAGCTTGCCG
Organism: Woeseiaceae bacterium; assembly: GCA_041743865.1. Classification (GTDB taxonomy): domain Bacteria; phylum Pseudomonadota; class Gammaproteobacteria; order Steroidobacterales; family Woeseiaceae; genus UBA1847. Next base: position 13,784 of record JBGTLY010000139.1, read on the forward strand.
TCATTGTTGAAATCGATGAAGCCGGCGACGCGTGCAGCGAAATCCTGCGTCAGATTCAGCTGGCTCGCGCGTTCAAGGAAAGTGCCATCACCCTGGTTGACCCACATCTGGCCACTGCCGGTTACGCTGACGCCGATGAACAGGTCATCGTCGCCGTCGTTGTCATAATCTCCGAAAGTTGCCCCGTGCTTGTCATCCGTGGGCAATTCGATCCAGGAACCATCGTCCATCTCGTAGGCGATGTCCTCGAACGTTCCCGTACAGGTATTGCGATAGACACGCGGGTAGTCGCGATGGCCGTTGTGGAAAATATCCAGGCAGTTGTCCCTGTTGAGGTCACCGATTGCCACTCCCCAACTCTCGGTGAACCCACTCAGCCCGGCCTCTTCCGAAACGTCTTCGAAGTCAACCTGCGCCCCGGCCGTTGTTGCCAGGAGTAACAGGCCGAAAGCGACGGTGAATGCCAACTGCGTAGACGGTGCGGCTAACGCCCACCCTGTTGCCGGGATCGAGTCCCGGGCCTTCCCTATCGAGGTTGTCACTGGAGTGTTCCCTGTAGTGTGGATTGGCTGTCCGTGCCCAAAAAAGCCGCCGGTTTTCGACGCCGAAAGCCGTACTCAACAGCCCGCTCGGTGCCCCATGAGCGGTTGCTGCAAAACGTCGATGCAAGAACTTTGCCAGTGCGGCTAAAGCGCTGAAAACTATCGCCTTTGCGGTCCAGGTTGTGCAGGCGGCAACCCATCTTGTATAAAAACCCGACGAATTCCGGTTGCAGGATCGTTTCGGGATAGCCTTCCGCCGCCGGTCCGATACAGTAGGCGGCACATCCACTCCCGTCGGAGCGCCGCCTTGACGACCCCTGTCCCGAAACGCCTGATCGTGACCTGTCTCGCTTTGCTCGCGGCTTGCGACGCCCCGGACCACGATCCGGCCGCAGACCTCGTCCTGACCAATGCCTACGTCTATACAGCCGACGACACGCGGTCAGTAGCTGAAGCGCTCGCGGTTCGCGGCGACCGCATCATCTATGTGGGTTCTACGGACGGGGCGTCCAAGTACGTCAGCGCCGACACGACACTGCGCGATATGCAAGGTGCGATGCTGATGCCCGGCTTGCATGACATGCACATCCATGCACTCGGGATCGTCGAACCATCGATGTGCGATCTCGGCTCGGAAGCGTTTTCCTTCGAGGCTTTGGTTCCGGTCCTGAAGCAGTGTATCCGTGACTTCGACATTCCGCCCGGCGAATGGCTCATCGTCCTGCAATGGGCATTCTCGCAGGGCAATCAGCCGAGTGCCGACTTGCCGAATGTACGGGCCGCGCTCGACGCCGTGTCGATCGAACATCCTGTATTCCTCTATGGCGATGACGGCCACCATGGCGCTGCCAACAGCCTCGCGCTTGCGCTGGCGCGCGATGACCAAGGCAACGTGATTCCCATGGACGCCGAGTCGCTCGAGTCGACCTATTCACGCTATAAACCCATGGTTGCAACTGATGCGAATGGCCAACCGACCGGGGGGATCAACGAGGACGCGCGCAAGCTGCTTCGCAGCGCCTGGTTCGAGGATATGCTGGGCATGAGAGGCGACCTGGATAGCGTTTTGTCCGGGGTCGCGTCGAAACTGGCGGCGAATGGCATCACGTCGATCCAGGACGCGATCGTGACGCCGGAAACGCTCGCGGCATTCGGCGGCCTCGAGGAGCGCGGCGAAATGAGCTTCCGCCTGCGCGCAGCACTGGTCGAACCCCCTACCGAGAACCTGGAGGACATCGACGCGCATCTCGCGATGCTTTCGGGCCTTCGCGACAAGTATCGGTCCTACGAATTTGTCTCAGCCGACGCTGTCAAGCTGTTCGCAGATGCCGTGCTGGAGGGAAACCCCCTCACCTCCCCGCCGACACTGCCTGTCGCGGCAATGCTTGATGTCTTCCGGCAGCCGATATTCAGCGGCAGCGTCGAGGACGGAAGCTTCGACGTGGTCGGCTATGTCGACCCGGAGCGCGATGTTTGCCGTCGCGTCCGCGAAGACCCGGATACCTGGGTTGATGTACCTCGCCTTGAGGTATTCATCAGTGAGTACGGGTTCCATCCCCGCCAGTGCGTGCCGCAAGCCGGGGTGCTGGAGCATGAGGAAGAGTATTTAAGAACGTATATCCGCAAAGCCACCGAGGCAGGGTTTCACGTGCATGTTCATGCACTCGCGGATAAGGGCGTCCGTGTCGCGGTGGACGAACTCGGCAAGGTCAAGGCGGTCGCCGACCGGAATGGCACGACGCAGAGCCTCGCGCACGTGCAGATAGCGCACCCGGACGACCAGAAGCGTATTGGAGAGCTCGGCATCTTCGTCGTTTTCACGTTCGTATGGGCAACGCCGGGGGTCGACTACGACATGATGGTCATGCCCTTCATCGACGAGGTCGACGGGGCTGCGAACCTCTACGACCCCGATGGTTACTATATGCAGAACGTCTACCCCGCCCGAAGCATCGAGTCTTTTGGCGGAAAAGCGGTGCACGGCAGCGACGCACCGGTCGGCGGCCGGGACCCGATTCCGTTCGCCAGCCTCCAGCAGGCCGTATACCGCAGCGACGGGGAGATCGTACTGAACGAAGACCAACGACTGGATATACATTCGGCAATTGCAGCTTTCACGCGAAACGGGGCAGAATTGTTTGGTCACCTGGATCAGGTCGGCAGCCTCGAAGCCGGCAAGAAGGCCGACCTGATTGCACTGAGCCAGAATATCGTCGAGTTGGCTGACAGCGGCCGTGAAAGCGATATTGGCAAGACAAAGGTAACGCTCACCCTGTTTAACGGCAAAGTCGTATACGACTCGGCCACGGAGCAACAATGATGCTATCGCAGCGACAGCTTCCCAAATACACGGCCCCGGGCGTAATCCTGGCCCTACTCGCGGCCGTGACGACGCCGGGTCTCGTCCGCGCCGAGACACCCGGGTACCGCTTTGAACTGACCCCGACGCTCGGCTACCACTTTGGCGGGGAGTTCGAGAACGTTGACAGTGATATTACTGTCGATCTCGACGACAGCTCGAGCTTCGGCATGATTCTGAATGGCCGGGACAAGAGAAATACTCAATGGGAGGTCTACTACGCCCAACAGTCCACCTCTGCAGATACCGCAATGGTGCCCGGTCTCTCGGCGGAAACCGACCTCGACCTCAATTACTTGCAGATCGGCGGTACTTATCGCGGCAATGGCGACAGGGTTCGTCCATACCTCTCGGCAGGCTTCGGCGGGACGTACATCTCCCCTGATGTTGCGACGCTCGGCAGCGAGACGTACTGGTCATTCTCCATCGGAACAGGCTTCCAGTTCTTCACCGACGAGCGGTGGGGACTCCGCCTCGAGGCGCGCGGAATCGGCACTCTCGTGGACACGGACTCGGCACTGTTTTGCGTCTCGGACAGTGGCGGCGTTTGTGCATTCCGCATCGAGGGTCGCGTGCTCTGGCAGTTGGAGACGTTCGCGGGCGTTACCTACCGCTTCTGATGCCCGCCTTGTGCGCGTCTGCACTTGCTCTGCACTATCCAGTCACAAGTGTGCGGTAGCACACCGACAGCCGCAGTACAGGACAGATATCTTCCGTAGACTCGCAACATTCATGTCCGGGAGAACCCGACGCCTGGCGCTCGTTGCTTCTCGCAAGGTCTGACATCAATGATCCGCGCTGAAATGAAATGAAGGCACTGATGCCGGATACCGCCGAGCTGCGGGATTTGCTATGCGCGCTTCGCCAGTACCGCACGCCACGCCTGGCGCGTAGTGTGTTTGAACTCGTGGTCACGGCAATTCCCTTCTTTTTTTTCTGGGGGCTGACATGGGCAGCCGTGAGCGCCGGCCATTGGGCCGGCCTGCTGTTTGCCGTACCCGCCGCGGCTTTTCTCATGCGCTTGTTCATAATCCAGCATGACTGCGGCCATGGATCGTTCTTTCGCTCCCGCCATGTCAATGACTGGGTTGGCCGCGTCATCGGCGTAATGACCCTGACGCCCTACGACTTTTGGCGCCATTCCCATGCTCTGCACCATGCAAGCTCAGGCAACCTCGATCGTTTGCAAATCGGCGGCATCGATACGCTGACAGTGCGCGACTACAGCGCGCTGTCGCCGCTGCGGCGGCTTCGGTACCGCCTGTACCGGCATCCGGCCGTTCTGTTCGGCGTCGGTCCCGCTTACGTGTTTCTGCTGCAGCACCGCCTGCCCGTGGGGTTTATGCGCGCGGGTCGGATGCCCTGGCTGAGCACGATGGGCACCAACCTGGCGGTCATTGCACTCGTCACAGGAATGATATGGCTGGTGGGTGCCGGTCCATTCCTGCTCGTGCAACTGCCGATCACATTGCTCGCCGGGTCGACAGGCATCTGGCTGTTCTATGTACAGCACCAGTTCGAGAAAACCGACTGGGCGTCCAACGACGAGTGGACCTTCCCGGGGGCCGCCCTGCGCGGCAGCTCTTACTATGATCTGCCCCGGGTGCCGCGCTGGTTCACCGCCAACATCGGGGTGCATCACGTGCATCACCTGGCCAGCCGCATCCCGTCGTACCGGCTTCCGGAAGTTCTTAGAAATCACCCGTGGCTAAGGAATATCAACCGCCTCACGTTGCGGCAGAGCTTTCGATCGGTGCCGCTCGCCCTCTGGGATGAAAACCAGCAGCGCCTCGTGGCGTTTCGCCCCTCATAGCATTCCGGGACGCGCGCGGAATTGCACGGCAACAGCCTCGGTTCCGGAGCTGCTCTATCAGTCCTGGACGGATCGCGGCGACAGAACCCCTAGAACGCCATGGAGACGTCGAGCCGTGCATCCAGTTGACGAACCGGATGGATTGCTTGTATGTCCCGTCGACGCGGCGCATAAAGTCCAGTTCGTCGATGCCGATCACTGCCAGCAAATGGTTGATGCTGGGAATGGTGGCCTCCCCCACGCCGATGCGCGGGACATCCGGCGATTCGACTACACTGATAGTGGCCAGCTTTCGCCCGCCGAAATTCAAAGCGGCATTCAGGTAGGCCGCCGCCATCCCGCCGGTCGATCCGCCGCCGACGATGAGGACTCTGCGAGCTTCGTCCAAGTGCATTCCCTGTTTCATGCGCCCTATACGCAGCGGCCATAACAAAGCGCCCGGATTCACGCGCGATTCGGATTCCAGGGGCAGCATCGCCGGCCTGATGCGTTGTATGATCCTTCAGCGGTGTTGCGCCCGACCCGTATTGGATTTCATATGCCCCGAATCGTCGCAAAACAGGACAATCTCAACAAGCGCAATACGGAATTCCTTCAGCAGGCGCTCCGACAGCCCGTATTTCTCAACAGTGTGCCCAAGTGTGGTACCCACCTGCTACGCAACGTTCTGCGCATGTTCGTGGCAGTCGAGGCTCAATATCACCAGTCATTCATCCAGCACGCGATCCTCCGCCAGCACCTGACGGCATTCTCGGGACAGCCGCCTAAACTCAGCTGGGGCCACCTGCTGTTTTCCGATGAGGCGGCCATTGCGCTGCACAGGGTGCATCACATTGTGCAGGTGAGAGACCCGTATGACTGGGTCCTCGCGCGTGCGCGCTTCTTTCTCTCCGATACGTTTCAGGGCGCATTGGAGCACCTAAAAGGCGGCAACGTGTCAGTCGATGAGGTGCTAAACATGATGATTTTCGGCATCCACAACAAAGCGTGCGCCACGTGAATAACATCGATACGCCGGCCGCCTTGTCATACTTTGAACGACTATGCACGGTGTGTGGCTTTGAAAGCTTACCGGCCGACTGGCAGGAGCGAGTGCGGATAGGCTCCGACCGTACGCAAAGCGGTACGGCTCGCGAAAATCTCGCGGGCGGCATTCCCGACCTTCCGGCGGAGCTCCCGGACGTGCAAAAGCGCCTCGTGAACTACGCGGCTCCCGGCTTGCGGGACGTGCTGGGTTATCCCCGCCCCGGGTCCCGCATAGGTTGACGACGGGCGCGGTTCGGCCGGCTTCGAGGACGTTTCGAACGCACCAAAAAGAAAAGCCGCACCCAGACGGATGCGGCTTTTCAAACTAAAGCCTGGCGGTGTCCTACTCTCACATGGGGAGACCCCACACTACCATCGGCGCTGAGCGTTTTCACTTCCGAGTTCGGAATGGGATCGGGTGGTTCCCGCTCGCTATTGCCGCCAGGCAAACCGGTTGGAAAGAATGGGGTCAGAGTACATTTTCTGCCTCATTCCTAATCAAGAAAGAAGCAGAAAATGTACTCTGACCCCATTCTTCTCCTGAATTAAAAACAACCTGGAAATCTTTCTGACGCGTTGTCGCGTTTGTTACATGTCGCAATAGCGTTTTGGTGTTATATGACCAAGCCGCACGAGCAATTAGTACTGGTTAGCTTCATCCATTACTGAACTTCCACACCCAGCCTATCAACCTCGTAGTCTTCGAGGGCTCTTCAGGGAGCTCGAGGCTCCAGGGAAATCTAATCTTGAAGGGGGCTTCCCGCTTAGATGCTTTCAGCGGTTATCCTGTCCGTATATAGCTACCCGGCAATGCCACTGGCGTGACAACCGGAACACCAGAGATACGTCCACTCCGGTCCTCTCGTACTAGGAGCAGCTCTTCTCAAATTTCCAACGCCCACGGCAGATAGGGACCGAACTGTCTCACGACGTTCTAAACCCAGCTCGCGT
>JBGTLY010000140.1:0-5110 GCA_041743865.1 Woeseiaceae bacterium
GGGCGGCCGCACGCCACTGTCCGGCGCGATCCACGCCGTGATCCTGCTGGTCATCGTGCTGGGGCTCGGACCCGCTGTGAGTTTCGTTCCGCACGCGGCGCTGGCTGGCATCCTGCTCAAGGTCGGTATCGACGTCATCGACTGGCGGTTCCTCAGGCGCCTGCACCGTACGCCGCGTGCGGACCAGGTACTGATGCTGCTCGTGCTGGTGCTCACCGTGTTCGTCGACGTCGTGACCGCGGTCGCGGCAGGCTTTGTGCTTGCGAGCCTCATGTTCGTGAAGACCATGGCGGATTTGCAGGTGCGGTCTATCAGCACCATTGTCGACGACGGCAACGACGCATTGCTGGACCCAATCGAGACCGCCGCGTTCCGGCGTTGCCAGGGCCGTGCAGCAATCCTGCACCTGTCCGGCTCCATGAGTTTCGGCGCGGCGAACGAGATGATGAAACGCATCGTATCGGTACGACCGGTCGACGTGCTCATCATCGATGTGACTGACGTCCCCGGCATCGACGGCAGTACCGCCCTCACGCTGGAGCAGATCATCGAACGCGCACACGAGTCCGGCCAGGACGTGTTCGTGGTCGGCATGCAGCTCGCGGTGGCCCGGGTCCTGCACCAGCTCGGAGCCCTCGACAGCGTTCGTGAATCGACGCGTTTCGCGTCGCGGCTCGAGGCCATCGAGGCGGCTGTCGACCTTGTCTCCGCGCGGGCCGCGGCACCGGGATCAGAAGCGGTCGGGTGAGTAGGCCGTCGGGTCAATGAACGGTCGGCGTTCCATCACGAAATCAGCGACCAGGCGGCCGGTCGCTGGCGCGAGCGTCGTGCCCAGCATGTTATGGCCCGTCGCGATGATCGCGTTCCCGACGCCACGCGGGCGTCCGATCACCGGCAGGCTGTCCCAGGTCATGGGACGCCAGCCAAACCAGGGTTCGCGCCATGCGCGCCTCGCGGGCAGCGCGATGTAGGGCGCGGCACTGTCGACGAGCTGTTGCAGGCGCTCCATCGGCAGGGATCGATCGAAGCCTGCGAATTCCATCATCGAGCCCAGGCGCATCCCGTCGGCGAAGGGCGTGGCGACCACCCGCGATTCCGGAAACAGCATCGGCAGGCCGGGGCACGGCGTCGGCCGGTCCAGCATGATCGAGTAACCTTTGCCGGGCTCCACGGGGAGATTGATGTTGAGTTCATGGCCCAGCTGGCGGCTCCACGCGCCGAGCGCAAAAACATAGTGTTCCGCCTCGAGCGTGCCGGCGTCCGTCACGATGCCCGTGATGCGCCCGCCGCTTTGCCGGAGGCCCTTCATCGCCTGGTACTCGTGCAGGCGGACGCCCCGCTCGGCGAGCCGGTCCGCCCAGCGCCGGCACAATCGGCCAGGGTTCACGGTCGCGTCATCCTCGAACAGGAAGCCGCCGGCAAGCCCCGGGCGCAGGCTCGCATCGAAGTGCGCGAGTTCGTCGGCGGCGAGCCTCCGGGTGCGAACGCCGAAGCGCTCGAGTGGAACGATGTCCGCCGCTGCAAAATGCCGGAGGGCAGCCAGAGTGCGGAAAACGTAGAGGGTACCCGTCTCGCGGTATTCAGCCTCGAGCGCTTCTTCGCGCATGAGCTGTCGGTATTCCTCAGCCGAGGCGTCCAGGATGCGCTGTAACACGCTAGCCGCCTCGAGCGCGCGCGTCATATTGCAGCGCCGGGCGAACTTCCAGAACCAGCGGTAGAGGTCGGCACGCCACTGCAGCCGGACGCGAAACGCCGCGCGTGAATCGAACAGTGACCGGAACGCGGTAGCCGCTGCGCCGGGCATCGTGAGCGGCAGCACGTGACCCGGACACACGAGACCGCAATTGCCCTGCGAACAGGCACCGCCCATCCGTCCCGCGTCGATGACACTGACGGTGAGTCCCTCTTTCCGGAGGTACCAGGCGCAGGCGAGGCCGACAATGCCACCGCCCACGACCAGCGCGCGGGTGCCGGATGCACTCATGAGGTCGGGTTGTACGACATGGACGAAGGACCTGCGAAGCGAGCGGCGATTATACGAGGACGAACCTGTCTCGTCCCCTGCGGTACGATCACCCCTGTCGACTTCGGCCGCGAACGAGGCGACGCGGCCTTCGGGTCCTGGAACGATGGAACTGAAGAGTAAGGTGCAATCCTCCCGGGCGCAGGCGGCTTTCCCCGCCTTGTTCATCTCGCACGGCGCGCCGACGCTGGCCATCGACGGCAGCGCGGCGCACGCATTTCTCAAAGATTACGGGCGGGCGCTCGGGAGGCCCCGGGCAATCGTCGTCCTGTCGGCGCACTACGAATCACCGGTGCTGTCCGTGACCAGCGGACGGCGTCCTGTGACGATCCATGATTTCGGCGGATTCCCGCAAGTGCTGCACGAAATGCACTACCCGGCACCCGGGCATCCGGAACTGGCAGACGAGATCGTGGCGCTATTCGCTTCGCACGGTATCACCGCCGGACTCGACCCTCTGCGCGGCCTCGATCACGGCGCGTGGGTTCCGCTCGTCCTCATGTACCCGGATGCCGATGTCCCCGTGGTGCAGGTATCGATCGATCCCGCGCGGGGCGCGGACTGGCACCTCGCACTCGGCGCATCACTGGCTCCGCTGCGGGAGCGCGCCGTCATGATCGTCGGGTCCGGCAGCGCCACCCACAACCTTGGTCACTACTTTCGTTCAGCACCGGGCAATCCGACCCCCGGGTGGGTGGCCGCCTTCAATGACTGGCTGGCCGACCGGGTCGCCGCCGGGGATGTCGAAGCACTGCTCGACTATCGCGCCACGGCGCCTTACGCGCATGAAAACCACCCGACCGAAGAGCACTTTATGCCGCTGCTTGCCGCGCTCGGCGCGGCGGGCGGTGCAGTGGCCGGCAGCCGCGTGCATCACAGCTACGAACACGGCGTCCTCAGCATGGACACCTACGCATTCGGCGGCCCCTGAGGACGGAGTGTGAGGGCCGTCACGGCCCTGCCGCTGCGCGTGCGTAGACTGTTCGGATCGACAGACCGGGAGACCGGCCATGACAACCAGACAGAACTACGTACTTCTTTCGTGCCTCGCACTGTGTGCCTGCGGCGGCGGGGGCGACGACGATGACGGTCCGCAGGCACCGGTGTCCTTGCGCTTTCCCATAACCGCATCGAATGCAGAGGCAGCGGCTGCCGGCTCCTGGCAGGCCGCGAACAGCAGCGCGGGCTTTGCCGACCTCGCGGGGACGTCCGGGATCGTGACGACCAAACCAGGCGGTTCGGCCAAGCCCGAAGGCTTGCCATCGACCCGCGCCTTCGGCTTCCTGCTGCAGAAAATTCCCTTCGGCCCCGACACACTGCCCTGCCAGGTGTCGGGCTCGATCACGCTCTCCGGCGATCTTGCCGACCCGACGACACTGACTGCCGGCGACAACATCAACGTCGACGCCGACGGCTGCGACGACGGCCTCGGCGAGGTCATCGACGGCCTGATGGAGATGTCCATCGACGCATTTTCGGGCGACTTCTTCGCCGGGCTCTACGAGCTGACCATGACGCTCGTACTCACGGATTTCCAGGTCGCAAACGCGGCTGACGTGCAAAACAGCAATGGCGATGTGACCGTGACACTCAACACGCTTGCGGCGCCGTACGTTTCAGCGGCCGTCAGTGGCAGCTCCATAACGGTCGACGGGAACTCGGCGACGGAAACGCTTCTGAACTACGAGAGCACCCGGACCGTCGACGCCGGTCAGCACCCGGCACCCTACACGTTGTCCGCCATCGGCACGCTCGACAGCAGTCGGTTGCCCGGGGCGGTCTCGTACTCGACACCGGTTGCATTCGAGGGCGAGGACGTCGACTACCCCTACACCGGCGAGTTGTTGGTGTCCGGTGACGACTCGAGCGCGCGACTGGTCGCTGTCGACAGCGTCAACGTGCGCATCGATATCGACCTCGACGGCGACGGCACAGTGGACGATTCAATCGAGACGACCTGGCAGGCCCTGTCGGAATAGAGGCGGGACCCCGGTCGTCAGGCACGGGCCTCTGCAAGACCGCGCAGTACACGGTGGACGTCACGCAGTAATTCACCGCAATCCGCGTCGATCCGAAGCGCGGCCACATCGTCGCCCCGTGTACGGCCCTGGTTGACGATGGCGACCGGTTTGCCAAGTTCAACGGCCTGGCGGACGAAACGCAGGCCGGAATACACCATCAGCGACGACCCGGCGACGAGCAACGCACCCGCCCGCTCCACCGCACCCATCGCCGCCGCCACGCGATCGGCGGGCACCGCCTCCCCGAAGAAAACGACGTCGGGCTTCACGATGCCCCCGCATGCATGGCACGCCGGCACATCGAACGGCTGCACATCCCCGTCCGCGAGCTCGGCGTCGCCGTCGGGATTGACCTGCATGACACGCGCGTGGAAATCGGGATTCAAGCTGAGCAAGCGGTCCTGCCAGTCCTGGCGTTCGACCGAAAAACCGCAGTCCAGGCAGACGACTCGGTCGAGCCGGCCATGCAGGTCCACGATGCGCTGTGTACCGGCACGCTGGTGCAGCCCGTCGACGTTCTGCGTGATTATGGTGTCCAGCACGCCTGCGACCTCCATCCCGGCCAGCGAGCGATGCGCCAGGTTCGGCGCTGCGCCGGCGAGGCGGTTCCAACCGGCAAAACTGCGTGCCCAGTAGCGTCGCCGTACGGTGTCGCGGGTGACGAAGTCGGCGAACTGCACGGGCGCGGGATGTTGCCAGTCGCCGTGTCGGTCGCGGTAACACGGGATGCCGGAGGCGGTACTGACCCCCGCGCCGGTGAGGACGGTCACCGTTCCGGCTCCGCGGATCAGCGCTGCGAGTTCGTTGATGCCAACCATGCACGCAGTATATCGGTATGTAGGAGCGGCCCATGGCCGCGATATCGAGTGTGGCACGGCCCTGCGGCCGGATCGCGGGCATGGCCCGCTCCTACGGCTGATTCGCGGGCATGGCCCGCTCCTACGGCTGATTCGCGGGCATGGCCTATGGTCGGATGCGCGCGCATGACCCGCTCCTGCGGTCGTCCGGCGCGCCGCGGAAGCGGTACGGCCGCGCCGCATCCTCGCCCGCGTAGTCGACGCCGACG
>JBGTLY010000141.1:0-13235 GCA_041743865.1 Woeseiaceae bacterium
GCTGACCTCCGGAAACAGGTCCCGGAGTGCGTCCCGCACAACGGCATCGAAATCCGCGTAGTCGAGATCGAGCGTGCCGTCCGGCGCCAGCACGCTGCGATCGAATTCGACGTCGAGCAGGATGTTAGTCTGCACGAATGCCGACGCGCCCTTGGCGACGAGGCTGTAAAAAAAGACGACGAGGAACACGATGCCGATCGCCGTGGCGAAAATGCCGGAGCCCTTGAACAGCCGCTCGCGCCGGTGCCTCCGCCTGAGGCCTGCCTCGACCTTATGCCGTGTCAAACGCTGTTCGTCGCGGACGCGGCTACTCATATTGTTCTCGGTACTTGCGCACAACGCTCAGGCCGATGATGTTGAGGCACAGTGTCACGATAAAGAGCACCAGGCCGAGCGCAAAGGCGGCCAGCGTTTTGGCGCTGTCGAATTCCTGGTCACCGACCAGCAGAGTGACGATCTGCACCGTCACGGTGGTTACAGCCTCGAACGGGTTTGCCGTGAGGTTCGCCGCGAGTCCGGCCGCCATTACGACGATCATCGTCTCGCCGATCGCACGGGAAACCGCCAGCAGGATGCCGCCGACGATGCCCGGCAATGCCGCCGGAAGTATGACCCTCGTCATTGTCTCCGAGCGTGTCGAGCCGAGGCCGAGAGCACCGTCCCGCATCGCGACCGGCACAGCGTGGATTGCGTCGTCGGCGAGCGACGAAACCAGCGGGATGATCATGATGCCCATGACCAGCCCCGCGGCAAGCGCGCTTTCCGAGGCCACCTCGAATCCTATCGATTCACCGGCCCGCCGGACCCAGGGAGCCACGGTCAGTGCCGCAAAAAATCCGTACACGACGGTCGGTTTGCCGGCGAGGATCTCGAGCAAGGGTTTGGCCACCGAGCGCACGCGCGCGGGTGCGTATTCCGCGAGGTAGATCGCCGTCATGAGCCCTATCGGCACGGCAACGAACATCGCAATGGCCGTGATCAGCAGTGTACCGGTGAACAGGGGTACGGCGCCGAAGCTGCCGGACGAACCGACCTGGTCCGCGCGTATCGCGGTCTGCGGACTCCAGTTGAGTCCGAACAGGAATTCCGTGAGTGGCACTTTCTGAAAAAATCGAATCGCTTCGAACAGCACCGACAGCACGATACCGATCGTCGTCAGGATCGCGATGCTCGACGCGCCGATCAGGAGGCATTCGATGACCCGCTCGACACGATTGCGTGCACGCAGTTCCGGCCGGATGCGGCGCCATGCAAAGACCGAGCCTAACGCACCGACGCCGAGCACGAGACCGGCGAGCATCCACCGGCTGTTCCGCTGGTAACCTTTGTAACGCTCCGCCGCTTCCCGCAGTGCACTGTCCGAGTCGCCCGAGATGGCGTCGCCGGCGGCAAGGTTCTGAATGTTATTGACGAGAAGGTTGAGTCGTCCCGGGGACAGGTCCCGGCTGTCGCCGGGCAAACTGTCGATCACCATCGAAACGATGATGCGCGGTTCCACGAGCACCCACACCAGCATCAGCGCGAGTGCCGGGAGCAGGCACCATACGACCGCAAAATACCCGTAGTATCCCGGAAGCGAATGCAGGTTCGCACTCCGCCTTGCCCCGCCGACCAGCGACAGCGAGCGGCCTCGGCCGAAATAAAACGCCATGAGCGCCATTCCGCCGAGCAACAGGAGCAAAGTCGTGTTTTGCATGAATCCGTCTGTTCGCTGCGTCAACAGACGGCGGCGGCCTTCGGCCGCCGCCGGTAATCTTCACGGTACTGCGGAACTAGTGGCTCGCGGCGGACAAAGGGTTCAACTCGCGAACATTCGTGGCAACCTGTTCCCGCTCCTCCTCCGGCAACGGTATCAGGCCACGGTCTGACAAGTAACCTTCATCACCCCACGCGCGTTCGCTCGTGAACTCCGTCAGGTATTCCTTCAAACCGGGAATGACGTCCACGTGAGCCTTTTTCACATAGAAATACAGGGGTCGCGCCACGAGATAACTCCCGTCGGCAATCGCTTCGAACGTGGGCAGCACGCCGTCGACCGCGGCGCCCTTGACCTTCTCGGCGTTCTGGTCGAGAAAGCTGAAGCCAAATATGCCGAGGGCGCCGGGATTGGCCCCGAGCTTCTGAACGATGAGATTGTCGTTTTCACCGGCTTCAACGAACGCGCCGTCTTCCCGTATCGTATGGCAGAGGGTCCTGAACCGGCCCTCATCGGATGAGGAAAAGGCTGCAATCCACGGGAAGGTGTTGCAGCCTCCTTCCATGGCGAGTTCAACAAAGGCATCTCGCGTCCCGGATGTCGGTGGCGGCCCGAGCACCTCGATCGGGTAGTCCGGCAGTTCGGGATTCACTGCTTGCCAGGTCGTGTACGGATTTGCAATCAGCTTGCCGTCGCCGTCCGGAACCTGTTTGGCGAGCGCCAGGAACACGTCGCGACGGCTCAAGGCCATCGTCGGCGCCTCCAGGTCGTTCGCGAGTACGATGCCATCGTAGCCGATCTTGACCTCGATGACTTCGTCGACGCCGTTCGCAGCGCAGGCGGCGATTTCGCTTTTCTTGATTGCCCTCGATGAATTGGCAATGTCGGGATAATCAACGCCGACACCGTCGCAGAAGAGCTTGATGCCGCCGCCCGAACCGGTCGATTCGACTTTCGGTGTCCTGAAATTGCTGCTGCGGCCGAAACGCTCCGCGACCACTGTCGCAAACGGGTAGACCGTGGACGACCCGACGATGTAGATGTAGTCGCGCGCGGACTGAGCGGCGGCGGTGCCGGCGCCGGCCAGTATCACGCTTGCCAGCCATAGTGCCGCTGTGCTTTTCTTTGCCACGATTCCTCCTGGCCCCGATTGGGCTTCAGGGCTGGAAGCTTACCGGCATATTGTTACCGGAATGTTGCAGCAACGCGTCGCGCGGGCTACGTCGCCGCCGGTGTCCGCAGCAGCGATATCCGATCCTTTTCATAGATTTACGGACCCTTTCCAGGATCTTATGACAAGCCCCACTTCGCCCAGTTTGGAAGAGGACGTAACCAATCTGTTGTGCCAGCTCGTGCGCCGGAAATCCATTACCCCGAGCGACGCCGGTTGCCAGCACCTGCTGGCCGAGCGGCTCGCGGCCGCGGGCTTCGACTGCGAGACGCTCCCCTTCGGCGAGGTAACGAATCTTTGGGCGCGGCGCGGCGCGGCATCGCCGGTGCTTTGCTTCGCAGGGCACACGGACGTCGTGCCGCCGGGTGCGCTCGAGGAGTGGGTCACGGACCCCTTCGAACCGGTAATCGATGGAGGACTGCTTTATGGCCGCGGGGCCGCTGACATGAAGGCGGGCCTCGCGGCGATGATCGTCGCCGTCGAGCGATTCGTTCGCGACCACCCGGATCATGCCGGCAGCCTGGCACTGTTGATCACGAGCGACGAGGAAGGCCGCGCCCGAGACGGTACCCTGAAGGTAATGGAAACCCTGACGGGACGCGGCGAGCAACTGGACTGGTGTGTCATCGGCGAACCCTCCAGTGGACAGGCACTCGGGGACCTGCTGCGCATCGGCCGACGCGGCTCGCTGAGCGGGACGCTCACCGTGCATGGGGTGCAGGGGCATGTCGCCTATCCCCAGCTCGCCGACAACCCGATCCGGCGCTTCGCCCCGGTGCTTGCCGAGCTCTATGCCACGGAGTGGGACCAGGGCAATGAGTGGTTTCCCCCGACGAGCTTCCAGTTCGTCAGGATCGAATCGAACGGTGGCGCGGTAAACGTCACACCGGCGGAACTCAGCGCCCGATTCAACTTCCGTTACTGCACCGAGTGGACCTATGCGCGCCTACAGCAACGCGTTCACGAGATAATCGATGCGCACGGTATCGAGTACCGGATCGAATGGCATCTGTCGGGCGAACCGTTCCTTACGAGGCCGGGTGTACTCATCGACGCCGTCAGTGCCGCCGTGCACGCGGAAACCGGTACCGTGCCGGTGCTGTCGACCGGTGGGGGGACATCGGATGGTCGTTTCATTGCACCTGCCGGAGTCGACGTCGTTGAGCTCGGGCCCCTCAATGCGTCCATCCACAAGGTGAACGAGCATGTCCGCCTGGAGGACGTTGCCCTGCTCTCGCGCATGTATGAGCGCGTCATGGAGGAACTGTTGCCGGACGTACAGTCGGAGGATTGACGCCCTGCCCGCTCAGTGACGCAGGTTATTCCGGATGCCGGCCGCAGTCAGTCCCGCAATTGCGATCAGCACCCAAGCCGGCATCGACAGCCCGAGCAGCTCCCAGTCGACGGATGCGCAGTCACCGGGGCCGGTGAACACGAGTTCGACGACGCGGCGAAACGGCAAGGTCTCGAGCATGTAGTCCAGTCCGGCGCCACACGACGCAAACGGGTCGGGCGGCTGCTGTTGCTTCCAGACGTGCCATCCCGCCACAACGGTGCCGAAAAGGCCGGTCAGCAAAAGAAGCGCAACGTACACTTGACGGCCGCGCCCGGCGGGATCGTGCAGTGCGGCAGCGAGGAACACGATGCCGAGCAGAATGACGGCAACTCTTTGCAAAATGCACAAGGGACACGGGATGTAAAACAGCACATGCTCGGCATACAGGGCATAGCCGAGCAGGCCGGCACACACGATGAAGCCTGCAAGGTTCAGGGCCCGCCGGTTCGGAAGAGTCATGATGATCAGTCGGCCGAGGGGAAGTCGTCCTCGCCGATCACCGTGTGGCGCACATCCTTGCCTTCCACCATGTAGATGACGTACTCGCAGATATTTTTTGCGTGATCGCCGATACGCTCGAGCGACCGGGCGGCCCAGGTCACGTTCATCACTCGCCGGATGCTGCGGGGATCTTCCATCATGAACGTGATGCACTGGCGCGTGATCAGATCATATTCGTCGTCGACGCGTTCGTCTTCGAGCACGACATCCGTGGCTTCACCCACGTCCAGGCGCGCGAATGCGTTCATCGCGTCACGCAGCATGTGCGAGACGTGCGTGCCGAGATTCTTCAGTTCGCGGTATGAATCGGGAGGGCGATCCATCTCGGCCAGCTTGGACGCGAGATAGCCGATTTTTTCAGCCTCGTCTCCAATGCGCTCGAGGTCCGTAATCGTCTTGATGACAGCCATGAGGAGGCGCAGGTCGCTGGCCGCAGGCGCCCTCGTGGCGAGTATCCGGCTGCACTCCTCGTCGATGGCAACTTCCAGCTTGTTGACTTTGTAGTCATCGTTCGCGACCTTGAGGCCAAGCTCGCTGTCGCCGCTGACGATCGCTGCGATGGCCCGCGAGAGCTGTGTTTCCACGACCCCGCTCATGGACAGGACCATGTTGCGCAGGTCCTCGAGTTCCTTGTTGAAGCGTCTCGAAATGTGGTCCGTAAGGTCTGATGCTTGCATCGTTCGTACCGGCAGGTTCTGATCCATCAGTAGAACATGGACAAGGTGTCATGTCTGTGACATATAAGCACTTTTTCGCTATACCGTACAGTATCAGTCGAATTTGAATTCGAGGTCGAGTTGCAGGCGCCTGTAGTCGATCTCGTCGCCCGCCAATTCGTGGATCTCGTTCAGGAACAGCGTGCCGGAGACCGACACGCGCTCGCGCAGCATATACCGGGCGCGGAGTACGTGTCCTTTGACGTCCGTGCCGCCGCCGCCAAAGTCGGACTCGGTGAAGGACCCGAGGACGGCGTCGGCTTCGACGTCCTTGTAGTGCCAGTCCGCCTGCGCAGTGCCCTGTTTCGAGGCTTTGCCGAACTGCAGTCCGAGCGCATACGCGGACTCTTCTCGACTGACATCGACGTTCTCGGTGTAGTGGGCGAAAACCCGTATGGGCCAGCCCGCGAGACGTGCTTCGAGTTCGGCAAATACCTCGGCGTTGGCATAGTCGAACACGTAGTTGCCGGCCGAATCGACGGTATTGCCTGCCGGCAGGCCGAAGACGAACGGCTGTACACCGACGGTATTCGTGTACTCCAGGTAACCGGCCCCGAGCGTCAAACTCGCATCTTGCGGCAGCGTTAGCCCGGCGCCTGCCTGGACGTGGTAGAGGTAGGTATTATCCGACGCCCGGCTCTCGACCTGGAAGGCGCCGCCATTAACGAACCACGGCCCGGTGGCGAACACGCTCGCGATCCCGCCCGGATTCAGGTCATTGTCGTAGAGGAGCTGGGCACGACCGGGATGAATCATGGGGTTCGTCATCTTGCCGACAAGTACCTCGAGGGCATCGGAGGCCTGCCATTCGGCGTAAGCCAGATCGACGCCGAAACTGTCGTCGACCTCGTTGCCGCCGAATGTGACATTCCGGGATATGGGATTGTCCGCGGCCGTCGCGAGCGACAGGACGACTCTCAGGTCATCGTAGAGCGGCAGCCCGGCGCCAAACCGGACCCTGTAACGGCTGCGGTCGACACCAGGGCCGCCCTCCGGATCGATCGATTCATACCGCAGGCGGAAGTCGCCCTGGAATTCAATATCGTCCTGCAAGTCGGGCGTCCCGGCAAAACCCGGTTCCCAAAGGGTTGCCAGCAGGCAACAACAGACCTTCGTAACGTGGCGCATGAAACCTTGTCATTTCGATGGGGTTAGGGAAATGTGAACGCCACGTTACCGATCCCGCAAGTCACTTTTGTGTCAGTTATGTTGCAGAATTATGACAGCCAGCGCGCACTTTACAGAATCGTGACCAAAAAAACAGCGCCGGCCTTCGCCCAAAGTCAGCCTTTCCGCGCCTCGCCGGTCAGCGGTATCGGCGGGCGGATGACGACGCGGCTCGCCGGGAGGTGGCAGGTGAACGTACTGCCCCTGCCCCGTTCGCTTACGATCTCCAGTCGACCGTCGTGACGCGTGAGCACATGTTTGACGATCGCGAGGCCGAGCCCCACACCGCCGTCGTCGCGTGACCGCCCCCGGTCGACCCGGAAGAAGCGTTCGGTCACCCGGGGCAGGTGTTCAGGGTCGATCCCTTCCCCGGTATCTGCAACGCTGAGTTTTGCACCGGTCTCGTCCGACACCCAGCGCAGCGAAATTTTACCGTCGACCGGCGTGTGCCTCACGGCATTCGACACCAGGTTCATAACCAGGGATTCGATTTCGTTAGCGCTGCCACGCAATCGCGCCCGCGATTCGGCCCGAACTTCGATCATTGCTGTCTCACCCGCTTTATGGAGCGCGCGCTTTGCCGACTCGAGTAGCCCGCCCACATCGACGATGTCCTGCTCGTCAGCCGGTCCGCTGCTTTCGAGCCGGGACAATTCGAGGAGCTCGCCAACGATACGATTCATTCGCCGCGCCTGGATCTGCATCTGCGTGACGGGCAGCGCCCATTCGCGCGGCATGTTGTCATCATCGGCGAGACTGTCCAGGTAACCCGTAACCACAGTCAAGGGAGAGCGCAACTCATGCGATGCGTTGGCAACGAAGTCCCGGCGCATACGCGAAAGCCGGACACGTTCTGTTTCATCACGCATGAACAGCAGTTTCTGGTCAACACCGTAGGGCACGACACGGCAATTGAGCCAGCCGTCGTCGCGCACGGGCGACGGGATTTCGATTGCCTTGGCGAAATCGCCCGATCGCAACAGACGCGTAAGCTTCGGATCCCTCAGGATGTTGTCGACGCGCTGTCCACGATCCTTTCTTGGTTTCAGCCCGGCCAACGCTTTCGCGGCGCGGTTGCACATGACAATCTCGTTGTTCTTGTCGAGAATTACTGCGCCATCGGGCATCGCGTCCGTCGACTTGAGAATTTCCCGCAGCAGCTGGCGATATTCGCGTTTATGGCGCTCTGCCCGCGCCTGCTGGTAGGAAAAACTTGAAAAAATCTGCTGCCAGACGCCCTCACCCTGGCGAAAGGCGTCAAAATTCCGGGTTCGCGTCGCCTGGATGAAGGCAAGGAGCTGTCGCACCTGCCAAAAAAGCGCGACGAGCGCGGCGCCAAGAATGCCGGTCGACGGTGCGTCGTACAGCCAGCCAATCAGCCCTCCCGCGACAAACAGGAGGAGCAGGCCGAGGAGAAACTTGCGGGAGGCTTCCGGCATCAATTCAAGGATCGACCCGCGTCGAGAATCGATAGCCGGCGCCGCGCACAGTCTGTATGTAATTGTCGGCCCGAGCGTCCGTGAGTGCCTTGCGAAGCCGCCGTACGTGCACATCGACAGTTCGCTCTTCCACATAGACGTTGGCGCCCCACACACGATCGAGCAATTGGGTCCGGCTGTACACCCGGTCCGCGTGGGTCATCAAAAAATGAAGCAGTCGATATTCAGTGGGGCCGAGTTTGATCTCGCGGCCGTCCGCCGTCACGCGATGGCCCGCGGTGTCGAGTTCGAGCACGCCCGCGTTGACGACCTCTTCTTCCGCAGTCGCCGTCGCACGCCGCAATACCGCCTGCACCCGGGCGATAAGTTCCCGGGGCGCAAAAGGCTTCGTGACATAGTCGTCTGCGCCCCCTTCGAGGCCCGCGACCTTGTCATACTCTTCGGCCCGGGCGGTCAGCATGATGATGCCGAGGTCCTCGTTGCCCTTGTCGCGCTTCAGCATCCGGGTCAACTCGAGTCCGCTCATGTCGGGTAGCATCCAGTCGATCAGCGCGAGGTCGGGCCGCTCGTCCGCGAGCAGTTGCCTTGCGCTCCGGCAGTCCGCCGCTTCGAGCGTTTCGAAACCGGCGCGCACGAGGTGGAAGGCGATCATTTCGCGTATGGGCGTTTCGTCCTCGACAATCAGTATCTTGGCGGCTGCCATTCCGGTACCTGAACCTGCTTTCGTCGGCCCTGCACCCTGCCCGGCCGTTCGGGCAGGCATTACAGCATTGTCATATTACAGGACTGTTACGAGCCCCGGTCCGCCGGCCGCCGGGCAACCTCGTGCCGCAAATAAGCGGGCATCACGGCCTCCGGCGGCACCGCGCCGCCTTCTTCGTACGCTCGCTTCCCGAGCCGGAGCAACGCGTCCGCCCGCGGATAGAGTTCCTCGCTGCAACGCGCAATTCCCAGGCGATTCGCAGCGAGCAAACCCGGGTAGCGCTGCCAGCCCGCACCGGCTGCCAGTGCGGAACCGTCGAGTTCGACGATTCGCGCTTCTGCCTGGAGCCGCTCCGGCGACACCGCGACGGGGAAGCACTCTGCGCTAAGGCGGTACAACCCGAGCGATACCTCACCCATGTGCGCGTCCTGAGTCACCGCGACGAAGTCTCCCGGCCCTCCCGCCTGCATCGCAACGGTGGCGAGCGAAGAGACCGGCACGACCGGCCGGCCGGTCGCGAGAGCGATGCCCTCGGCCACGGATGCCGCGATGCGCATGCCGATGAACGAACCGGGACCATTGCCGAGCACCACGGCATCGAGTTCGGCAGGCACGAGTCCGGTCTCGGCCAGGACAGCACGGATCATCGGCAGCAACAGCTTCGTGTGTTCCCGCTCGCGCTCCGCATGCCGGACGACGACGCGTTCCCCCACACAGGCCCCGACCGCGCATGCCAGTGACGACGTATCGAGCGCCAGCAATTTCACGCGACGGCACCCCGGCCTTCGTGGCGCGCGAAAAACCCGGCAACGTCCGCGAGTGAGTGGGTGACCGGCATGGGCGCCATCGCTGAGAGAAAATAGCGGCCGTAGGCCTTGCTCTGAATCCGCGGGTCGCACAGCACGATGACCCCGTAGTCGCGCTCGTCGCGGAGCAGCCGGCCTGCGCCCTGTTTCAACGCCAGCACCGCCTGGGGTAGCTGGTGCTCGGTAAAGCCGTTGCCGCCGTTGCGGCGAATATGTTCGAGGCGGGCCATGAGCAGGGGATCGGACGGTGCGCCGAAGGGAAGCTTGTCGATGGCGACGATGGTCAGCGCCTTGCCGCGTACATCGACACCCTCCCAGAAACTGCTGGTGCCAAGCAATACCGCATTGCCCAGCCGGCGAAAGCGCGTCAGGAGTTCGTCCCTCGGCACCGTGCCCTGGGCAAGCAGCCTGCGCCCGGCGAGCACCTGCCGATGGGCGCGAAACCAGGCCTGGGCGAGGTTCAGCGCACGGTGGCTCGTGAACAGCAGGAAGACTCCTCCTTCAGTCATCTCGAGCAAGGGACTGACGGCAGCGAGGACCTCGTCCGTGTAGCCGAATGCCGAGGGCGCCGGCAAGCCGTCGGGCAGGTAGACAAGCCCGTTCTCTGCCGCCGCGTAAGGGCTCGGAAAGGTAAGCGATCGGGCCTCAACAAGTCCCATCCGGGCATTGAAATGCGAGAAATCCTCGCCCACGGCAAGGGTCGCGGACGTGAAAATCCAGGCCTGCTGATCGCGATCGAAGAGCCCGGCGAGCGTCGCGGACACATCGAGCGGCGTGATATTCAGGCGCAGGCTGCGTGGGTTGACCTCGAGCCAGCGCAACCCGTCCCAGCTGTCCTCGCTGACGATCATGGCGAGGCGCTTCGCCGCTCCGTCGAATTGTTGGCTAAGTTTGTCGAGTTCGGGCCCCGCTTCGGCTACTTCGCTGAGTCCGCCGGCCAGTGCATCGATCGACGTCCGCAGCGTGTCGATCGCCGGCAGGAGTTCCGGCATCAGCGCGGCGAGTTCGTGCCGGCCTTCGGTCCGCGGCGACTGCGCCCGCAGTTCGTGCAACGCTGTTTCGACATTGTCGATGAGGCGGGCAAATTCTGCGCCGGCGACGCCGAGGCTCGCTGCCCGCGTTTCCTCGATGAGCCTCTCAAGCTCACGGCTGCCGATGGCCATTCCGAAGAATTGCACTGCCAGATCCGGGACCTGGTGCGCCTCGTCCAGGATAATGGCGTCTGCGTCGGGGAGGAATTCCACGAATCCCTGTTCCTTCATCGCAAGGTCGGCCAGAAGGAGGTGATGATTGACGACCACCAGTGCCGCTTCCTGCGCCTGGCGCCGCGCCTTGACGACGAAGCAGTCGTCGTACAGCGTGCACTGCTGCCCCAGGCAGTTGTCCACCGTCGACGTCACGAGGGGCCAGACCGGCGAATCCTCGGCCACATCGACCTGCTCTGCCCGGTCGCCGCTCGTCGTGCGATGCCGCCATTCCCGGACTCGAGCAATATCGGCGGCGAGCGCTGGCGAGACATCGCCGCTCTGCTCGAGGCGATGCAGGCACAGGTAGTTGGCACGGCCCTTGAGCAGGGCAGCGTGCACCGGCTGGCCGACTGCCTGGCCAAGGAGCGGCAGGTCGCGGTGGAACAACTGGTCCTGCAGTGCTTTGGTTCCGGTGCTGATGATGGTCTTGCCACCGCTCTCCAGCGCCGGCAGCAGGTATGCAAAGGTCTTGCCGGTACCGGTGCCCGCCTCCACAACGAGTTTGCCCCGGCCAGCGATCGTTTCGGCCACGGCCTCGGCCATCCAGCCCTGTCCTGCACGGGGCTGAAAGCCGGGCAACAGCGCCTTGAGCGGACTTTGCGCGCCAAAAAACTCGGAGAGTGAAATCACGCGGCAAAGGGTACCGCGAAGCCGTGTCCACGCCTATGGCTCAACGACGGCGGTGCATGCCTTTTCACACGTTCGTGCTACCCGGGAGGCCAGTCCAGGGATCGTCCGCCGAGGAGATGCAGGTGGACATGAAACACGCTTTGACCGGCGCCTTTGCCGCAATTCATGACGAGGCGATAGCCGGATTCCGCGACGCCCTCGTCCCGGGCAATCTTGCGGGCGATCGTGAACAGATTACCGATAAGGGCTTCGTGCGCGGGCCGCAAGTCGTTAACGGTCGCGATGTGTTCACGCGGAATGACGAGCACATGGGTCGGCGCCTTCGGATCGATATCACGAAACGCAAGGGCGTCGTCGGTGTCGTGCAGAATATTCGCCGGAATGTCGCCTGCGACGATCTTGCAGAACAGGCAGTTTTTCATCGTCGATTCCTCCGTTCGTTCAGTCGACGGCGCGCCGGCCATAAAATGCATGCGACAAGGTGCCGCCGTCCACATACTCAAGTTCGCCGCCGAGCGGGACGCCATGGGCAATGCGGCTCGCCTGCACCTTGTGACGAGACGCGAGTTCCGCGAGGTAATGTGCGGTCGCATCGCCCTCGACGGTGGGGTTGGTGGCGATGATGAGTTCGGCGACTTCTGCCGAGCGCAGGCGCTCTTCCAGGGCATCGAGACCGAGCTCGTCCGGGCCGATGCCATCGAGCGGCGACAGGTGGCCCATGAGCACGAAATACAGGCCGCGAAAACCCGTGGCATCCTCGACGGCCATCACGTCCGCGGGCGATTCCACCACGCAGAGCAGGCTTCGATCGCGCCCGTTGACGGCGCAGATCGAACAGATCTCGTGCTCCGTCAGCATGCGGCAGCGCCGGCAATGACCAATACCGTCGGCTGCCTCGGCCAGGGCCCCGGCCATGCGCCGCGCACCTTCGCGGTCACGCTCCAGCAGGTGAAAGGCGATGCGTTGAGCCGATTTCTGGCCGACGCCCGGCATGCAGCGCAGCGATTCGATCAGCCGGGTCAACAGGGGAGAATACGCCACGGATCAGAACGGCAGCTTCATGCCCGGCGGCAGATTGAGTCCGCCCGCAAGCCCAGCGAACTTATCCTGTATCGTTTGTTCCACCTTCCTCTGGGCGTCATTGAACGCCGCGACCAACAGGTCTTCCAGCATCTCCTTGTCATCACCCACAAGGCTGTCATCGATGTCGAGCGCCTTGACCTCGTGCCGCCCGTTCATAGTAATTCGAACCATGCCGCCGCCCGATTCGCCGGTCACCGTCAGCTTCGCCATTTCTTCCTGGGCCTTCTTCATTTCCGCCTGCATTTGCTGCGCCTGCTTCATGAGTTGGCCGATACCGCCTTTCATTCAGTGTCCTCTTCAGTCGGATTGTCGTGGGCTCAAGGGTTCTATCGTGTCCGGTTTCAATTCCGCCCCGAACAGGCTCTTCAACGCTTTGACGTTGGGATCGGCCTCGAGTGCTCTCCGTGCCGCTGCGTAGCGCTCGTCAGTTGCGCGTGATTCCTGCTGCACAGGCGTTTCGCGATCCGGAGCCGGCGGCCCGGTATCGAGGTCGATCTGCACATCCAGCGGCTCTCCGTAGTAAGCGGACAGCACGTCGGCCAGCGCCTGCTGGCGTTGCCGGTTCAGCACCGGTCCTGCCTTGGCATCCGCCGTGAATTGCAGGGTGCTGCCCGAGCGCCGGAGATAGGCACAGTTGATGGCCAGCATGCGCACCGCGCCCCTGAGGTCGAGTTCGTTGATCAGTGCGTTCCAGTCAGGGTCCTGCCAGGCTCGGGCAGCGACCGCCGGCGACGCCGCCG